>DASSQW010000170.1:0-8439 GCA_035702165.1 Candidatus Nanopelagicales bacterium
GGTGCCGTCGCAGGCCGGCGCATCAATGCTGAACACGCCCCGGATCGTGTGCATGCCGATCGAGAGAGGACGGATCGTGATGTGCGTTCCCATGTCGGCGAACACCCAGTCCGGGTCGTCGGGGTAGACCTCCTGCCAATCGCGCACCACCCACTCCAGCTGGCTGGCCGTCCGCTGCACCCGGAACTCGTTCGGAGTCCCCTCGTCGACGATGAAGGCGACCCTGGTCAGATGCTTCTCCAGCTCGGCCAGCGGAGTCGGGCTGTCCGGTACGTAACCGGGTGGGATGTGCTCCCACGAGCGAGCGACGTAGAAGGAGTCCGGCGTCGACCAGCGGGCGCCGGAGAGCACGTGGTCGCAGCCCCCGGGGATGACCAGGGATGTCGTCACGTCGAAGAAGCGGTGCAGATCGGTGCCCGTCGGTGCCCAGATGCAGGCCGGCACACGAGAGGAGGGCTCGGCACGAGCGACCGTGGTCGGTCCCAGAGTCCCTGCAATGACGAGAGCAGCGGAGGTGAGGAGGGCGGCCTTGGCCCTGGCGGTGAGGTTCATCCCGCGAGGCTAGGAACCGGCTTCGCGGAACAGATCCGTAGGAGCTGCCCAATTCCCGATCTCGACCCACCTACCTCGGTTCTGCGGCATCGCGCGCGCCGACGGCGCGGCCGGCTACGGCGACGGCCTGCGCGCGGGACGCGACCCCCAGCTTCGCCAGCAGGGAGGAGACGTGGTGGTCGACGGTCCGCGGCGACAGGACGAGCGAAGCGGCGATCTCCGCGTTCGTGCGACCCGCGGTCAGACCGTCCAGTACGTCGGCCTCGCGGCGAGTCAGCCCGAGAGGATGCGCCCGGGTCATGGCGTTGGGGCCGTGGGACGACGGGCGCAGGCCGAGCACGCGCATCCGTCGCCGCGTCGCAACCACGGCGGCGGCGGCGCCGAGCGCGTCGAAGCGGCGGGCCGCCTCGTTCATCCCGTCGGCGGTCTCCGAGTCGAGGCAGGCCAGGGCTGCGTCGTACGGCATCCCCATCTCGTCCCACCGTGCCGCGGCGCCGCGCCAGTCGCCGGCCAGCGACATGCCGGCAGGGTCGTGGGCCGCACCGGCTGCGTGCTCGGGGGCCGGCAGGCCGAGCCGACGGCACCAGACCGCGAGCGAGCCGGCCGGGCGCGCCGTACGTCCGTCGAGGGCCGCCACGGCGGTCGAGATGGCGGCGCGTGACGCGTCGTCATCCCCTGCCAGCCACAGCAGCTCGGCCCACGCGGGGAGGACCTCGAGCAGCCAGCCCCGCTCCTCCGAACGCACGGCGTTGTCGTGAGCGGACGCGAGCACGTCCCGACCCATCGGGTCTCCGCGGCGGGCGAGGACCGTGCCGATCGTCGTGGCCAGCATCGTCTTGTTGGCGGGCGAGGAGACGTCGCTGAACAGCAGGGGCCGCGCCGTCGTGACGGCCTCGTCCCACCGACCCCGTGCGAGCAGCCATCTCGCGCGGCCCGCCCGCAGGCAGCAGGCATAGGTGCCGAGGTCGTGCTCGTCGCAGTACCGGGTCCCCTCGTCGAGGACCTGCTCGCACTCCGGCAGCCGGTTCTCCTCGGCGAGGAGCAGCCACAGGTTGGCGTAGGCGCGGCCGGCAGCGTCCTCGGCCCCGGAGCCGAGCGCCACGGCCAAGGCCCTGCGCAACGTCGGTTCCCACTCCTGGCCGGCGGCCGCGCGGACGCAGGCTTCGGAGTTGAGCGCGTCGCTGACGATGTCTGGCCGGCCGAGCTCGTCGGCCATCCGCTGCGCATCTCGGGCCATCGCGATTCCGGCATCCGCATCGCTGCGCATCTCAGCGGCGGACTTGGCGACACCCGCGTAGGCCCAGGCCAGCTCCTCGGTGGCTCCGAGCGGTTCGAGCAGCTCGACCGACAGGGCGGCGTACAGCGCCGACTCGGGACGGCACAGGCGCCACATGGCGCGGGACAGGTTGCTCAGAGCCCGCCCCTCACGACGCACGTCGCCCAGCTCCTGCCACGCCTGCCACGCCCGCTCGCCCGCGGTCGCGGCGCGATCCCAGGCATCGGTGAGCGCCGCCTCGCGGGCGAGCAGGTCGTAGAGCTCGGCGACGCCGCCGGCATCAGCCCGGTCCGCGAATCGCAGGGCGCGTTCGTACTGCTGCGCCGCCTCCCGGTGCGCACCGAGTGCAGCAGCGTCCGAGGCTGCGCGGAGCGCGAACCGTGCCACCGCGCCGGGGTCCTGCGCACCCTCGGCGAGATACGCGAGGTAGGCGTTGTCCGAGCGCTCGTCGGGCGCGAGCAGCTCGAGCGCGGCGGCGTGGATCTCACGGCGACGGTGGACCGGAACGGCTCCTTCGACCGCCCGCCGCCCGAGCTCGTGGCGGAAGCGCAGACCGTCGGCGTCCGAGACGACGAGCCCGCAGCGGATGAGGTCGTCGATGCTCGCGTCGGGGACCAGCGCCGCCAACGTCGTGGGATCCAGGCGCGCGCCCAGCAGGGCCGCCACGTCCGCCAGCCGCCGCCCGCTCGGCGAGAGCCGGACCAGCCGTGCCAGCACCGCATCGCGTGCGGACTCGGGCACGCCGACGGCGCCCGATGCCAGCACCTCGCTGACGAAGAAGGGATTGCCGCCGGACAGTCGGAACAGCTCCTCGGGCGGCACGCCCGAGCCCTCGGCCATCGCGTGCACCGCCGCCTCCGAGAGCGGCCCCAGGCTGACCCGGCGCGTGGAGCGGGAGGACGCGAGATCCCCCACCACCAACCGCAGCGGGTGGCCGGAGTCGATCGCATCATCGCGATACGTGCAGACGAACAGGATCGGGAGGTCGCGCACGCGGCGACCGAGGAACGCGACCAGGTCGAGGGTCGACTCGTCGGCCCAGTGGATGTCCTCCATCGCGACGGCACAGGGCCCGGCGTCGATCAGCACCGCCAGCAGCTGCCGGAACAGGTGGTCGCGCGGCGCCTCGCCGGCACACGCGGCGAGGAGATCGCCTCCCAGCTCGCCGGCGATGTCGAACAGCGGCGCGAGCGGACGTGGCGTGAACACGCCGTCGCACGATCCGTGCAGCCAGCGCAGGTCGGGCGTGCCGGCCTCGAGATGCTCGAGCAGGCTGGACTTCCCGACACCGGCCTCGCCGCTGACCAGCACGACGCTGCCACGGCCAGCCACCGCGGCCGCGGCGTACTCGTGCAGCGCTGCCATGGCCTCGCCGCGCTCGAGCAGGGGCATAGCGGGCAGTATCGCTCCGCCGTATCCGGTTGTCAGGAGGATGGGCGGCGTCGTGCCCGTGTGCAGACGAGCCGGCCTGTAAGCCGGATTCTGTCCCGGTCGTGAGACCGGGGGCGACCATCCATCTGGGGCCGCTGTCACCAGCGACCTCGGTGCGGTCTACCCGCAGGCTCGGACGGGCCGTCCTCGAACGCCTGCGCAGGAGGCTCGCGCCTCCCTCTTGACCTTGCTCCGGGTGGGGTTTGCCGAGCCGCGACGGTCACCCGCCGCGCTGGTGGTCTCTTACACCACCGTTTCACCCTTACCACCGTCTCCGGTGGCGGTCTGTTCTCTGTGGCACTGTCCCGCGGGTCGCCCCGGGTGGCTGTTAGCCACCACCCTGCCCTTCGGAGTCCGGACTTTCCTCAGCGCTCCCGGAGGAGCCACCGCGGCCGCCCGGCCGACTCGTCTGCGGGACGAGGGTAGCGCCGACGGTCAGGCCGGGGCGAACTGCACGCGGCGGCGTGACGGGTCGGCCTCGACGAGGCGCACCGTGACGCGCTTGCCGAGACCGAGACCGCCGGGCACGGCGTGGGCGCGTACGGCGGGCCAGTGCAGCTGCACGGCGTCGTAGTCCTTGCGCTCGTCGACGACGACGCCCACGTACTCCTCGCCGACGTGCTGCTCGAGGATCACCGCCTCCATGAGGTCGACGCAGGCGCGGTCGAGCGCGCGGGCCCGCTGGTCGGCCGAGCGCATCTCCTCGGGCAGCACGGGCAGCGCCTCCAGCACCCACGCCGGCACCTCCTCCCCCGCCGCGACGGCGAGGCAGCACTCGGTGCCGTAGCGGTCGACGAGGCGGCGCAGCGGCGCGGTCACGTGCGCGTACGCCGCGGCGACGGCGGCGTGGCGCAGGACGTCCGGCTCGTCGTCGCCGACAGGGGCGGTGACCTGCGTGTAGCCAGCCGAGCGCAGCAGCACCGTGACGAGGTTGAGGAACGCCGCGTGCGCCGGCGTCCGCGGGTCGAGGTCGCGGACGAGCTCGGCGTAGGACATGTCGCGCGGCCAGCCGATCTCGAGGCCGGCCGCAGTACGCCGGAGGCGCTCGTAGTCCTCGGCCGCGGGCGGCGGCATGGTGCGCACGATGCCGACGCCGGCGTCGAGCATCATCCGCGCCGCGCACATCCCGGTCAGCAGCGAGATGTGGGCGTTCCACGACTCCACCGGCAGCGGTGCGCGCAGCGCGAGGCGATAGCCCGGGCCGTCGTCGAGGATCTCCTGGTCGGGCACGCGTACGTCGATGCCGCCCCGGGCGACCTCGAGCGCCTGGCGCTTCACTCCCACCTCGCGCAGCAGCCGCAGCGGTTCGTCGGCCGTGTCCTCGTCGAGCGCCTTCTGCACCTCGGCGTACGACAGCTGGGCGCGGCTGCGGACGAGCGCGCGCTCGACGTCGACCTCCACGGGCAGGCCGGTCGAGTCCAGATCGATGCGCCAGACGACGGCGGGGCGCTCGACGTCGGGCAGCAGGCTCGCGGCGTCCTCGGAGAGCACCGGAGGGTGCAGCGGCGTGCGCAGGTCGGGGCTGTAGAGCGTGACGCCGCGGCGGTGGGTCTCCTGGTCGAGCGCGCCGCCGGGACGCACGAACGCGGCGACGTCGGCGATGGCGTACTGCACGCGGAAACCGGTGCCCTGGCGGCTGAGGTGCACGGCCTGGTCGAGGTCGGTGGCGCCCGCCGGGTCGATGGTGACGAAGGGGACGTCGGTGAGGTCGCGCCGCTTCTTCGACCGCAGCGCCGGGTGCGGGTCCCGAGCGGACTCCGCCGCCTCTGCGAGGACGTCCGGCGGGAACGCGGCAGGGACGCCCTGCTCGTCGCGCACCGCCTGGAACCCGGCGCGCAGCGCGTCGCCCTGACGGGTCATCGCGCGCAGACGTCGGCGGGTCACCGGGCCAACCTACGTGCGCTCCCGGCGCGCGGCAGCCCGATAGCGCGCAGCGGCACGGCGTCCGACAGGATGCGTCGCGTGCTCGTGCTGCTGCCGCCTTCGGAGGGCAAGACCGCGCCGCGTCGCGGCAAGGCCCTCGACCTCGAGGCGCTCTCGTTCCCGGGGCTGACGTCGACGCGCGAGGACGTGCTCGATGCCCTCGTGTCGCTGGCGTCGTCGGACCCGGCGCGGGCGCTCGAGGTGCTCAAGCTCTCCCCGCGCCAGACCGACGAGATCACCCGCGACGCCGCGCTCGAGACCGCACCGACCGCGACGGCGTCGTCGATCTACACCGGAGTGCTCTACGACGCCCTCGACCTCGCCTCGCTCGATGCCGCTGCGAAGCGTCGCGCGCAGCGCAGCGTCGTCGTCGCCAGCGCCCTGTTCGGCGCACTGCGCCTCGGCGACCGGATCCCGGCGTACCGGCTCTCGGGCGACGTCGTGCTTCCCGGGCTCGGCACCATCCCCTCGGTGTGGCGCGATCCGCTCGCCGTCGCGCTGCCCGAGGCCGCGGGCCGAGGGCTGGTGGTCGACCTGCGCTCGGGCACGTACGCCGCCATGTGGAGGCCGACGGGCGACGTCGCGTCGCGCACCGTCGCCGTCCGCGTGCTGCAGCAGCTGCCCGACGGCTCGCGCGCCGTCGTCTCGCACTTCAACAAGGCCACCAAGGGTCGGCTGCTGCGCCACTGGCTCGAATCCGCCGTCGACCCGCGCGACGCCGACGACCTCGCCGACGCCTGCACCTCGATGGGTGTCGTGGTCGAGCTGGCCGAGAAGCCGAGGGCCGGCAGCGCACGCCGCCTCGACGTCGTCGTCAGCGACCTCTGAGCTGCGCGGTTCAGCGCGCGGCCAGCTCCGTGAGCGAGAGCACGTTCGCGTCAGGATCTGAGAACCAGGCCACGCGATCGCCGCCCGGAGTCGTCCAGATGTCGTCGTCGTCCTGACCCATGCCGTCGTAGCGCAGCGTGGGGACGCCTCGGCTGCGCAGCCCGAGGAGCGTGGCGCGGAGGTCGGTCACGAGCCACCCGAAGACGGTGAACGGCTGCGGCCGCAGGTCGTCCACCCGCGTGACGCGGAGCGTGTGACCGCCCACGCGAAAGACGCAGGCGAACGGCGAACGGTCGACGAGCTCGAGGCCGAGGACATCGCCGAAGTACGCCGCCGAGCGGTCGAGGTCGGTCGACGGAAGGAACGCGACCGGTTCTGAACCCTGAAGCACGAGCCCTCCTGCGGTTCGGGACGGGACGCAGCCAACGTAACGGACGCCCCCGCATCGACCGGCCGTCGTCGGAGCGGCTGGTGCCGCGCGGGTGCGACGTGAGGCAGGATCATGTCGTGCAGGAAGCGTCGTCGCTGCGGCTGCCCCGGTCCTGGCCGACGGTCGTCGCGCGGGGCGCGGCCGTCCTGGCGGCGCTCGCGGCACCGCTGCTCATCGCCTGGTACGGCATCCATGTGCTAGCGCTGCACCTGGAGAGCCTCCAGCCCGATGGCGACCTCGAGCCCGGGGGCAACTTCGCGCTGCTGTGGCTGGCGGGCCTGATGCTCCTGCTCAACTACCTCGGCAGCGGTCTCGTGGCGCTGGCGATGTACGCATGGCAGGGCGGACGGCCGATGGTGCTGCTCGCGACGGTCGTCGCGAGCAGCTCGGCGATCACGCTGCTGCTCGTGGCCCTCAACTGGGGGTAGAGCGAGATCGGTCCGACGACAGCACGCTCGTCGGCGGACGGGCGAGGACTCGACCCGATATCGCGGTGGCACCTCCCCCACGACGCCAGGATCCTGAACGGATGAACGAGCTCGCGGCGCCTCCAGGCTGGGCACTGGGTGCCGTCGCAGGTTGCGCCGCCGACGCCGCGCTGCCCGAGCTGCTCGGGCTCGTGAGCAACGGCGCGCTCGCGGCTCTCGGCCGTTCCTACCCGGGCATCGGGTTCGGGGTGACCGACGACGGCATCAACATCCTCGTGCGCTGGGCCGGTGGACCTGCGGCGACGGCGGCGGCGGCAAGCCTCGCTCTCGACGACGTCCGCGAGGACCGCGGCGTTGTGCTCGCCCTCATCTGGGGCTTCGAGGTGCCCCGCTGGCCGGAAGCGCTGGAGCTCCTGCACGTCGTCTTCAAGCAGAGCTAGCGGCCGAGTCGAGGCACGTACCAGCGGCCCATGTCGAGCCGTCGACAGCGCACTGTGGACGACGCGCGGTAGCTGTCGGATTGTGGATAGGGCACAAGATAGTCCTTGGGGCGCATCGGATCTCGGCGGACGGACGCTGTCGGACCCTCTCGCTAGGTTGCCAGCATGTGCTCGATCGTGGACTCGATCCGGACGCCGATGACGGCGGCCGGGCTCGTCCGCATGGCCGGGCACGCGCGTGAGGTGACGGCTGCGATCGCGACGGCGCTGGCCGCGGATCCGTCCCTGCTCGCGGAGCTTCCCGGCGACCTCCTCGAGTCGCTCACGCTCGACCTGCACGGCGCCGTCGATCGTGCATCGGCGTCGGCCACGGTCGCCACGGGGCGCCTGGAGCGGGTGAGCGGCAGCGTCCGCGGGAAGCTCATCGCCGGCACCTACGCCTCCACCGCACGGTTCCTCGAGCGCGCGGCGGGGATGTCCCCGACCGAGGCGAAGGCTGTCGTGGCCCGCGGGCGCGACCTCGACACGCACTCGACCCGCGTCGCCGATCTGTGGCTGGCCGGCGACATCACCGGCGGTGCGGTGCGCCCGCTCACGCTCGGTGTCACCGACGTGCTGCGCCGCTCGTCGCGCACCGACACGCCGGTCGCGCGCGAGGAGGCGCTCGATCTCCTGGTTCCGCTGGCGCGGGAGCACGACGTCCGGGTCGTGAACCGCGCTGTCTCGCAGATGCGCCTGGCCATCGACCCGGACGGCACCACCGAGGAGGCGTTGTTCGCCTTCGAGCACCAGCGGCTCTCGATCGTCGAGGCCGGGTCGATGTTCCGCATCCAGGGCTGGCTCACGCCGGAGGCGGCGGCCGCGACGAAGACCGCCCTCGAGGTGGCCGCGCGTCAGATCGCCACGGAGGCGATCGGCGACGTCGTGCACGACGTCGACTGCGTCGCCACGTCGAGCCCCGCAGACTCCTGCACCTGCGGCGCGTTCGACCGGGCACGGCGCGCGGCCGGTCTCGGCCACGAGCAGCTGATGGCGCTCGCTCTCGGCGAGGTGATGACCGACAAGCTCGACGACGCCGAGCTCGGGTCGCACCACCGTGTTGCGCCGCATCTCACCGTGGTCTCCGACACC
>DASSQW010000171.1:0-4892 GCA_035702165.1 Candidatus Nanopelagicales bacterium
CCGCGAGGGAGAGGATCCGGCCATCGGGGTCGACCACGCCGACCGGGGAGGGGCCTGCGTACGCCGACTCCACGCGTCCTCCGTGCAGCACGGGGTCGACGTCCGAGGCGTCGACCTCGACGACGCCGAACGAGTCGCGCACCACATCGACGAGCGGGACGGCGTCGAACGACTCGGTGAGCTCGTCGAGGGTGCGGGCGCGGTCGAGGCCGAAAGCGCCGACGCGGGTCCGGCGCAGCGCGGTGAGGTGACCGCCGACGCCCAGCGCGGCGCCGAGGTCGCGCGAGAGCGCGCGGACATAGGTGCCGGTGCTGCACTCGACCTCGACGTCGAGGTCGAGCACGCCCTCGTCGCGACGGACCTCGACGACCTCGAGCCTGGACACCGTGACGGGCCGGGCGGGGAGCTCGACGTCCTCGCCGTCGCGCACGCGCTTGTAGGACCGCACGCCGTCGACCTTGATGGCGCTGACCGCCGACGGCCGCTGCTGGATGTCGCCGCGCAGCGCGACGAGTGCGGTCTCGACCTGGTCGAGCGGGACGCCGGACGCGTCGACGACGGAGACGGTCTCGCCCTCGGCGTCGTCGGTCACGGTCGTGACGCCGAGGCGCACGGTCGCGGAGTAGGCCTTGTCGGTGAGCGCGAGGTGGCCGAGCAGGCGCGTGGTGCGCTCGACTCCGACGAGGAGCACTCCGGTCGCCATCGGGTCGAGGGTGCCGGCGTGCCCGACCTTGCGGGTGCCGGCCAGCCGGCGGACGCGGGCGACGACGTCGTGCGACGTCACGCCGGCCGGCTTGTCGACGACGACGAGCGAGTCCGGCGCCGTGCGCTCGCGGGGGCCGCGCGCCACGGTCAGGCCGGCAGGTGCGGGGCCTTGTCGAGCGCGGTGCGCACCGAGCGCAGCACCTCGCCCGGCTCGCCGTGACCGGTGAAGCCCGCGGCGTAGCGGTGCCCGCCGCCACCGAGCGACATCGCGACCGCCGCGACGTCGACCTGGCCCTTGCTGCGCAGCGAGACGCGCCACGCTCCGGTGTCGTCCTGCTTGAGCACGCCGGCGATCTCGGCCTCGGTCGCGATGCGCAGGACGTCGATGACGCGCTCGACGGCGTCGAGCGGGAGCCCGAGGGCGGCACGGTCGGCAGCGGGCACGACCGTCCACACGAGGCCGAGTCCGCCGACCGCCTCCTCCTCGAGCACCGCGCGGTCGAGGGCCGCACCGAGCAGGCGCAGCGCGGCGAACGGCTCGTCGTCGTAGATGTGGCGCGCGACGAGGTCGTGGCGCATACCGGTGCGCAGCAGGCGCGCGGCGACCTCGTGGGTCTCCGGCGTGGTGCCGACGTACTTGAACGAGCCGGTGTCGGTGACCATGCCGGAGTAGACGGCGGTGGCGATGTCGTCGGTGAGCTCGACTCCGAGACGGTCGACGAGCTCGAGCGCGAGCACCGCGGTCGCGGGCGCCTTCACGTCGACGAGCGACAAGGGGGCGAATCCGGTGTAGGAGGCGTGGTGGTCGACCGCGAGGAACGACGCCGCCGCCTCGGCGGTGGCGCGCAGGACGCCGAGCCGCTCGATCGAGCTCACGTCGAAGGACGCGACCACCGGGTGGTCGGTGACCGACTCCGGCGCGACGAGGAGGTGCTGCCCGGGCAGCGAGCGCAGGACGCGCGGGAGCGCGAAGGGCTCGTCGCCGAAGGACACGACGACGTCGACGCCGCGCGCCTCGAGCGCGAGACCCACCGCGAGAGCGGAGCCGAGCGCGTCGGCGTCGGGCGAGACGTGCGCCAGCAGCAGCACCTTCTCCCCCGACGTGAGCGCAGCGACCGCGGCGTCCCAGTCGGTCTCCGCGGGCGGCGACGTCCAGCTCACGACGAGAGCTCCTCGTCGTCCTCGTCGAGCTCGCGCGGCTTCTTGTAGGGATCGGCGTCGCCGGCGTAGGCCGCGCTCGCCGCCTTCTCGTGCACCTCGGCGTCGGCCGCCGCTGCGGTGCGCAGCAGGTCCTCGATCGCCAGCGCGTTCTCCGGGATGGCGTCGGCCACGAAGGTCAGCGTCGGCGTGAACCGGACACCGGTCTGCCGGCCGATCTCGCTGCGCAGCACGCCCTTCGCGCTCTCGAGCGCGGCAGCCGTGCCGGCGCGGTCGTCGTCGCTGCCGTAGACCGTGTAGTAGACCGTGGCGTCGTGGAGGTCGCCGGTGACGCGCGCGTCGGTGATGGTCACGAACCCCACGCGCGGGTCCTTGATCCGCTGCTCGAGCATCTCCGCCACGATGACCTTGATGCGGTCGGCGAGCTTGCGGGCGCGGGCCGGGTCGGCCATGGCGGCGTCCTTCCTCCGGGTCCTAGGCGCCGTGCGGACGCCGTCGGAGATCTGTGGTTCTAGTCGTCGTCGCTGTCGCGCAGGGTGCGGTGCGCGCTCAGCAGGTCGAGCTCGGGTCGTGCGGCGACGAACCGCTCGCACGAGTCGAGCACGTCCGTGCAGTGCGCGGGGTCCCCCGACACCACCGCCACCCCGAGCACGGCCCGGCGGTGGAGGTCCTGGTGGGCGACCTCGGCGACCGCGACGTCGTACTGACGACGCAGGTCGGCGAGGACGGGTCGCACCAGGGCGCGCTTGTCCTTCAGGGAATGTACGTCGCCGAGGAGGACGTCGAGCTCGAGGGTGCCCACGAACACGACGTCCTCCTGCGGCGAGCGGTCGGTCAGACGCGCGGCTTCTCGCGCATCTCCCACGTCTCGATGACGTCGTCGACCTTGATGTCGTTGAACGAGCCGAGGCCGATACCGCACTCGAAGCCCTCACGGACCTCGGTGGCGTCGTCCTTGAACCGTCGCAGCGACTCGATGGTGAGGTTGTCCGCGACGACCGCACCGTCGCGGACGAGCCGCGCCTTGGCGTTGCGGCGGATGAGGCCCGAGCGCACGAGCGAGCCGGCGATGTTGCCGAACTTGCTCGAGCGGTAGACCTCGCGGATCTCGGCGGTGCCGAGAGCCACCTCCTCGTACTCCGGCTTGAGCAGACCCTTGAGGGCCGCCTCGACCTCGTCGATCGCCTGGTAGATCACCGAGTAGTAGCGCACGTCGACGCGCTCGCGGTCGATGATCTCCTGCACGCGCTCGGCCGGCCGCACGTTGAAGCCGATGATGACGGCGTCGGACGCGACGGCGAGGTTGACGTCGTTCTGCGTGATCGCACCGACACCGCGGTCGATGACGCGCAGGCTGACCTCGTCGCTGACCTCGATCGCCACGAGGGCGGACTCGAGGGCCTCGACCGAGCCGGACACGTCGCCCTTGAGGATGAGCTTGAGCTCCTCGACCTCGCCGCGCTCGAGGGACTTGAGGAAGTCCTCGAGGGTGCGGCGGCCGCGCGCCTGCGCCAGCGCCGCGTTGCGCTCGCGCGCCGCACGGGTCTGGGCGATCTGACGGGCGGTGCGGTCGTCCTCGACCACGAGCATGTTGTCGCCCGCGCCTGGGACCGACGTGAGTCCGAGGACCTGCACCGGACGCGACGGACCGGCCTCGTCCAACGGCTCGCCGTGCTCGTCGAGCATCGCGCGGACGCGGCCGTAGGCGTCGCCCACGACGATCGAGTCGCCGGGGTGCAGCGTGCCGCGCTGGACGAGGACCGTGGCCACGGGGCCGCGACCGCGGTCGAGGTGCGCCTCGATCGACACGCCCTGCGCGTCCTGGTGCGGGTTCGCCCGCAGGTCCAGGGCGGCGTCGGTCGTGAGGATGAGGGCCTCGAGCAGGTCGTCGATCCCGGTGCCGGCGCGCGCGGAGACGTCGACGAACATCGTGTCGCCGCCGTACTCCTCGGGCACGAGGCCGTACTCGGTCAGCTGACCGCGCACCTTGGCCGGGTCGGCGCCCTCCTTGTCGATCTTGTTCACCGCGACCACGATCGGCACGTCGGCCGCCTTGGCGTGGTTGAGCGCCTCGATCGTCTGCGGCTTCACACCGTCGTCGGCCGCCACCACGAGGATCGCGATGTCGGTGACCTGGGCACCACGGGCACGCATGGCGGTGAACGCCTCGTGACCCGGGGTGTCGATGAAGGTGATCGGGCGCGGGTCGTCGGTGTCCTTGCGGGTGACGACCTGGTAGGCACCGATGTGCTGGGTGATGCCGCCCGCCTCCTTGGCCACCACGTTGGTGTGCCGGATGGCGTCGAGCAGGCGGGTCTTTCCGTGGTCGACGTGACCCATGACGGTGACGACCGGCGGGCGCGGCAGGAGGTCGGACTCGTCGCCCTCGTCCTCGCCGAACTCGAGGTCGTAGGACTCGAGCAGCTCGCGGTCCTCGTCCTCCGGGCTGATCACCGAGACGTCGAAGTTCAGCTCGGTGCCGAGCAGCATCAGGGTGTCGTCGGAGAGCGACTGCGTGGCGGTCACCATCTCGCCGAGCTTGAACATCACGGTGACGAGCACGCCCGCCGGCACGTTGATCTTCTCGCTGAAGTCGGTGAGGGAGGAACCGCGCGCCAGACGGATCGTCTGGCCCTGGCCCATGGGACGGACCTCGCCGCCCATGGAGGGCGCCGACATGTTGTCGAACTCCTGGCGCTTGGCGCGCTTGCTCTTGCGACCGCGCGCGGGCTTGCCGCCGGGACGGCCGAACGCGCCGGCCGTCGTACCGCGACCACCGGCACCGGGACGACCGCCGAAGCCGCCACCGCCGCCGCCAGGACGACCGCCGTAGCCACCGCCACCGCCGCCACCGGGGGCGCCACCGCCACCGCCGGGACGACCGCCGAAGCCGCCACCGCCGCCGCCGGGGCGGCCGCCGGGCGCGGGACGCCCGCCGGGGGCCGGACGACCGCCGGGGCCGCCGGGGCCGCCGGGACCACCCGGGCGGGAGGGACGCTGACCGGGCATCATGCCCGGGTTGGGACGCG
>DASSQW010000172.1:0-3420 GCA_035702165.1 Candidatus Nanopelagicales bacterium
CGATGCATCTCCTGCAGGGCAGCGCCCGGCTCCACACCCAGCTCCTCATCTAGCAGCGTGCGGGCCCGGCGGTAGGCCGCCAGCGCGTCGGCCTGCCGCCCGACGCGGTACAGCGCCGCGAGGAGCAACGTCCAGAACGACTCCCGCAACGGGTGCCACCGCACGAGCGCCTCGAGCTCGGCCACCGGGACGACCCCGCCTGGCCGCGAGAGCTCGGCGGAGATGCGGCCCTCGAGCGCATCGAGCCGAAGCGCCGAGAGCCGCTCTGCCTCCTGCTCCAGCGGCGCGCAGCCGGCGAACTCGGCGTACGGCGCGCCCCGCCACAGCTCGAGGGCCGAGCGCAGCCGCTGACCGGCGCCCTCGGCGTCGCCCCGCGCCAGCTGCTGGTGG
Source organism: Candidatus Nanopelagicales bacterium (assembly GCA_035702165.1). GTDB lineage: Bacteria > Actinomycetota > Actinomycetes > S36-B12 > CAIYMF01 > Longivirga. The sequence continues at coordinate 391 of DASSQW010000172.1, forward strand.
CCCTCCCGCACGAGCCGGTCGAACCGCACGGCGTCGACCACCTCGGGGTCCACGTCGAGGAGGTAGCCCGACCGCCCGGTGCGCACGGCGGCCGGATCGGGCAGCGCGCGGCGCAACCGTGCCACGTGCGACTGCAGCGTCGAGGCGGCGCTCGCCGGTGCGTCGAGACCCCAGAGGTCCTCGACGAGCGCGTCGCTGCGCACCTCCTGGCCGGGCGCGAGGCTCAGCAGCGCGAGCAGGCGCCGCGGGAGGTGGCCGTGCAGGTCGATCGCGCGCTCGTCGTGGCTCACCTCGAGCGTGCCGAGAGTCCAGATCTCCATGCCTCGACGGTAAGGAGCGCGCTCAGCGGCCGTGAGGGGAGAAATGCCCATGTTCGCCGGTTGCAGCCGTCCTCCAGCAGCGCGGGCGGTTGTGCCCCGTGCGTGCCAGACGGTCTGCAGAGGCGCACGCGACCGTCTGCGTGTGCCGCACCCCGCGGCGTACCGAGACCCAGGAGCACACCATGGCCATGGCCACGAAGGACCGCACCCCCACCCTCCACGCCGGCGTCGTCGCACCCCGCATCGAGCCGGACCCGACCGTCCACCGCAGGACGCTCCTCGTCGTGACGTCGGCCATCGTGGTCGCGGGCGCCGTGGCGGCGGGCACCGCTGCCGTCGTCGCGCAGCAGGCGACGTCGACCGCCGTCGACCGACCTGCCACGATCGCGATCGCCGCGTTCACCGACCCGATCGACAGCGCCCACGGCGGCCCGGGCTCGCTGCGGCTCACGGCGCCCGGTGCGGCCGCCGCGCCGGTCGGCTCCGACATCCCCGAGCTCGCCCACGGCGGCCCGGGCTCGGTGCGGCTCGTCGCGTCGGTCGCCGGCGCCGGACCCGCCGCCGGCATCCCCGTTCCCGTGATCGTCGACGCCAAGCTCGCGCACCTGCCCGTCTGACCGGCCTCCGCCCATCGTCCCGCGCGCGCCCGTAGGCTCGTCGCAGCCGACGACGACAGGAGCGCGCGATGGCAGCCGAGGAGCTCGACCCGGTCTACGGCGCGGTCTACCGCGACGCGCTCGACTACGCCGCCAAGCTGCACCGCCGGCAGTTCCGCAAGACCCCCGAGGGCGTCGAGCCGACGGTCCCCTACCTCGCGCACCTGCTCGAGGTGTCGGCACTCGTGTGGCTCGGCGGAGGCGACGAGACGCAGGCGATCGCGGGTCTGCTCCACGACGCGCTGGAGGACCAGGGGCCGCACACCTCGCCCCGCAAGATCGAGAAGAAGTTCGGGTCCGACGTACGCCGGATCGTGGAGGCGTGCACCGACGGCGCTCCGGGTGCGGTCCGCGACGAGTCGACGTGGCTCGAGCGCAAGGTCGACTACCTCGCAGCGCTCTACTCGGTCGACTCCGACGCACTCGTCGTCGTGGCAGCCGACAAGGTGTCCAACGCGCGCGCGATCCTCGACGACGACGCCATCGCACCCGGCGAGGTGTGGGGGATGTTCAACGCACCGCGCGAGGCCATCGCCTGGTACTACGACGAGGCGACGCAGGCGATCGCGCTGCGGCTGCCCGACAACGTCGTCACGCTCCGGCTCGTCCGGCTCGCCGCGCTGCTCGCGCAGAGCGCCGGCGGCACCGACCTGCGTGCCTGCTACAGCGCGATGTCCGACGCCGAGTACGAGACGGCGCTCGCGCCTCTCGCCGCCGCGAAGTCCGCGGCGTACTGAGCGGGCCTGCGGCCCTCTCTCAGACCGTGGTCCTGCTGCGGCTGAAGAGCTTCGCGAGCAACGACGGCTCCGGGGGGCAGGTGCACCGCAGCGCCTTCGGGACGGCGCGCAGCACCTGGTCGACGTGCTGGCCGCATCCGGCCCACGTGGCCTTGCCACAACGACGGCAGCTCACCTGACGGCACATGGACGCGCACTCCTCGGACTCGCGGGATCAGTGGTCGCCATTATACCCCAGGGGGTATGCGCCCCAGAACGACGGTGCTCCCGCGCGGCGTGCTCGCCCTGCAGCAGCACGGCGGTGCAGGGTGTGGCCGTGACCTTGCGACGCCGCGCCGGCCGCCGGCCATGAGCCTCGTCGCGCTGCTGCTCGCGGGCGCGGTCCTCGGCACGGTGATCGGGATGCTGGGCGGGGGCGGCGGAGTGCTCGCGGTCCCGATGCTCGTGGCGCTCGGCGAGCCGGTGCTCTCGGCGTCGACCATGTCGCTGGTCGTCGTCGGCACCGGCGCGGCCGCGGCGCTCGTGCCGCACCAGCGAGCGCGCCGCGTCGACTGGCGCACCGGGCTGATCTTCGGCGCGCTCGGCTCGGTGGGCGCCGTCGTCGGCGCGCGCGTCTCGGGACTGATCCCCGACCATGTGCTGCTGCTCGGCTTCTCCGTGCTCGTCCTCCTCGGCGCGGGCACGATGCTGCGCGCCGGACGCACCGCGCGCGCCCTCGACGGGCTGCGCGCCGAGGCGGGGCTGCAGGACTCCGAGCTGCTCGCGCGGCACCGTGCCGTGGCCGGCGTGCCCGACCCCGACGTCGACCGCGCGCCGGTCGCCTCTGCGGCCGTCCGCGTCGACCTGCGCGTCGTGGTCCTCGCCTCGGGCGTCGGGCTCGTGACCGGGCTGTTCGGCGTCGGTGCGGGGTTCGTCGTCGTACCCGCGCTGGTCGCGGCGCTGCACGTGCCGATCAAGCGGGCGACGGCAACGGCGCTGGTCGTCATCGTCATCAACTCGCTCGTGGCGCTCGCGGCGCGTCACGAGCACCTGCGCGACCTCGGGTCGGCGCTGCAGCTCGCGGCGGTCACCGCCGTGTTCGCGGTGATCGGCGCGGTCCTCAGCCGTCGCGTCCCGTCGTGGGTCCTGTCGAGCGCGTTCGGCACGCTGCTCGTGCTCGTGGCCGTCTACACGATCGCCCGCGCCCTCACCCTCTGACCGGGCGACGCCGCGCGCGGGGCGACACGAACCGGGGGCCGCATGGGTAGCCTCGCTGTCATCGGCCCGGTGCGGCCGGGGGGAGGCACGGACATGAGGGCACGGCGTACGACGACTCTC
>DASSQW010000173.1:0-3768 GCA_035702165.1 Candidatus Nanopelagicales bacterium
GCCCTGCAGGCGGTCGAGCGCCTCCTGCATCTCCGACTCGGTGCGGATGATGCCGACGAGGTCGTTCATCGTCTGCTGCAGCTCGGAGTGGATGGTGTACGGGTTCTCGCCGCCCTCGACGCCGAAGGGCGCGAGCGCCTCCGCCTCGGCCTCCGCGAGCATCTCGTCGGTGACGACCGGACGGGCGTCGCCCGTGGCGTCGATGTACTCCGCCGCTCCGAGGCCGGCGCGTCGGCCGAACACGAGCAGGTCGGAGAGCGAGTTGCCGCCGAGCCGGTTCGAGCCGTGCATGCCGCCCGAGACCTCGCCGGCCGCGAACAGGCCCGGCAGGAGCGTCTGCTCGGTGTCGGGGTCGACCTCCACGCCGCCCATGACGTAGTGGCAGGTCGGACCGACCTCCATCGGCTCCTGGGTGATGTCGACGTCGGCCAGCTCCTTGAACTGGTGCCACATCGACGGGAGCTTCTTGCGGATGACGTCGGCCGGGAGGCGGCCGGAGACGTCGAGGAAGACGCCGCCGTGCGGGGTGCCGCGTCCGGCCTTGACCTCGCTGTTGATCGCGCGGGCGACCTCGTCGCGCGGCAGCAGCTCCGGCGGACGGCGGTTGTGGTCGGGATCGGTGTACCAGCGGTCGCCCTCCTCGGGCGTCGTGGCGTACTTGTCCTTGAAGACGTCCGGGATGTAGTCGAACATGAACCGCTTGCCCTCGGAGTTGGTGAGGATGCCACCATCCCCTCGGACCGACTCCGTGACGAGGATCCCCTTCACCGACGGCGGCCAGACCATGCCGGTCGGGTGGAACTGGATGAACTCCATGTTCAGCGTGGTCGCGCCGGCGCGCATCGCCAGGGCGTGACCGTCGCCGGTGTACTCCCACGAGCCGCTCGTGACCTTGAACGTCTTGCCGATGCCGCCGGTGGCGAGCACGACCGTGGGCGCCTCGAACGCGACGAAGTCGCCGGTCTCGCGGTAGTAGCCGTAGGCGCCGGCGATGCGGCCGCGGTCGTTGAGACCGGGGGCGGTGAGCAAGCGGGTGATCGTCACCTCGGCGAAGATCGTGATGCCCGACTCGTAGTCGCCCGTCTCGCGGTAGTCCTCCTGCTGCAGCGACACGATCTTCTGCTGCAGGGTGCGGATCAGCTCGAGGCCGGAGCGGTCGCCGACGTGGGCGAGGCGGGGGTACTCGTGGCCGCCGAAGTTGCGCTGGCTGATCTTGCCCTCGGGCGTGCGGTCGAAGAGCGCGCCGTAGGTCTCGAGCTCCCACACCCGCTGCGGCGCCTCCTTGGCGTGCAGCTCGGCCATCCGCCACGAGTTGAGGAACTTGCCGCCGCGCATGGTGTCGCGGAAGTGGACCTGCCAGTTGTCGTTGCTGTTGACGTTGCCCATCGCGGCAGCGATGCCGCCCTCGGCCATGACCGTGTGGGCCTTGCCGAACAGCGACTTGCAGACGATGGCCACGCGCTTGCCCAGGAGGCGCGCCTCGATCGCCGCGCGCAGGCCGGCACCGCCGGCACCGATGACGACGACGTCGAAGGAGTGGCGCTCGAGCTCGGTCATGGAGATGTCCCTTTACGCGGTCGTCAGAAGGAGATGTGCGGGTCGACGCTCAGCGCGCCGGACGCCAGCAGGTAGACGTAGAAGTCGGCGAGCACGACCGTGCACAGCGAGATCCAGGCCCAGGCCATGTGGTGGGCGTTGAGCTTGGAGACGAGGGTCCACATCTTGTAGCGCACCGGGTGCTTCGAGAAGTGCGTGATGCGGCCGCCCACGGCGCTGCGGCAGGAGTGGCACGACAGCGTGTAGAACCAGAGGCAGACGGCGTTCGCGGTCAGGATGATCGTGCCGAGGCCGATGTAGCCCCAGCCGCCCTCGGGGTTGCGGAAGGCCGCGACCGCGTCGATGGTCAGCATCACGTTGAGCAGCAGCGCCAGGTAGAAGGCGTAGCGGTGCAGGTTGTTCAGGATCAGCGGCAGCTTGCGCTCGCCGGAGTACCCGGCGTGCGGCTCGGCCACGGCGCAGGCCGGCGGCGAGAGCCAGAACGACCGGAAGTAGGCCTTCCGGTAGTAGTAGCAGGTGAAGCGGAACGTCAGCGGGATCCACGCGATGAGCAGCGCGGGCGACAGCGTCCACCACGAGATCGGACCGCCCGGCCCGGCGCCGTCCTCGCACGTCGTCGCCAGGCACGGCGAGTAGAAGAGCGAGACGTAGGGCTCGGCGACGTAGTACTTGCCGCTGAAGACGCGCCACGCCGAGTAGACGACGAAGGCGGTCAGCGCCAGGAACGTGAGGAGGGGCTGCATCCACCACGCGTCGGTGCGGAGCGTCCTCGCCTCGATCTTCGCGCGCCCGGGTGCGTCGATTCCGGTCGTTGCCATGCGGCTGCCTGCCCGTTCCTCGTCGTTCCGCTGCCGTGGGTGAGTGTGCCACCGCACGGACCGGGTCGCTCCCCCCGTGTTCCGCTCCCGACAGGTGACATGGGCCACAGGGCGGTCCGGGCCGGGCTACCGTGCAGCCGTGACCAGCCCCAGCGCCCCGACCAGCCCCTCCCTGGACGACGCCGACGGCCCGCGCCGGCGTGAGGAGGCGGTGGCTCTTGCGGGCGACCTGCTGCGGGTCGACTCCACCAACGGCAACGAGACCGCCGTGGCCGAGGTGCTCGCGGACTACCTCGCCGGCGTCGGGATCACCGCCGAGCTCGTCGCCCGCGACGAGCGCCGGGCGAACCTGCTGGCCCGCATCCCCGGGACGGGCACCGGCCCCAGCCTGGCCTTCGTCGGGCACAGCGACGTCGTCCCGGCCGACCCCCGCGACTGGGCCCGGCCGCCGTTCGCCGGCGAGATCGACGACGACGGCTACCTGTGGGGCCGCGGCGCGGTCGACATGAAGAACGAGGTGGCGGCGCGGACCGCGGCCTTCGCCTCCCTGGCCCGCCAGGGCTGGCGCGGCACCGGCGACCTCGTGCTCCTCGTCGTGGCCGACGAGGAGGACGGCGCGGCCTGGGTCGGGATGAACTGGCTGGTCCAGGAGCGCCCCGACGTGGCGACCGACTACGCCCTCAACGAGGGCGGCGGCATCGCGTTCTCCCTCGCCGACGGACGCCATCTCACCGAGATCTCGGTCGGCGAGAAGGGCACCGCCCCGGTCCGCGTCGACGCGCTCGGCGAGGCCGGTCACGCCTCGACCCCCACGCTGGGCGACAACGCCGTGCCCCGCCTCGGCGAGCTGCTCACCCGGCTCGGCCGCGGCGAGGCCGAGCCTCGGGACCACCCGCAGGTTCGGGTGATGCTCGAGACGCTGCTCGGCGAGGGCGCGGTCGACCGGCTCGGTCTCGCCGAGGCGATCCGCCAGGGCGGGCTGCTGCACCCCGACCTCGCGACGAGCCTCCCGGCCGTCGCGGGCACCACGCTCACGCCGACGCTGCTGCACGGTGCGGCGGCCCGCAACGTGATCCCCGCACGGGCCGGGGTCACGCTCGACTGCCGGATCCTGCCCGGCACCACGCAGGAGGAGGTGCTGGCCGCGGTACGACGACGCCTCGGCGACGACCTCGCCTACGACCTGAGCCTGCCCGAGCCGCCGAACCCTGGGAACTACTCGAGCTCCGGCGGCCCGCTGTGGGACGTCGTACGCCGGTTCGCCGACGAGCGGCTCGAGACCACGCTGTTCCCGACGCTGTGCTCGGGCTTCACCGACTCGGTCTACCTGCGCCGCGAGTTCGGCACCATCGCCTACGGCTTCAGCCCGTTCGCGACGACGCCGGCGGACGTC
>DASSQW010000174.1:0-27465 GCA_035702165.1 Candidatus Nanopelagicales bacterium
CCGGTCTGCGAGGAGCCGTTGGACGGGAAGGCCGCCGTCGCCACCAGGCACGGCTTGGACGACGAGCAGCTCGTCGTCCCGCCGCTGTTCGCGTAGCTCGCGGAGGTCGCGACCCAGGACGGCTGGCTGCTCGAGATCCTCGCGGTGCTCGAGACGTAGTAGCCCGCGACGGCCGGACCCGCGACGGCGACCCAGGCAGCAGCGGCCGTGGCCAGGGCTGCGAGCGCGCGCTTCGCGGTGCGGGTCATGCGTCCAGGGTAGGGACGGCCACGGGTGCCAGCGGACGCCGAAGAGCGTCGCGGACCTTTCTTGAGCGAAAGATGAGCCAGGGCGCTCACCGCGTGCGACCTGCGGCGATGCCCGCTGCGCCGACCGGGTGACAGAGCCGGCGTTGAGCGTCGCCCCATCGTCACCCGGACGGCTCAACGACCGCTCAGGGCCTTGCTCAAGGGTGCCGTGACGTCAGGGCCCGGGCGCGGTGCAGCGCTCGCGCGAGAGCTCGAGCGCCTCGGCCACCAGCGCGAACACGGCCTCCCGCTCGACGAGGAACCCGTCGTGGCCGTACGGCGACCCGATGATGCGCAGGCCGCCGACGGCCCCCGGCGCTCGACGCGCGATCCGGTCCTGCTGGTGCAGCGGGTAGAGCCGGTCGGTGTCGATGCCGCCGACGACCACCGGCGTCGTGATCGTCGCGAGAGCGGCGTCGACGCCTCCGCGGCCCCGACCGAGGTCCCACGTCGTCATGGCGTCGGTGAGAGCGACGTACGAGCCTGCGTCGAAGCGGGACGCGAGCTTGTCGGCATGGTGGTCGAGGTAGGACTGCACGGCGTAGCGCCCGTCGCGCAGCGGGTCCTCCCCCGGCTGCACGTCGGCGCCGAACCGCGCCTCGAGCTCGCCCTCGCTGCGGTAGGTCAGGTGCGCGATGCGCCGCGCGATGCCCAGCCCGCTCGTCGGCCCCTCGCCGTCCGGTGCCGAGTGGTAGTCGCCGCCGCGCCAGCCGGGGTCGCTCGTGATCGCGAGCGTCTGGGTCGTCTGCGTCGCGATCTGGTCGGCCGACGCGATGGCTCCGACCGCGAGCACGAGCCCGCTGTCGACGCGCTCGGGCTGCGCGACGAGCCACTCGAGCGCGCGCATGCCTCCCATCGAGCCGCCGACCACCGTCGCCCACCGGCCGACACCGAGGTGGTCCGCGAGCAGCACCTCGACGGCGACCTGGTCGCCGACGGTGATGCGCGGGAAGCGCGAGCCCCACCGCTTCCCGTCGGCGGCGATCGACGACGGCCCCGTGGTGCCCTGGCAGCCGCCGAGGACGTTGGGCGCGACGACGTACCAGCGGTCGGTGTCGATAGCGGCGCCCGGCCCGATCAGACCGTCCCACCAACCGGGGGTCGGGTGGCCCGGGCCGGCGTCGCCCGACACGTGCGAGTCGCCGGTGAGCGCGTGCAGCACCAGCACCGCGTTGCTGCGGTCGGCGTCGAGCTCGCCCCACGTCTCGTACGCCACGCGCACGTGCTCGAGGTGGCCGCCGAGCTCGAGGTCGATCGGACCGAGGTCGGCGAACCGCCGATCGCCCACGGGGTCGCCCTCCTGCCAGGCACCGCTGGCAGGAGGGGCGATCCGGGGCGTGCCCACGCGGCTCAGGCCTCCTTGGCGGCCCGGAAGCCGGCGTCGAGGTCGGCGAGGATGTCCTCGATCCCCTCGATGCCGACGGCGAGGCGCACGAGCCCGGGCGTGACGCCGGCGGCGAGCTGCTCCTCGGCGCTCAGCTGCGAGTGCGTCGTGGACGCGGGGTGGATGACGAGCGACCGCACGTCGCCGATGTTCGCGACGTGGCTGTGCAGTTCGAGCGCCTCGACGAACTTCTGGCCCGCCTCGACGCCGCCCTTGATCTCGAAGGCGAGGACGGCGCCGGTGCCGTTCGGCGCGTACTTCGTGCCGCGCTCGAACCACGGCGAGCTCGGCAGGCCGGCGTAGTTCACCGACTCCACCTCGTCGCGGGCCTCGAGGAACTCGGCGACCTTCTGCGCGTTCGCGACGTGTCGCTCGACGCGCAGCGAGAGGGTCTCGATGCCCTGCGCGATGAGGAACGCGTTGAACGGCGCGACCGCAGAACCGAGGTCGCGCAGCAGCTGCACGCGAGCCTTGAGGATGAAGGCGAGGTTGACGCCGAACGCACCGCCGACTCCGAGGTCGCGGGCGTAGACCAGGCCGTGGTAGCTCGGGTCGGGCTGGTTGTAGTTCGGGAACCGCTCAGGGTCCTGGGCGAAGTCGAAGTTGCCGCTGTCGACGATCACGCCGGCGATCGCGGTGCCGTGGCCGCCGAGGTACTTCGTCGCCGAGTGCACGACGATGTCGGCGCCCCACTCGATCGGGCGGATGAGGTACGGCGTCGCGATCGTGTTGTCGACGACGAGCGGCACCCCGACCTCGTGCGCGACCTTCGCGACACCCTCGATGTCGAGGATGTCGTTCTTGGGGTTGGAGATCGTCTCGCCGAAGAACGCCTTGGTGTTCGGGCGGGCGGCCGCGCGCCACTGCTCGAGGTCGTCGGGGTCGTCGACGAACGTGACCTCGATGCCCAGCTTCGGGAACGTGTAGTGGAACAGGTTGTAGGTGCCGCCGTAGAGCGACGGGCTCGACACGATGTGGTCGCCGGCCTCGGCGATGTTGAGCAGCGCGATGGTCTCCGCAGCCTGGCCGCTCGCGACGAGCAGGGCGCCCACACCTCCCTCGAGCGCCGCGATCCGGTCCTCCACCGCGGCCTGCGTCGGGTTCATGATGCGCGTGTAGATGTTGCCGAGCTCCTTGAGCCCGAACAGGTTCGCGGCGTGCTCGGAGGAGTTGAAGGTGTACGACGTGGTCTGGTAGATCGGCAGCGCGCGTGCGTTGGTCGCGCTGTCGGGCGTCTGGCCGGCGTGGATCTGCTTGGTCTCGAAGCTCCAGGAGCTGCTCATCGTTGTTCTCCGTCTGTGGCGCGGACGATCGTCCGCGAGGCGTGGGGTGGGGGACGTGCCGGTGCGCAGGGCGCGACGGGTGCAGGGATGACGAAGGCCGGAGACGAGGTCTCCGGCCGGGGGCGAGGTGCGGGCTGCTCAGGCAGCCGGGCGCATTCGCCGGCCCGTGGCGCGACACATCTGGCTCGCCACACGTCGGTAGTCGACGTGGCGGCGGGACACCAGGTTCACGCGGGGGCGCATGGCCGCGAAGGTAGCCCACGACCTGCGGCGCAGCACCCCGCGGCCCACACTGCGGACCGTTGCTGCGAACTGTTCGCAGGACCTCGAGAGCCGCAGCTTCAGAGCGGCAGGCGCCGGAATGCGGCGCGGGGCACGTGGCGCAGGCCCAGCATGACCCACCGCAGAGCCGCCGGCGCGTAGACCACGGCGGCCCGGCGGCGCAGGCCGCGCACGATCTCGCGGGCGACATCGTCGGGGCCCACCGCGAGCGGCGCCTCCGGCAGGTGCGCCGTCATCCGGGTGCGCACGAAGCCGGGTCGCACGACCATCGCGCGCGCACCGCTGCCCTCGAGCGCGTACGACAGGCCTGTGGCGAGCGCGTCGATGCCCGCCTTCGAGGAGCCGTAGACGAAGTTGCTCCGTCGCGCGCGCTCGCCCGCCACGCTCGAGATGACGACGAGCACGCCATGCCCCTGCTCGCGCAGATGTCGGGCCGAGCGCAGGGAGACCGACAGCGCGCCGACGTAGTTGACCTGGGCTGCCGCGACCGCGAGGTCCGGGTCGAGCTCCTGCGCGCGCTGGTCCCCGAGGACGCCGAAGGCGACCACGACGAGGTCGACGTCCCCGGCCGCGAAGACCTCGGCGAGCAGCCGCTCGTGCGTCGTCGCGTCGGAGGCGTCGAGGTTGTGCACCTCGACGACAGGTACGGCGGCGAACTCGGCGACGACGTCGTCGCGCTCGTCGGACGGACGACCGGCGAGGACGAGGCGGTGCAGGGCGGGGCTGCGCAGGGCACGGACGAGCGAGCGCGCGATCTCGCTCGTCGCGCCGAGGACGACCACAGACGCGGGTCGGTCGAGGGCGTCGGTCACAGCTGGAGCCTCCTGGACAGGTCGGACGTGAAGACCCGGCGCGGATCCACCTCGTCGCGCAGAGAGCTGAAGGCGGCGAGACCGGGGTAGCCCGCGGCGACGGTGCGAGGCGCCGCACGCGAGTCCTTCGCCAGGTAGATGCGGCCGTCGGCGGAGAGCACCAGCTCGTCGAGGCCGTCGAGCAGCGCGGCCAGGCCGGGTACCGAGGTCGGGAGGTCGAGCGCGAGCGTCCATCCCTCCATCGGGAAGGACAGCGGGGACGCCGCGCGGCCAGGACCGAACCGCTTGAGCACGGAGAGGAACGACGGTGCCCGCGCCGCGGCGAACCGCTCGAGGGCACTGCGTACGACGTCGGCTCCCTCGTCGGGCACCGCGAACTGGTACTGGAGGAAGCCGCGCGGGCCGTAGAGGCGGTTCCACCCGCCGACGGAGTCCAGCGGGTAGAAGAACTCCGCGATGGTCTGGAGCTCGTCGTAGCGCGCTCGCGGCGCGCGTCGGAACCACATCTCGTTGAAGGCGCGCACGGAGGCACGGTTGAGCACCCCGAACGGCATCGGTGGGCCTGGCCAGGGGGACCGCGCAGCGGAGGGCGCGAGGGATCGGGCTGAAGCGCTGTCCTCGGCGTGGTCGCCACGCGTGAGCACGCCACGTCCGAGGGCCGCGCCGCGGGCGGTTCCGTCGACCCAGGCGACGGAGTAGCGGTGAGTGGCGTCGGCGGCGACCATCCGCTCCATCAGCGAGTCGAGGTCGGCGCAGCGGACCGTGTCCACCCGCACCGCCGGGCTCGGTGCCGGCAGTGTCGCGAACCGTGCGCGCACCACCGCGCCGGTCAAACCCATCCCACCGAGCGTCGCGTCGAAGAGTCTGCCCTCGACGCCGTGGCCGTCGGGCACCACACGCCGCACCGCCCCGTCGCCCGTCACGACGTCGAGCCACCGCACGTGATCCCCGAACGAGCCGTCGACATGGTGGTTCTTGCCATGCACGTCGGCCGCGAGGGCGCCCCCGACCGTGACGAACCTCGTCCCCGGCGTCACCGGCAGGAAGCGGCCGCGGTCGAGGAGGAGGGGCACGAGCGTGGACAGCAGCACGCCGGCACCGGCCTCGACGTCGCAGTCGCCGTGCAGGACGACGTCGTCGAGTGCCGCGAGGTCGAGGACCGTACCGCCGGCGTTCTGCGCGGCGTCGCCGTAGGCGCGTCCTGCACCGCGCACCAGGATTCCGCGCGGACCGGCACCCGCGATCGCCGCGACGACGTCGTCGATGTCGCGCGCGCGCACGACCTCCGCGCGCACGGGCATGGTGCGGCCCCAGCCCGTGAGCAGCTCGTCGTGCCTCTCGAGGTCACCGCGCGGAGACGACAACGAAGTCCTTCGTGAAGCGCTGCAGGTAGGTCGAGGGCGATCGCACGATCCCGGGGTCGATGCGCCGGCCGTCGCGGCCCGCGCTGCCCGGCCGGTAGACGAAACCGGTGGGCCAGGAACGGTTCATGTCGAGCATGACGGCGTCGACGGCGCCGATCGACGCGAGCGCACGCGCCATCTGCCACGCGGTCACGTCGTGACCGAACTCGAAGACGAGCGAGCCGTCGGCGAGGCGACCGAGGGCCGACCGGTTGACCTGGGGGGCGTTGCCGTTCGCGATCCCCCACGTCCGTGCCGAGTCCGACGGTGAGGCCTGCACGGCGCCGCCCACGACGAGCGGCCGGAGGTTCTCGCGGACCACCACCGTCGACGACGACAGGGTCAGGTCCCTCCCCCAGACGCCGACCGACAGCGTGCCGTCGCTGCTGATGCTGAAGGCGCCGAGCCCGGGCCTCAGCGGCGCGACGGTGCGCCCGAGATAGCGGTAGCCGCCGACGTGGTCGCGGAGCTTGTAACCGGAGTCGAAGGCGGCCAGCATCCCCGACGTCCAGGTCGACGGAGCGCGGTCCGCCGCGGAGACGGGCGAGCCCTCGGGGACCCGTGTCCCGGGCACGAAGCGGAACCGCAACGCCGACGGGTCCATCCAGAGGAACGACACCGCGCCGTCGTGCGCCACCTGCAGCGAGCGACGGCCCCACACCACCGACCACCGCAGCCGGTCCGGAGCGATGCGCGCCGGCTGCACTGCGGAGACCGACCCCGCGGTCGACGACGCGATCGACGCCGACGGGGCGGCGGACGAGGTCGACGGGACGGGCTGCGGCGGGACCGGCCCCGGGGCCGCGGCCGACGGCCCGGCGCACGCGGTGAGGACGAGCGCGGCAGCCGCGAGCAGAGCGCTCGGGTGACGCTGTGAGCTCGGCGGCATCGCGGTCACATCCCCGCCGCGCCGAGGGCGAAGAGCAGCAGCCACGCGACGGCGAGCACCTGGAGGACCCGGTCGCGCAGTGCGATCTCCTCGGGCGCCCCGGCGTCGGCGCGGTCGATGTCGAGCGCGAACCGCAGCACCGCGAGCACGAACGGGACGACCGACCACGTCGCGACGGGCACGCCGCCGTGCGCTCGTGTCGCCGCCTGGAAAGCCCACAGGCAGTAGGCGGTGAGCATGATCGTGGCCGACAGCGTCCAGACGAACCGAAGGTAGGTGGCGGTGTAGCCGACGAGTCCCGGTCGCGCCGCGCGGCCGTCGTCGCCGAGGGTCACGAACTCGGAGTAGCGCTTGCCCGCCGCCATGAACAGCGAGCCGAACGCTGCGACCGTGAGGAACCACGGCGACATGGCGATGCCCGTCGCCGTCCCTCCCGCGATCGCGCGCAGGAGGAAGCCCATCGCGATGAGCACCAGCTCGACCACCGGCTCGTGCTTGAGCCTGGTGCTGTAGGCGAACGTGCAGCCGAGGTAGGCGAGCAGAGTCACGAAGAACGCCGGGTACGTCGACGCCCAGGCGAAACCGAGGGGCAGCACGACGAGCACCCCGGCGACGACCGATGCGGTCGTCCGCGACAGCTCGCCCGACGCGATCGGCCGGAAGCGCTTCGTCGGGTGGGCGCGGTCCTGCTCCACGTCGATGACGTCGTTGACGAGGTAGGTCGCGCTCGCCGCCGCGCAGAAGCAGACGAACGCGATGGTCGCATCGGTCATGTTGTCGCGGTTCGCGAGCTTGCCCGCAGCGAGCGGGACGGCGTACACGAGGAGGTTCTTCACCCACTGGCGCGGGCGCATCGCACGCACGAGCGCCCGAGCAGCGCGCATCGGCCGCTCGGTCGTCTCGGACGCGGGCGGAAGGGACGATCGGGCCGGTGCGCTCATCGCTCCCGATTCAACGTGCCGGCCGGCGTCCGGCGGCTGTGACCGTGCTGTGAGGTTGGTACAGGCTTCGCCAAGAGAGCGCTCCTGCGTGCATGACCAGGCCGGATATGGGCTCTGATCACCGAGAGCGCCGCGCCGAGCGGCGACCGACCCAGGAGACCGCGGTGCCCGACCCGACCACGACGACGTACCTGTCGCGCAGCGCGCCGCGGCACCGACCCTCGACACGGCGCACGCGTCGCGCCCGACGGCTCCGGCGCACGGTCCTCGTCGCCGTGCTCGCCCTGCTCCTCGTCAGCGCCTGGTCGCTGGCCGACGCGCTCCGGCAGCCCGGCGACGACATCCCGACGAAGACCGCGGAGTGGGCGCGCGACCACGGCCTCGGCGCCCTCGTCACCCTCGCCGAGGACATCCAGTACAGGCTCTCGCCGCCCCGCACCGGCGGCGCGCCCGACTCCTCGGTGCTCGCCGCCGGCGCCCGCGAGGCACCGATCCCCCGCCAGCAGCAGGGCGGCGACCACGTGCCGCTGCAGCCCCGGATCGTCGGACCCGTCGCACCGCAGCTCGCGGGCGAGGGCGTGTACGTGCCCGTCGAGCGGACGACCGCAGGCCCGCTCGTGCAGGTGACCTACGTGCGGCCCGACGCCGTGCACACGTCCTATCTCGCCGGTGTCGCGTGGATGAGCCGTCGGCTGCGGTTCGTGCTGCACCCCGGCTTCCAGGACCCCGGCACCACGGGGATGTCGCAGCCCGCCACGATCCCGTCGTCGGCGTACCGAGGGCTCGCCGTCAGCTTCAACGGCGGCTTCAAGCTCAAGGACGCCGCGGGCGGCTACTACGACCACGGCACGACGGCGAGCCCGCTGGTCGCCGGCGCTGCGTCCTTCGTCGTGTACAAGGACGGTCGCGCCACCGTGGGCGTGTGGGGCTCCGACGTGCGCATGGGCCCGTCGGTCGCCTACGTGAGGCAGAACCTCAAGCCCCTCGTCGTCGGCGGCGCGGTCGTCGCCAACCTCGACTCGAACGTGCAGTCGTCGTGGGGCGCGACCGTCGGCGGGTCGTTCGCTGTCTGGCGCTCCGGGATCGGGGTCACCGCCGCCGGCGACCTGGTCTACGTGTCGGGCGATGCGCTGAGCGTCGCGGCGCTCGCCGATCTGCTGCACCGTGCCGGTGCCGTCACCGCGATGCAGCTCGACATCAACAAGGCCTGGGTCTCGTTCATGTGGTACTCGCACGGGTCCGCCGGTCTGACGCCGCACAAGCTCGGCGACTTCCAGCGCCCTGCGGACCGCTACCTGGGCCCGGTCAGCCGCGACTTCGTGACGGCGTACCTCCCCTAGGGGCCGGGTCTCGTGTCCGCCGAACCCCGGCTAGCGGCGAGCGCGGTGCAGGGCGACGATGCCGCCGTGGATGTTCATCCACTCGACTCGGCCCCAGCCGGCCTCGCGCATGTAGCCCGCCAGCGTGGTCTGGTCGGGCCAGGCCGCGATGGACTCGGCGAGGTAGACGTAGGCGTCCGGGTTGCTCGCGACGTGGCGCGCGACCGACGGGATGGCACCCATGAGGTACTCGCTGTAGAGCTTGCGCCACATCGGCCAGGTGGGGTGGCTGAACTCGCAGACGACGAGCCGCCCGCCGGGGCGCACCACTCTGTGCAGCTCGCGCAGCGCCGTCATCGCGTCGTTGACGTTGCGCAGGCCGAACGAGATCGACGCGCCGTCGAACACGCCGTCGCCGAAGGGCAGGTGCAGGGCATCGCCGGCGGTGAAGGGCAGGTTGGGGCGGCGGTCGTGGCCGACCATGAGCATCCCCGGCGAGAAGTCGCACGGGATCACGGTCGCGCCGCGCTCGGCCATCGGCTCGCTCGAGGACCCGGTACCCGCCGCGAGGTCGAGGATGACCTCGCCGGGCATCGGCGCGACGGCGTTGACGAGCGCCTTGCGCCACACGCGCGTCTGGCCGAGCGCGAGGACCTCGTTGGCGACGTCGTAGCGCGCCGCGACACCGTTGAACATGGAGGCGACGTCGTCAGGTGCCTTGTCGAGGTTCGCGCGCACCCAGGGCGCGTCCAGCGCCGGTGCGGTCGTCGTCATCAGCTGGGCCAGCTGCCCCATCGAAGGCTTCATCGTGCCCCCACCTCGGTCGTTCCGTGCCCCCAACGTAGTGAGCACGGGGCCCTCGATGCGTGCCCTGCAGGTCGTTCGGGGGCGAATGTCTCAGGGATCACGTCCACGTCGCGGGGAGGTCCGGGGCCCGGGCCTGCCCCCGAGGACCTTGGCGCAGTCTTGACCGTCCTCTCATGGTCGGTACAGGAACGCCTCATCGACCTGCCAGACGCGGCTGGGACCGTTCAGACATCGACAACGAGGCCGCACCACGAGCCGCCCAGACGCAGGAGGACGACATGACCGGGAGCTGGACCCCGAAGGGCCGCGACGAGCTGCTCCACAGGGTGACCCGCACGACGGCGCTGACCGGCGCGGCAGCCGTGCTGGCCACCGCCGGGATCGGCTTCGGCCTCGCGTCGGTCTCCACCGTCCTCGCCGCCTCCGACTCCACCGCGTCGACCGGCACGTCGTCCACGACGAACGCGTCGACCACGCGCACCGGGACGTCGTCGACGACCGCGGCGACCGGGGGCACGTCGTCGAGCACCACGACGTCGGGCACGACCACCACCTCCAGCGGTACGTCGTCGAGCGGGACCACCACCACGTCGAGCAGCCTCTCGGCGGCGAACGGCACCGCGGCGACGACGTCCGGCGGGTCCTGACCATGCCTGTGCTCACCCGCACCTTCGACCTGTGGGGCGGCGAGGCGACCGTCGCGGTCGACGGCGACGAGCGCGAGCTCGACGCCGCCGTCACTGCGGTGCGGCGCTGGCTCGACGAGGTCGACGTCGCCGCGAGCCACTACCGCGACGACTCCGAGCTCGCCGGGCTGCACCGCGCCGACGGCCGCGCCACCCGCGTCGGCCCGGTGCTCGCCGAGGCGCTCGAGGTGGCGCTCGACGCCGCCCGGCGCACCGACGGCCTGGTCGACCCGACCGTCGGTGCCGTCACGCTCTCGGCCCCTGCCTCCCTCCCCCTGGTGACGCGTGCCGGCTCCTGGCGCGACGTCGAGCTCGCCGACGTCGACGCCACGGGCGCGACGGTCACGCTGCCCGTCGGCGTCCGCCTCGACCTCGGTGCGACCGCGAAGGCGTGGGCGGCCGACCGCGCCGCGGGCCTCGCGTTCCTCGCGACCGGCACCGGCGTCCTCGTGTCGCTCGCCGGCGACCTCGCCGTCGCGGGACCGGCGCCCGAGGGCGGCTGGCTGGTCCTGGTCACCGACGACCACCGCGAGACCGAGCAGACGAAGGGCGATCGGGCGGAGACCGTCAGCATCACCGCAGGCGGTCTCGCCACCTCGAGCACCACCGTGCGCCGACGGACGACGGCGGACGGCCGCACCGTGTCGCACGTCGTCGACCCGGTGAACTGGCGACCCGTCACCCCGGTGTGGCGCACTGTCAGCGTGGCAGCACCGGACTGCGTCACCGCGAACACCGCGACCACGGCCGCGATCGTCCTGGGCGAGCGCGCCGAGAGCTGGCTCGCCGAGCAGGGTCTGCCGACCCGGCTGGTCAGCACCGACGGCCGGCTGGTGCGCCTCGGCGCCTGGCCAGAGCCGCAGATCGAGGGAGCAGGGGCATGAGCGTGTTCTGGCTGGCGACGCGGGCGACGGGCGAGATCGCCCTCGTCCTGCTGTCGCTCGTCACCGTCATCGGCATCGCCACCACCAAGGGGTGGGCGAGCAGGCGTTGGCCCGAGTCGGTGGTCACGCTGCTGCACCGCAACATCTCGCTGCTGTCGGTCGTGTTCCTCGCCGTGCACATCGGTACCACCGTGCTCGACGGCTACGTCCCGATCGGCTGGCTCGATGTCGTCATCCCGTTCCAGTCGAGCTACCGCACGCTCTGGGTGGGACTGGGCACCATCGCCTTCGACCTGCTGCTCGCCGTGATCATCACGAGCCTGCTGCGCCGCCGCATCCCGCCCCGGCTCTGGAAGGGCATCCACTGGACGGCGTACGCGATGTGGGGCGTCGCGGTCGCGCACGGCCTCGGTGCCGGCACCGACCGGCTCCTCACCCGGCTGATCGCGGCAGCGATGGTCGCCGCCGTCGGCGCGGCCGTCGTCGCCCGCTTCATGACCCCGCACCGCCAGGACGACCCGGTGGTCTCCATCCCGGCGCACAAGGAGGCCCGCGCATGACCACGGATGCCCGGACCAGCAGAGGCGCCGGCACCGCGGCTCGCGTGCTCGGCGATCAGGTGGGCCCCGACCTCGCGCGCCACCTCGCGACGTACGGCGCGCTCCCGGCCGTGCCCCGCGTGCGACGCGGCCATGTCGGCCCCCTGGTCGAGCTGGTCGACCGCAGCGGACTCGCCGGCCGCGGCGGCGGCTGGTTCCCCACCGGCCGCAAGATGCACGCCGTCGCCACCGCCGCGCGCCAGTCGCGCAGGGACCCGGTCGTCGTCGTCAACGCCATGGAGGGCGAGCCGGCGGCGAGCAAGGACGCGGTGCTCGTGCACCGCAACCCGCACCTCGTGCTCGACGGAGCGGTCCTCGCGGCGCAGTCGGTCGGTGCCACCACCGTCCACGTCGCGGCGCACCGCGGCTCGCGCGCGCTCGTCGACCTCGACCGCGCGCTCGAGCAGCGCAGCGACCCGGTCGAGGTGAAGCTCGTCGACCCGCCCGCTCGGTACGTCGCGAGCGAGGAGAGCGCGCTGGCGCACTACATCGGCGACGGCATCGCGCTCCCGGTCACCGTGCCCCCGCGCGTGTTCGAGTCCGGCGTACGTCGGCGGCCCACGCTGCTGTCGAACGCGGAGACCTACGCGCACGTCGCGCTCATCGCGCGACGCGGCGCCGACTGGTTCCGCGCGGTCGGCGACCGCGACGTCCCCGGCACGATGCTCGTCACGATGGGCGGTGCCGTGGGGAGCCCCGGCGTCCTCGAGGTGCCGACCGGTACGACGATCCGCCAGCTGCTCGGACTCGCAGGCGGCACTCGCGGCTCGGTCAGCGCCTTCGTCACCGGCGGCTACGGCGGCTCGTGGGTCTCCGCGGCCGACGGCGTCGATCTTCCCTTCACACCGGCGGGCCTGCGCACGGTCGGTGCGACGCCGGGCGCAGGTGTGCTCGTCGCTCTTCCCACCGACGCCTGCGGCCTCACCGAGACCGCGCGCGTCGTGCGATGGATGGCCGGCCAGTCCGCAGGCCAGTGCGGACCGTGCCGCTTCGGCCTCGCTGCGATCAGCGACGACCTCGACCGCCTCGCCGCCGGGCGGCTCTCCGGCGCCGGTCTCGACGGGCTGCGCTCGCGCCTGGGGATCATCCCGGGACGCGGCGCGTGCCGTCACCCCGACGGGGTCGCCCGTTTCGCGGCGAGCGCGCTGACCGTGTTCGCCGACGAGGTCGACCGCCACCTCGGCCATCGGTGCACCTCCGGCCGGCGCACCGAGATCCTGCCCGTCCCCCAGACCACGGTCCCGCTGCCCGTGGCGCGTCCCGGTGAGGAGTGGCGATGAGCGAGCAGTCGGTGACGGTGGACCGCATCCGCTGCGACGGCTTCGGCACGTGCGCGCAGCTGCTCCCCGAGCGCATCACCCTCGACGAGTGGGGCTATCCCGTCATCGACCCGCGGCCGGTGCACCGCACCGAGCTCCAGCACGCCAAGCGCGCGGTCAACGCGTGCCCGCGGCTCGCGCTGTCGCTGGTGAAGGCACCGCAGGGAGCGTCGCGCTGACCGACGGGGCGCGTCGGGCTAGCCCGCCGCGTCGAGGTCGTCGAGCGCGGCGGCGAACATGTCGTAGCGCAGACGCAACCCGCTCGACGTCAGGTGGATGCCGTCGAACTGGATCGCCGGGTGCGCCTTCACCACCGCGGCCCAGTCCGGCGTGCGCCAGGTCGGCTGATCCTTCGCAACGCTGCGGATGACGGTGTTGGCCACGGTGCAGTTGTGCTGCAGCGCGCGCAGGAACGTCTGGTTCTTCGTGCGCCACACGGTCGGGAAGACGACGTTGTGGCCCTTGAGCTGACGCATGAGCGCGACCACCTGCGCTCGGAACTTGAACGGGTAGCCGCCGTAACCGGTGAAGATGTCGTTGTTCCCGAGCGCCACGATGATGTTCTTCGGCAGCGGCACCTTCCCCGCGACGATGCGCGCGAGATGCTCGTAGATCCGGCTGCTCGACTGCGCGAACACGCAGGGCACGTAGCCGCGCGCGGCCAGCGCCGGACCGGCGTTGGCGAAGTCGTGCGACGTGATCGAGTCGCCGAGCAGCAGCACGCCCCGGGGGCTGGCGACGGCTGCCGCGCACTGCGCCGCCGACGACCGCAGCAGCCAGCTCTCCTTCGTCCCCGCCCAGGCGTGCGCGTTGACCATGAGCTCGCCGAGCCGCGAGAGGATCGCGCGTCCGGCGGTCGTGCCGTTCGCGCCGCGCGGCCACAGGGTGAGCCTGCTGCCCGAGCTGATGCCCGAGTCGACCGTGCCGAGAAGGCGGCGGAAGGGCATGGCCTTCGCCCAGAGCGTGAACTGCGAGTAGGTGCCGGGCACCGCGAGCACGACCGTGTCGGGACGGCGCCACTCCGGGAGGCCCGCCCACCACGCGTAGGCCTTCGCGACCGTGAACGTGCGGTCGCGCCGCACGCAGGTGGGGCGGCCGAACCCGCGCATGGTCGCGGCGAGGCGCCCCGCCTCGTACGCCGAGAGGCGCGTGTCGGTGAGCACGAGCGTGCCGCCGGGGTCGTTGGACGCGGCGCGCAGGCACGCGTCGGTCGTCGGGTCGAGGACGGTGGCGGCCGACGCTGTCGGAGCTGCAGCCACGAGGAGCGACGCCATCAGCGCGGAGACGAGTGCGGCCAAGGTGGTGAGGCGGAGCGCGCCCCCGGGTCGCTTCATCGGCCCATCCTCACAAATCCCGCTGCCGCGGTCGCGGCCCCTCACCCCTTCGGCGCGTCGCCGCAGGTGGGAGGGATCCCGCACGCGGAGAGGCCCGCGGACCGGGTGGTCCGCGGGCCTCTCACGATCGGTGTGTCAGCCCTGCAGCCAGGCGTCGACCTTGGCCTGGTTCTTGTCGATCCAGGCCTTCGCTGCGTCGTCGTAGGACTTGCCCGCGGCGATGTCGGCGGCGACCGAGTTCTGGTCGTCGTTGGTCCAGTTGAACTTCTTGATGAAGCTCACGGCCGGACCGCCGGCGTCGACCCACGCGGCGCGCGCGATCTTGTTCAGCGTGTACGGCGGGTAGTCGCAGGCGACCTTGGCCGGGTCGGCGTCGCAACCAGCGGTGTACTCCGGGAGCTTGACGCGCGCGACCTTGATGGTGGCCAGCGCGTACTGGGGCTCGTAGAAGTAGAACAGCAGCGGCGTCTTGTTGTCGGTGGCCTTCTGCATGGCCGTGATGAGCGCGGCCTCGGAACCGCCGGTGACGACCTTGTAGTTCAGGTTCAGGTTCTTGACCAGCGCGACGTCGTTGGTGACGTAGGACGGGTCGCCGTCGAGCAGCTGGCCCTTGTCGCCGGACTCCGAGGTCTTGAACAGGTCGGCGTACTTGTTGAGGTTCTTGTAGTCGGTGATGTCCGGGTACTTGTCGGCCATCCACTGCGGCACGTACCAGCCGATGATGCCCTGGTTGCCCGTCGGGCCGAGGTCGACCGCGACCTTCTGGTCGGTGATGTACTTCTTCACCAGGTCGTCGTGGCCCCAGTTCTCGAGGATGACGTCGACCTGACCGGTCGGGAAGCCCTGCCACGCGACCTGCTCGTTGATCTCCGAGATCTTGGTCGTGCAGCCGAGCTTGGTGCGCAGGATGTAGTCGACCACCGCGACGTTGGCGTAGTAGCCGGTCCACGCGTTCTTCGCGATCGTGATCGGCGTGCTGCCGCAGCTGGCCGCCGTTCCGCTGCCCCCGCTGGCCGCCGGCGTGCTGGAGCTGTTGCTCGCCGAACCGGCGCACGCGGAGAGGAGCAGTGCGGCGGTCGCCGCCAGCACTCCTACCGCGGAGACCTTCCTCCGAGAGATACCCACGAGGTTCCTTCCAGTTCGCGGCCGTGGCCGACTGTTGTTACGCGAGGTCCGACGAGGTCCGCCGAACCCTTCCTGCAGACTGGCTGATCCGGTCGAGCATCACACCGAGGAGAACGATCGCAACACCCGCAGCAAGACCCAACCCTGCGAAACGCTCCTGTGCGAAGCCCGTGATCACGTCGTAACCAAGGCCGCCACCGCCCACGAGGCCGCCGATGACCACCATCGACATGACGAAGATGATCCCCTGGTTGAGCGCCACCAGGATGATCGGGCGCGCCATGGGCAGCTGGACCTTGACGATCTCCTGAACCGTGGTCGAGCCCACCGACCGGGCGGCCTCGACCGAGTCGCTCGGCACCCGGTCGATGCCCTCGCCGACGATCTTGATCGCGGCCGGGGCGGCGTAGATGACGGCGGCGACGATCGCGGTGAAGCGGGTCGGGCCGAAGAGGAACAGGCACGGGATCAGGTAGACGAACGGCGGCATGACCTGGCCGGCGTCGAGGATCGGCCGCAGGATGCGGTCGGCCCAGCGGCTGCGCCCGATCCAGACGCCGAACACGAGCCCGAGGACCATCGTGATCGCCGCGGCGATGATCACCTGCGTCAACGTCGTCATGCTCGAGGGCCACAGTGCCAGCAGGACGACGCCGAGCAGGCAGAACAGGGCCGTGAACGCGGGGCGGAACCTGCCGAGGATGAACCCGAGCGCGGTCCACATCGCGATGGTGATGAACCACGGCGTGCCGGCGAACAGCGAGTCGAGCGGGTTGATGAACCAGGTGGTGAACCACTCGGTGAACGCCGTGGTGATCGGGTAGAGGTTGTGCTTGGCCCAGTCGCTCAGCGAGTTCACCCAGTCGGTGAACGCGTAGACGTAGGCCGCGTTCCACTTGGCCAGGGCAGGGATGACCGCCGGCAGAACGGCTCCGACGACCACGAGCGCAGCGGCGACGCCCCAGCTGATGAGCCTGCTGCGCCGCGGCGGCGGCGCCGACCCCACCCGACGGCTCGCGGCCGTGATGACGCGGTCGAGCACGATCGCCATGATCACCAGCGCGATGCCGGCGTTGAACGCAGCGCCGACGTTGAGGACCACCAGCGCGTTGACGACCGACTGGCCGAGGCCGGGCGCGGCGACCAGCGCCGCGATCGTGACCATCGACAACGCCGCCATGACGGTCTGGTTGATCCCCACGACGCGGGTGCGCCGCGACATCGGGAGCTGGACACCGAAGAGCACCTGGCGGGCGGTGGCGCCCAGCGACCTGCTCGCCTCGACCGACTCCGGCGCAACCTCGCGGATGCCGACCGAGGTCAGGCGGATCACCGGAGGTACGGCGTAGATCAGGGTGGCGACGATGCCGCTGGGCGGGCCGATGAGGAAGAACAGTGTGATGAACGGCAGGTAGGCGAGCGACGGCATGATCTGCAGCGTGTCGAGCACGGGGATCAGGAACCGCTCGAAGCGCGGTGACAGGCCAGCCCACACGCCGAGCGGGATGCCGATGATCACGGCCAGCAGCACCGAGATCGCGACGAGGACGAGGGTCTCCATGCTCGCGTCCCAGAGCCCGACGATCCCGAAGGACAGGAAGCCCAGGAAGGTGAGCAGGGCCATCCGCCACCCCGCGAGCACCAGAGCGACCGCGGTGGCCAGGCCGGTCATGCCCGTCCAGCCGAGCTGCTGGGTGATCCACACGCCGCCGTCGTAGGCGGCCTGCAGCGCGTCCGTGATCGGGTTGAGGACGTAGATGAACAGCGGGTTCGTGAGCCTGCCGTCGCCGATCGTCGAGGAGAAGTCCTGCAACCACGCCTGGGCGTTCTCAGGGACGCCGGACTCGAGGGGCCACTTCCCGTCGAGCAGCTTGTAGAGCACGATCCAGACGACGGCGAGGCCGAGCAGCTGCCACTTGACCGACGGGCGACGGCGGGTGCCGCCGTCGGACGGCGGAAGGTCTGCCGACGTGGCGACGCTCCCGGCGAGAGGTGGGACGATGCCGACGCTCACGACCCCTGCCCCCCGATGACGGCGAGCAGGTCGTCGCGGCCGACGACGCCGAGGAGCCGGCCGTCCTGCACGACGCGCGCGGGCGCGGCGGCGCCGCTGATGACGGGGATCGAGTCGCGGATGACCATGTCGGACGAGACCTCGGGGCCGTCGCTGCCCTCGCCGTCGGCGAGCGGGCGTGCGATCCAGCGCATCGTCAGCACGTGCGAGCGCGGGATGTCGCGCGTGAAGTCGCGGACGTAGTCGTCGGCGGGGGCGCCGACGAGCTCGTCCGGGCGACCGCACTGCACGAGCCGACCGTGACGCATGATGAGGATCCGGTCGCCGAGGCGCAGCGCCTCGGACAGGTCGTGGGTGATGAAGACCATCGTCTTGCCGACCTCGTGGTGCAGCCGGAGGACCTCGTCCTGCATGCCGCGGCGGATCAGCGGGTCGAGCGCGGAGAACGGCTCGTCGAAGAACATGATGTCGGGGTCGCCGGCGAGCGCACGCGCCAGGCCGACGCGCTGCTGCATGCCGCCGGAGAGCTGGTCGGGGAAGGAGTTCTCGAAGCCCGACAGGCCGACGAGGTCGATGACCTCCTGCGCCCGCTTGGTGCGCGAGCCCTTGTCGTCGCCACGGACCTCGAGGCCGTACGCGACGTTGTCGACCACGCGGCGGTGCGGCAGCAGGCCGAAGTGCTGGAACACCATCGCGAACCGGTTGCGGCGCAGCTCGCGCAGACGCCTGGCGTCGGCCGAGGAGAGGTTGTCGCCCTCGATGAGGACATCGCCCGCGGTCGGCTCGATCAGCCGGGTCACGCAGCGCACGAGGGTCGACTTGCCCGAGCCCGACAGGCCCATGACGACGAAGACCTCGCCAGGTGCGACGTCGAAGGAGACGTCGCGCACGGCCGCGACGCAGCCGGTCTTGGCCTTGAGGTCGGACGCCGGGAGCTCGCCGTCGGGCGATCCGGGGATCGACTCGGCCTTGGGCCCGAACACCTTCCAGAGGTTGCGGACCGAGACCGCGGGGGTCGCGGCCGTGCTCGTCGTGGTCGCGGGTGCGGCGGCTTCGGTGCTGCTCATGCGTTCGGCTCCGTCCCGCCGGACCGGGCCGGCTGCAGGTTCTCGCGGATGTTGCGGATCGCGTGCAGGTCAGGCACCGCGCGCCTCCGGGGTCGAGGAGGGGTGGTGGCGGTAGAACTCGAGCGGCTCGGGCGGGAGCGGGGTGTTGCCCGCGATGAGGTCGGCGGCCTTCTCGGCGACCATCATCACCGGCGTGTACAGGTTGCCGTTGGTGACGTAGGGGAAGACCGAGGCGTCGACCACGCGCAGCCCTTCGGTGCCGTGCACCTTCATGCTCGACGGGTCGACCACCGACAGGTCGTCGACGCCCATCCGCGCCGTGCACGACGGGTGTAGCGCCGTCTCGGCGTCGTGCCGCACCCACTCGAGGATCTGCTCGTCGGTCTCGACCTGCGGGCCGGGCGAGATCTCGCCGCCGCTGTACTCCAGCAGGGCCGGCTGCTCGAGGATGTCGCGCGTCACGCGGATGGCCTCGACCCATTCGCGGCGGTCCTGCTCGGTCGAGAGGTAGTTGAACAGGATCGACGGCTTGGCCGCAGGATCGGCGGTGCGGATCCGCACATGGCCGCGCGCGTCGGAGTACATCGGGCCGACGTGCACCTGGTAGCCGTGGCCGTTCGCCGGCGAGGTGCCGTCGTAGCGCACCGCGATCGGCAGGAAGTGGTACATCAGGTTCGGGTACTCGACCTCGTCGTTGCTGCGCACGAAGCCGCCGGCCTCGAAGTGGTTCGTGGCCGCGGGGCCGCCGTGCAGGAACAGCCACTGGGCGCCGATGATCGGCATCCGCCACTTCGCCATGTACGGGTTCATGGACACGGGCTGGGTGCATGCGTGCTGGATGTAGACCTCGAGGTGGTCCTGCAGGTTCTCACCGACTCCGGGCAGGTGCGCGACCGGCTCGATGCCGACCGAGCGCAGGTGCTCGGCGTCGCCCACTCCGGAGAGCTGCAGCAGCTGGGGCGAGTTGAACGCGCCGCCGCACAGGATGATCTCGCCGCCGTAGACCCGCTCGACGCCGCCGCCCTTGCGCATCACCTCGACCCCGACCGCGCGGGTCCCGTCGAAGATCACGCGGGCCACCTGCGCGTGCGCGCGGATCTCGAGGTTCGGGCGCTTCTTCGCCGGGTGCAGGTAGGCGCGGGCCGCGGAGAGCCGGCGACCGTTGACGAGGTTGGCGTCGAAGGGCGCGAAGCCCTCCTGCTGGTAGCCGTTGACGTCGGACGTCAGCGGGTAGCCGGCCTCCTGCACCGCCTCGAAGAAGGCGTCGAACAAGGGGTTGGTGACCGGGCCGCGCGTCATGGTCAGCGGGCCGGACTTGCCGCGCCAGGGATCGTCGGACGAGGCACCGAGGGCGTTCTCGAGCTTCTTGAAGTAGGGCAGGCAGTGGGCGAAGTCCCAGTCCTCCATGCCCTTGTCCGCGGCCCAGCGCTCGTAGTCGAGCGGGTTTCCACGCTGCACGATCATGCCGTTGATGCTGCTCGAGCCGCCCATGATCTTGCCGCGGGCGTGGTAGACCCGACGGCCGTTCATGTACGGCTCGGGGTCGGTCTCGTACATCCAGTCGTAGTGCTTGTTCCCGATGGCGAAGAACAGCGCCGCGGGCATGTGGACGAAGACGTCCCACCTGTAGTCCCAGCGGCCGGCCTCGAGGACGAGCACGCTGGTCGACGGGTCCGCCGAGAGGCGGTTCGCGATCGCGGATCCTGCCGAGCCGCCGCCCACGACGATCACGTCGTACGACCGGGACATAACGGCTCCTCCAGGGACAACGGACTGCCATATCTTGCGCGAGCCGCCCTCCCCCGGTGAGCGGATCGGACTATTTCTCCGAAGTTCAGTCACCCAGCTCGGCGCGGCGCCGGATCACGTAGTCCTCGAGCTCCTCGCGGACCGCGTCGTCGAGTGCGGGCGCCTCGTACTCCTCCAGGGTCTTGTCGACGATCTCGCCCGCGCGCGCAGCCGTGTCGCGGGCCCCGAGCCGGTTCCAACGCTCGAAGTTGTCGCTGGAGTTCAGGAACGGGCGGTAGAAGCAGTCGCGGAAGCGTTCCATCGTGTGCTCGGCGCCGAGGAAGTGGCCGCCGTGCCCGACCTCCTCGTGGGCACCGAACGCCAGGCTCGCCTCGTCGATCTCCAGCGGGGTGAACTCCTTCTGGAGCATCTCGAGGATCTGCACGTCGACGACGAACTTCTCGTAGCACGCCACGAGGCCGCCCTCGAGCCACCCGGCGGTGTGGAGCACGACGTTGGTGCCGGCGAGGAAGGTCGGCAGCATCGTCATCATCGACTCGTACGCCGACTGCGCATCGACAGTCTGCGAGGAGTTCAGCCCGCCGCCGGTGCGGAACGGCAGGCCGAAGTGGCGCGCGATCTGACCCGTGCACAGCAGCCCGATGGCGGACTCCGGCGTGCCGAACTGCGGGGAGCCGGACTGCATGTCGATGTTGGACAGGAACGAGCCGAAGATCACCGGGGTGCCGGGGCGGATGAGCTGCGAGAGCGCGATGCCCGACAGCGCCTCGGCGATCTGCTGCACGAGGGCGGCGGGGATCGTGACCGGCGACATCGCTCCCATGAGCAGGAACGGCGTGAGGATGACGGGCTGGTTCGCCGCGGAGTACTCGAACTGCGCGTCGAGCATGCGGTCGTCCCAGCGCAGCGGCGAGTTGCAGTTGATCAGCGAGAAGGACACCGGCGTCTGCTCGATGGCGTCGCGACCGCCGAACAGGATCTCGCTCATGGCGATCGTGTCGCGGGCGTTGACGCCGCTCACGACGTTGCCCATGTAGATCTTGTCGGTGAGCGTCATGGTCGCGTAGAGCATGTCGAGGTGGCGCGAGTCGAGCGGCGCGTCGTTGGGCTCGGCGACCACGCCGCCGACGCTGTCCATGGCCTTGAACGACTGCGCCATCTTCGCGAAGTTGCGGTAGTCGGCCAGGGTGGCGTCGCGGCGCTCGTTGCCGCGGCGTACGAACGGGGGTCCGTAGACGCTGGAGAAGACCATGTGGTCGCCGCCGATGTGCACGTCGTTCGCGTGGTTGCGCGCCTGAAGGTCGAACTCCTTCGGCGCCTTGGCGATCTGGGCGAGCACGAACTCCGGGTCGAGGAAGACCTTGTTGTCCTCGACCTTCTGGCCGGCGGCGCGGAACAGCTCGAGGGCCTCGGGCTTCATGAACTCGATGCCGAGCTCCGACACGATCCGCCGCCAGCCCTTGTCCAGAGTGGCGAGCGCGTCCTCGGAGAGGATCTCGTAGCGGGGCATCTTGTTGACGAACACGGGGCTCCCTCTCCTTGACCAGGTTCAGCGCCGGATCCTACGCTGACTCGTGGAACAGCGGTTCCATATCGTGAAACTGAATCCGAGGGCTCGATTCTGGGGCACCGAGGACCGGTTGCACCAGACCCCGGACACCGATTCCCCGGATCCGGGACAGCAGGCGAGGAAGCCGGAGGTGGACGTGCGCACCGCGACCACGGGAGCCCAGGCCGTCGACCGCGCCGCGTCGCTGCTCGTCCACGTGCTGCGCTCGCACGAGCCGGTGACCTTCCCCGAGCTCGTCGCGGCGACCGGTCTGCCCAAGAGCACCGTGTCGCGCCTGCTCGGGAGCCTCGAGCGCAACCGGCTCGTGGCGCGCACGCAGTCCGGCGAGGTCGTCCCCGGAGACGTCGTCACCGCGTTCGCGCGACGCGTCGACCCGCACGACGACATCCTCGAGCGCGCGCGCCCGGCACTCGTGCGCCTCTCCGCCGCCACCGGCGAGACGGTGAACCTCGCGATCGGCTCGGAGGGCGGCGTCGTCCAGATCGACCAGATCGACGCCCGCTACCTGCTCGGTGCCGTGAACTGGCTCGACCGCGAGGTGCCCTACCACGCCTCGGCGTCGGGCAAGGCGCTGCTCGCGCACGGCTACCCGCTTCCGGCCGGCCGCCTCGTGCGCCTGACCGAGCGCACCCGCACCACGCGCGCGGCCCTCGAGGCCGACCTGCGCCGGTGCCTCGAGCGCGGCTACGCCGTGGCCGACAGCGAGCTCGAGCCCGGGCTCGTCGCCGTCGCCGCGGCCGTGCTCGGACCCGACGGCCGCGCCGTCGCCGCACTCTCCGTCTCGGGTCCCACCTCGCGGCTCACCCCGCGCGAGGTCGCCCGGGCGGGGGCGCTCCTCGTCAGCGAGTGCGCCGCACTGTCCTCTCCGCTCCCGCACCACGACCCGGCACGCCCCTCGAACAGGAAGGAGGGCGCCGCATGACGCACGACGAGATCCTCAAGGCGCTCTACGACGAGACCATGGTCGGCAACAAGCCCGCCGTCCTCGAGCTCACGCAGAAGGGTCTCGACGAGGGGCTGACCCCGTCGCAGCTGCTCTTCGACGCGCTCATCCCCTCGCTCGAGGAGGTCGGCGCCCGCTTCGAGCGCGGCGACTTCTTCGTGCCCGAGATGCTCATCGCCGGCAAGGCCATGAGCGGTGCCCTCGACATCCTGCGGCCGCTGCTCGCGCAGACCGGCGCGGAGACCATCGGCACCTTCCTCATGGGGACGGTGAAGGGCGACGTCCACGACATCGGCAAGAACCTCGTGAACATCATGCTCGAGGGCGCCGGCTTCGAGGTGATCGACATCGGCGTGCAGGCCGCGCCGGAGAAGTTCATCGCCGGGATCGAGGAGCACAAGCCCGACATCGTCGGGATGTCGGCGTTCCTCACCACGACGATGCCGATGTTCAAGGCCAACATCAACGCCATCGAGAAGGCCGGTCTGCGCGACCAGGTGATCATCATGGTCGGCGGGGCGCCGGTGACCCAGGAGTACGCCGACGTCTCGGGTGCCGACGGCTACGCCGCCGACGCCGCGACCGCAGTCCGCCGCGCCAAGGAGCTGCTGGCGCAGAAGCGGGCGACCGCGAGCGTCTGAGGTGAAGCTGCTCCCGCTCGTCGAGGACACCGTCAAGGGCGCGGTGTGGGACTGCCGCATGTGCGGGCAGTGCGTCCTGCACTCCACCGGCTGGACGTGCCCTATGACGTGCCCGAAGACGCTGCGCAACGGGCCGTGCGGCGGGGTGCGCGAGGACGGCCACTGCGAGGTGAAGCCGGAGATGCCCTGCATCTGGACGAAGGCGGAGAAGCGCAGCCACCACCCGCTCAACCCGGGCTTCTGGGGCAAGCACTTCTCCGACCTCCGCCCGCCGGTCGACAACCAGCTCCGGGGCACGGCGTCGTGGGCGAACCTCGTCACCGGTCGCGACCGCGAGGTCCCCGAGGGCTGGGAGGGGCGCACGCACGAGGAGCTCGAGGTGCCGTGGTCCTCGCTCGGCGAGGTCGACGACGTACGCGCCCTCGACGAGGGCTTCCACACCAGGACGGAGATCGGGTGAGCACCTTCCGGCAGCTCGTCGAGACGCGGACGCGGCCGATCGTCACGGCCGAGTTCCCGTCGATCGACGGCGGCACGCTCGACACGGTGAAGGCCAAGCTCGACCCGATCCTTCCTTACGTCGACGCCATCAACGCCACGGACAACCCGGCGGCGCACGCCCACGCGTCCAACGTGTCCATCGCGATCGCGCTGAAGATCCTCGGCGCCGACCCCATCCTCCAGGTGGTGTGCCGCGACAAGAACCGCATCGCGGCGCAGGCCGACGTCGTCGGCGCGGCGCTGCACGGCGTCACCAACCTGTGCGCGCTCACCGGCGACGACGTCACCGCCGGCGACGAGCCGCAGGCCCGCCGCGTGTTCGACCTCGACGGCCCGCAGCTCGTGCGCGTCATGGACGGGCTGCGCCAGGGCCGCTACGTCTCGGGCCGCAAGCTCGAGCCGGCGCCCGACCTGTTCGTCGGCGCCGTGGAGAACCCGTTCGCTCCCCCGCACCACTACCGGGTGGAGCGGGCGCTGCTGAAGGCAGACGCCGGTGCGCGGTTCCTGCAGCTGCAGATCGGGTACGAGCCCGACAAGCTCGCCGCGTTCGCGTCCGGCTGCGTGGAGAACGGCGTGGCCCAGCGCACCGCGCTGCTGCCGAGCATCTGCCTCACGAAGTCGGCGAAGGCGCTGGAGTTCATGCACGACAGGGTCCCGGGCATCGTCGTGCCGGATGCGCTGCGGCGCCGGGTGGCGCTCTCCTCCGACGTCGCCGAGGAGAGCTATCAGGTCGCGTTCGAGCTCGCGCAGGCCTTCCTCGCGACCCCCGGGGTCGCCGGTCTGCACGTCACCGACTTCCGCCACGACGGGTCGCTCGCACGCCTCGTCACCGACCTCGGACTCTCCGGCAGCGCCTCCGCCGCCTGAGCCACCTCGACAGGAGAACGCATGCACACCGTCGTCCGCTCGGCCACGCGCGAGCTGATCATCGGCTCGGACCAGCCGTTCTGCATCATCGGCGAGCGCATCAACCCGACCGGCCGCAAGAAGTTCCAGGAGGAGCTGCGGGCCGGCGACCTGTCGTCGGTCGAGATCGACGTCAAGTCCCAGATCGAGGGCGGCGCGATGATGCTCGACGTCAACATGGGCGCACCGCTGGTCGACGAGGCCGACCTGCTGGCCAAGGCCGTGAAGCTCGTCCAGAGCCTCACCGACGTCCCGCTGTGCATCGACTCGTCGGTCGTCGAGGCCCTCGAGGCCGGCCTCGCGGCGTACGAGGGCAAGGCACTCGTCAACTCGATCACCGCCGAGGACGACCGCATGGAGGCGATCCTCCCGCTGGTCAAGAAGTACGGCGCCGCCGTGGTGGCCCTGCCCAACGACCACGACGAGATCCCCGACGACCCGTACAAGCGCCTCGAGCTCGTCGACAAGATCGTCGAGGTCGCCACCAAGGAGTACGGCATCGCGATCGAGGACATCGTCATCGACCCGCTCGCCATGCCGATCGGCGCCGACTCCACGCTGGTGGTCAAGACGCTGCAGACCATCAAGCTCATCAAGGAGAAGTACGACCTCAACACCACGCTGGGCGCCTCGAACGTGTCGTTCGGCATGCCCGACCGGCACACGATCAACGCGGTGTTCCTGCCCATGGCGATCGCCAGCGGCCTCACGAGCGCGATCATGGACTCGCGCACGGAGAGCATCGTGCGCGCCGTGAAGGGTGCCGACCTGATGTCCGGCAACGACGAGTGGGGCATGGCCTGGATCGCCGCCCACCGCGCACGCGAGGCGGCCGCCAGCTCGTGACAACGACCGACGTCGACGACGCCGCGGCTCCCGACGAGCCGCGGCGCGTCACCCTGTCGTTCACGCCCTCGGGCAAGGCCGTCCGTGTGCCCGCCGGCGTCACGGTGTTCGACGCCGCGAGCTGGAACGGCATCGCGATCGACAGCACCTGCGGCGGCCACGGCACGTGCAAGAAGTGCAAGGTGCGCGTGCTCTCGGGCGAGGTATCGGCGCAGAAGCTCGACTTCCGCGCACTCACGCCCGACCAGGTGCAGGACGGCTGGCGGCTGGCCTGCCTGGCTCCCGCGAACGACGACCTCGAGGTCGAGGTCCCACCGCTCACGACCCGGCCCAAGGCCGCGACCGTGGGCGTCGGGCGCCAGGTGATTCTGCGGCCCGCGATCCAGAAGCGCTACGTCGAGCTCACCGACCCGACCCTGGCGGACCAGCGCACCGACATCGAGCGCCTGCGCGACGCCGTCGACGACCTCGAGCTCACCGTCGAGCCGCGCGTGCTGGCCGCGGTGGGCCGCACGCTGAGGTCGGCGGACTGGAAGGTCACCGCGGTCGTCGTCGACGACGCGCTCGTCGGCGTCGAGCCCGGTGACACCACGGATACGGCGTACGCGATCGCGGTCGACCTCGGCACGACCACCGTCGTCGCCACCCTGATGGACGTGAAGACCGGTACGCCGGCCGCGGTGCGCTCGATGCTCAACAAGCAGCAGCCGTTCGGCGCCGACGTCATCAGCCGGATCAGCGCCACCATGCTCGACCCCGAGGGCCTCCCCCGTCTTCAGGAGCTCGCCCAGGCGACCATCTCCGAACTGGTATCGGAGGTGTGCGAGGAGGCCGACGTCGCGCCGACCTCGGTCTACGAGGTCGCGATCGCGGGCAACGCCACGATGATCCAGCTGCTGCTCGGCATCGATCCCGAACCGCTCGGTGTGGCGCCGTTCATCCTCGCGAGCCGGACGTACCCCGGTCTGATGGCGCGCGACATCGGCCTCGACGTGCACCCGTTCGCCCGCGTGGTCGTGCTGCCTGCGCTCGGCGCCTACGTCGGCGGCGACATCATCGCGGGTGCGCTGGCGTCGGGTATGGATCGCGACAAGCGGCTGCGGCTGTTCATCGACGTCGGCACGAACTGCGAGATCGTCATCGGCGACGGCGAGCGGATGATGGCGACGGCGGCGCCGGCCGGCCCGGCGTTCGAGGCGGCGTCGATCCGCAACGGCATGCGCGCGGCGCCCGGCGCGATCGAGACCGTGTCGATCAACGACGAGGGCATGAAGATCGGCGTCATCGGCGACGTGAAGCCGGTGGGGCTGTGCGGTTCCGGGCTGGTCGACGCCGTGTCCGAGCTGGTGCGCGTCGGCGTCATCGACTCCTCGGGGCGGTTCGCTCCCGACGACCAGGTGAAGGAGCAGCGGCCCGACCTCGCGGAGCGGCTCGTCGACCGGGCGGGCGAGCGGCACTTCCTGCTCGCGACCGAGGACGAGAGCGGCGGCGACGAGGTGGTGCTGACCCAGCGCGACGTCCGCGAGCTGCAGTTCGCCAAGGCCGCGATCTCGACCGGCTGGCGACTGCTGCTCGAGGCGTTCGGCGCCGAGGAGGCCGACGTGCAGCAGGTGCTGCTCGCGGGCTCCTTCGGCACCTACCTGTCGCCGTCGTCCGCCGTACGCATCGGGCTGGTGCCCAAGCTGCCGGTGCTGCGCATCGTGAGCGCCGGCAACGTCGCGGGCGAGGGCGCGAAGATGGTGCTGCTGTCGCTGCCCGAGCGCCACGGCGCGCAGGCGCTGCTCGACGAGATCCACTACGTCGAGCTCTCCGACCACGAGGGCTTCCAGGACCGCTTCGTCGGCGAGCTCGCCTTCCCCACCCCCTGACATGAC
>DASSQW010000175.1:0-5989 GCA_035702165.1 Candidatus Nanopelagicales bacterium
CTGCGCCTAGGGTCGACGCGTGCGCCTCCACGTCGTGAGCGACGTCCACGGGAGCACCGCCGAGCTGGCCCGAGCCGCCGACGGTGCCGACGCGCTCGTCTGCCTCGGCGACCTCGTCCTCTACCTCGACTACGCCGACCCCTCGCGCGGTGTCTTCGCCGATCTGTTCGGTGCCGCGAACGCCGAGCGCTTCATCGCGCTGCGCACCGCCGGCCGCTTCGGCGACGCCCACGCGTGGGCCGCGGGCATCTGGGACGAGGTGGTGCGGCGCGAGGGGAAGGACCGCCCGACCCTGGTGGAGGAGCGGGTCCGCGCCCAGTACGCGGAGCTCTTCGGCGCGATGCCGGAGCCGGCGTACCTCACCTACGGCAACGTCGACGTGCCGCGCTACTGGGCCGACTACCTGCGCCCGGGCCATACCGTGCTCGACGGCGAGACCACGGAGATCGGCGGGCTCACCTTCGGCTTCGTCGGCGGCGGCCTGGTCAGCCCGATGCGCACGCCGTACGAGCTCGACGAGGAGACCTACGCCGCGAAGGTCGAGGCGCTCGGCGTGGTCGACGTGCTGTGCGCGCACATCCCGCCCGCGCTGCCCGAGCTCTGCTACGACGTCGTCGCGCGCCGCTTCGAGTACGGCAGCACCGCGATCCTGGACCTCGTGCGGCGGACGCAGCCGCGCCTCGTGCTGTTCGGCCATGTGCACCAGCCGCTGGTGGCGCGGGCACGTATCGGTCGGACGGAGTGCGTGAACGTCGGGCACTTCCGCGGATCGGGGCGCCCGTTCGCGGTGGAGTGGTGAGCCGAGGGCTCAGGTCTCGACGCGCTCCTTGAGGCCGCGGAGCGCGGTGTCGACGATGACCTTCTCCGCCTTGCGCTTGATCAGGCCGATCATCGGGATGCTGACGTCGACGGCGAGCTTGTAGGCGACCGTCGTGGTGCCATCGCCGTTGTCGGTGAGGGTGTAGGTGCCGTCCATCGCCTTGAGCATGCCGCCCTCGGTGAGGGTCCAGCTGACCGAGGTGCCGTCGTCTGCCCAGTCGTACTCGAGGCTGTAGGTGTCGCGGATCGCTCCCGCGTCGAGGACGAAGCGGGCGTCGGCCGGCTTGCCGTCCTCGTACTGCGTGAGGATCTCGACCGACTTCATGCCGTCGGTCCACTCGGGATAGCGGGAGAGGTCCGCGATCACCGCCATGACCTCGGCAGGGGACGCCGCGACGACGATGCTCGACTCGGTGCTGTCGGCCATGGCGCGGACCCTACCGGCTGACCGCGCCCGCGTGCGGTGATGGCGTGTCGTGGGGGCGGACGCACCGGTTCGCCCTGGTTGCCGCGGCGGCTAGGTTGGTCGGGTGCGGGTGCTGCTGGTGGTGGGCAAGGGCGGGGTCGGCAAGACGACCCTCGCCGCGGCGACCGCGCTGGCCGCCGCCCGCGACGGCGAGCGGACGCTGGTCGTGAGCACCGACCCGGCGCACTCGCTCACCGACGTCCTGGGCATGACCGGCGACCTCGGCCGGGCCGGGGAGTGGCGGACGGCGGCGGTGCCCCAGCCGGTGACCGGTGCCGTCGGCGACCTGGACGTGCTGCAGATCGACACGAGAGCGCGCCTCGACGAGTCGTGGGCCTCGGTGCGCCGCGTCGTCGGCGAGCTGCTCGGCGGTGTGGGCGTCGACCCCCTCGTGGCGGCCGAGATCGCCGCCGTCCCCGGCGTCGACGACGTGCTCGCGCTGCTGGAGGTCGCGGACCACGTCGAGGGCTACGACGCCGTGGTCGTCGACTGCGCTCCGACGGCGGAGACGCTGCGGCTGCTCGCGCTCCCGGAGGCGCTGGAGCGGCTGGTCGCACGGGGTCTCCCCGTCGACCGGCGCATCGCCAAGCTGCTCGGCGGCCCGGGACTGTCCGCCGGTGCGGTCGATGCGCTCGACGCTCTCGACGACCTCGCGCGCCGACTGGTGCGCGTCCGCGACCTGCTCACCGGACCGGACGCCGCGGTTCGGCTCGTCACCACGCCCGAGCGCGTCGTGCTCGCGGAGACGCATCGCTCGCGTACGACGCTGGCCATGCTCGGGCACCACGTCGACGGCGTCGTCGTCAACCGGGCCGCGGTCGGCGAGGAGTGGCCGCAGGGCGTCGTCGCCCGCCACCGCGAGGGGCTGGTCGCCGCGCGGGACCGGTTCGCCGACCTCCCGGTGCGTGTCGTTCCGCATACGGACACGGAGCCGATCGGCGTCGAGGCGCTGCTCGAGCTGGGCCGCGATCTGTTCGGCAGCGGCGACGCGCTCGACCTCGGCGCGCCGCGCGCGAGCGACGCCGTCTCGAGCGAGGACGGCGCCTGGTTCATCGACGTCCGTGTGCCGGGCGCGCGCCCCGACGACCTCGGCGTGTCGGTCACCGACGACGGCGATCTCGTCGTCGACCTCGGACCCCACCGCCGCGTGATCGCGCTGCCCCCGCTGCTGCGCCGGTGCGACGTCGCGGGGGCGAGCCTGGACCTGACCGCCCACGGGCAGGTCGTGCGCGTGCGCTTCGACCCCGACCTCGACCGATGGAGCACGGCGGTGGCCCCATGACCGACCCGTACGACGAGCCCCGCGCGGGCGCCGAGGCAGCCCGTCTGCTGGCCGCCGCGCAGGGCTGGCTGCGCAGCGCGGCGCCGCACCTCGCCCCGGTGGGCGACGACGGGGCCACGTGCCCGTGCCCGGTCTGCCGTGCCATCGCCGGTGTGCGCGACGCCGACCCCGAGAGCGTCGGGCGCTGGGTCGACACGGCTGTGGCCGCGGCCACGACGGTGCTGGCGCAGGCAGGGGAGCGCCTCGCTCCGCCCGAGCCGGCGGCATCGGACACGGACTCCGGGCCGACGCCCGACGACGACGCCGACCTCGGCGATCCGGCGGGCGACGCGTCCGGCACCCAGGAACCGCGCGCGCCGCAGGCAGGGCAGGATGAGGAGAGCGCGCGGGGGGTCCGACGGATCCCGCTCGAGCAGACCGAGCCCGGCGACCTCGACGGCTGACGGGCGAGAACCCACGCGACGGTCCGCCGTCGCCGGACGCGGAGAGCGCACATGTCCCTGACCCTCGGCGTCGACATCGGCGGCACGAAGATCGCCGGCGGCATCGTCGGCACGGACGGTCGGATCCTGGCGCGCTCGCGCAAGGAGACCCAGCGCGACGCGCGCGAGGTCGTCGTGACGATCGTCGACGTGGTGCGCGACCTCGTCGAGGTGGCCGCGCGCGACGGGCTCGGCGAGGTGGAGGCGGTGGGGCTCGGTGCCCCCGGCTTCGTCGACGAGACGCGCAAGATCGTGCGCTTCGCGCCGAACATCGCGTGGACGGAGGAGCCCCTGGCCGACGCCGTGTCGGCGTCGTGCGGCCTCCCCGTCGTGGTGGAGAACGACGCGAACGCCGCCGCCTGGGGCGAGTTCCGGTTCGGCGCCGGTCGCGACCACCACGACCTCGTCGCTGTCACCGTCGGCACCGGCATCGGCGGCGGCATCGTGCTCGGTGATCGCCTCGTGCGCGGCGCCTACGGCATGGCCGCCGAGTTCGGCCACCTGGTGCGGGTGCCCGACGGCCGGCTCTGCGGCTGCGGCAAGCGCGGTTGCTGGGAGCAGTACGCGAGCGGCAACGCCCTGCTGCGCAAGGCGCGCGAGCTCGCGGCCGAGCGCCGCAACGAGGCGCACACGCTCCTCGAGCTCGGCGACGGCACGCCGGAGGGGGTCACCGGCCAGCACATCACCGTGGCCGCTCGGGACGGCGATCCGGTCGCGCTCGAGGCTTTCTCACGGATCGGGCGCTGGCTCGGCACGGGGCTGGCCGACGTCGCCGCGCTGCTCGACCCCGCGGTCTTCGTCATCGGCGGCGGCGTGTCGGAGGCGGGCGAGCTGCTGCTCGCGCCGACCCGCGCGGCGTTCGCGTCCACCCTCGTGGCCGCCGACCACCGCCCGCACGCGCAGGTGGTCGCCGCCGAGCTCGGCAACGACGCGGGGCTCGTGGGCGCCGCCGACCTGGCGCGCGACCGCGCCTGACCGACGTGCCGCATCGTCATACGGACGGCGCGGTGAGCCGGCCGCTCACTTCCAGAGCAGCGTCACCCCGGCGCAGAGGTCGTTGCTGTTCGGGTCGCAGGGCGTCGGATTCGAGCCGGTGTAGTTGCTGAACGTGTAGTCGACGTAGCGGAACTGGATGTGGTTGAGCACGTTCCACTTGTTGCCCTGGTAGACGTACGGGCCGAAGCCGCCGGTGCCGGTGACGGTCGTGGTGACGATGCTGACGTTGTCGTTCACCGCGACGTCGAAGCTCGGCTTGTCGGTCAGGACGACCTGCGACGTGGAGTTGTACGTCGTGACGGCGCTGGTGAAGGTCTTGGGGTTCGGGCCGGTGGCCTGCGTGATCGTGACCGACACGCTGACGTTCGGCGGCACCGGGACGTTCGGGAAGATCGGCGTGGTCGTCGTGAGCGTCGTGTCCTTGTTCTTCTGCATCGCGACGCCGACCTTGGAGGTCGCCGTGGCGGTCGTGGTCTGGCTCGTCGGCGGCGACGGCGTGACCCAGCAGCCGCTGTCGGTGCTGTTGAGGTCGCTCGTCCAGAACGAGTTCTGCCACTGGATCGCGCAGACCTTGACCGTCGCGATGCCCACCGCGTTGAAGCTGGCGTTGTTGCCGCCGCCACCGCTGTAGTTCGTGACCGCGGGGAACGCCACCACGTTGCCCACGAGCGAGTGCAGCGCGTCGGAGACGGAGTTCGTCACGCCCGGGTCTGCCGGCATCTTCGGGTCGGGGATGGTCACGGGGTTCGGATAGCCGTTGAGCGTCCAGTCGATCAGGTCCGGAGCGCCGTTCGAGCCGCCGTTGAAGTCGATCGCGCCCCAGTTGCCGGCCGCGTAGCCGTTGCAGGGGCCGCCGCCGCTGGGGTTCGGCATCGAGTCGATTCCGGTCCAGTACGTCGTGGTCCGGTTCTGCTTCGCGAGCAGGACGGTGTCGTTGCACGCGGCCCACGGGCGCAGACCGCCCACGGCGAGAGTTCGCATGTACCGCGCGGTGGCGAACGAGTTCGGCGAGATGTGGTCGATCCCGATGACACCGGCGAGGTTGGTGCTGATCTGACGGCTGTTGTTGACCGTCACCTCGATCGCGTTCGGAGCGGCGTCGGTCGACTTCATCTTGACGCAGGAGACGGTGACCGTGGGCGCGGCGCTGGTGCCGCTCTTGGCGTTGGCATTGTTGACCGACGTCGCCGTGCTCTGCGCGATCGACTGCGCGCCGATGGAGGTCAGTGCGGCAGGTGTGCAGGGTGTGTTCGTCGGCATGGCCTCGCCGACCTTCGCCGCCGCAGCGAGGGCGGCGGCGTCGGCGGCGACCGAGAGCTGGCGTGCCTGCGCGTAGGCGTTGCCGATGTCGAGGGCGAACGCCGCGAGGACCATGAAGACGATGAGGAGGAACGCGACGAAGACGGCGACGGCGCCGTCGTCCTGCCGCGCGGCCTGCGTCAGGCGCTGAACTCGCATCGGTACACCGCCTTCGAGTTCAAGGTGATCGTGGTCGGGAACGGCGGGAACGCGATCGGGATCGACGACACGTACTGCGCCTCGACCTGGAGCGAGGGGATGCCGGTGCCCGACGCGCTGCCCTTGCAGGGCACGTTGTCCTTGGTCCCGGAACCGAAGCTCGTGCTCTGGTAGGCCGAACCGCAGCCGTTGCTGTTGGTGAATCCGTTCTGGGTGATCTTGATCTTCACAGCGGTCTTGTTGAGCGCCAGACCGGACATGTCGTTCTGCACGGCTGCGAGGATCTGGTCGCAGGTGCGCGAGGACGACTGGTCGTTGACGACGGCCCGGCGCGCGCCCTCGCGGACGGCGTTGTTCATGGTCAGCTGCTGGCTGAAGATGATCCCGAAGTTGATGATCCCGAAGACCAGGAGCAGGAGCAGC
Source organism: Candidatus Nanopelagicales bacterium (assembly GCA_035702165.1). Taxonomy (GTDB): domain Bacteria; phylum Actinomycetota; class Actinomycetes; order S36-B12; family CAIYMF01; genus Longivirga. Next base: position 5,927 of record DASSQW010000175.1, read on the forward strand.
GGGACGACGAGCGCGAACTCGACCGCAGAGGCACCGCTGTCATCGGACACGCGGCGGCCAGGA
>DASSQW010000176.1:0-2599 GCA_035702165.1 Candidatus Nanopelagicales bacterium
GGTGCACCGGGCCGGGGCCCCCCGCGGCACGCCCGCGGCCGAGCCCTCGACGCAGCTGCCGGCGGGCGTCGTCACGCTCCCGGTGCCCGCGCCCGAGCCGGTCGCCGCGCCGGTGGCCGCCGCGCCGCCCCCCGTCGCGCCCGAGCCCGTCGAGCCCGAGCCCGTCGCCCCCGAGCCCGTAGCCGCCGCGCCCGAGCCGGTCGCGCCCGAGCCCGTCGAGGCCGCAGCGCCCGCCGCCGCGGCGGTCCAGCCCGAGGTGGAGGACGTCGAGGGCGCCGACGACGTCGCGGAGCAGGTCGACGCCGACGTCGAGCCCGCGCAGCACTCGGCGTCCGACGACGAGGCGATCGAGCAGTGGGACCTCGCGGCGGCGGTGCTCGCGGCGACTCCGGACCTGCTGCTGCTCTTCGACGTCGCCACCTCGCAGGTGGTGAGCATGGCGGGCAGCGCCGAGCACGCGGCCGACCTCGTCGAGCGCCTGCGCGGAGGACACGACCTTCGACCCCTGGTGCACGACGACGACCGCGAGGCGGTCGCCGACTGGAGCGCGGGGTTCGAGACCTTGGCCGAGGGTGAGATCCGCTCGATCGACGCCCGCTTCCACGTCGACGACGAGTGGCGGTGGCGCGAGCTGCGCGCGTCGGAGTACCGCCGCGACTCGACGGGTGCGGTGAGCGACGTCGTCATCGTCGTGCGCGACGTGCATGACCGGGTGTCGTCGACGCAGCGCGTCGCGGAGAGCGAGCGCGCGTTCCGGGAGGTGTTCGACGCGAGCCCCGTCGGCCTGGCCGTGCTCGACAGCACCGGTCGCTTCGTCGACGCGAACGACGCGTTCTGCCGGCTGGCCGGCCGTACCCGCGAAGCCGTCCTGTCGACGGTGTACGAGGCGCTGCTGCACCCGCAGGATCGCGCGGCTGCGGTCATCACTCGCGCGCGCCGGCTCACCGAGGGCACCAAGTCGTCGTCGGGCGACACGCGCATCCAGCGCGCCGACGGCACCACCGTGTGGGTCCGCGTGCGGTCGACCGACATCGAGCACGACGACGGCGGACGCACGCTGCTCTCGATCGAGGACGTCACGCACGCGAAGGCCACCGAGGACCAGCTGCGCCACGACGCTCTGCACGACGAGCTCACCGGGCTGCCCAACCGACGCCTGCTGCTCGACCGCCTCGAGCGCGCGCTGCTCCGGTCGCGGCGCAGCGGCACGCGCCTCGCGGTGTACTTCATCGACCTCGACGACCTCAAGCGCGTCAACGACACGCACCCGTGGAAGCACCGCGCCGGCGACGTCCTCATCACCTCGTCGGCCAGCGCGGTGCGCGACGCGCTCCGTGACGCCGACACCCTCGGCCGGCTCGGCGGCGACGAGTTCGTCGCGGTCTGCGAGGACATGGGCGACGACGCTGTCGTCGACGAGGTCGGCGCCCGACTCCTCCGCGCAGCCACCCAGCTGCTCACGATCGGGACCGAGACGGTGCGCCCGGGCGCCAGCATCGGCGTCGCGCTCTCGGAGGCCGACGACGAGGACGCCCAGTCGCTGCTGCGTCGGGCGGATGCCGCGATGTACCGCGCGAAGGCTGCCGGCGGCTCGCGCGTGGTCCGCGCCGACGCCGACGGACGACCCGCCGAGCCGGCGCTCGACCTCAGCGGTGCGATAGCCCGGCGCGAGCTCGTGCAGCAGTACCAGCCGATCGTGTCGCTCTCGACCGGTGCCGTCCTCGGCGTCACCACCGTGATCCACCGCCGCGGCGCCGACGAGCGGCTTCCCGCGCGCACCGAGGCTGGCGAGGCGCCCGCCCGCACCCTCCCGGTGGTGCAGTGGTCGATCGCGCAGGCGGTGCGCGACGTGCGCACCGTGGCGCCCACGCGCGTGGAGCACGTGTCGGTCTGGATCCCCACCTCTGCGCGCGCCACGCTCGCCGACTCCACCCGTACCGCCGTCCTCGCCGCGCTGCGCGGCCCCGACGGCAGCGAGGGCGGCGACTCTGCGCCGTCGATCGTCCTCGACGTGCCCGAGTCCGAGCTCACGATGCTCACCCGGCGCGACGTCGTGCAACAGCACCTCGACGACCTGCTCGAGACCGGCCCGCTCGCGATCGGGGTCGCCCACTTCACCGCCGACTCCGTGCCGCTCGGCCTGCTCCAGCAGGTGTCGGCTGCCTCGGTGGCGATCGACCCCGCGCTCCTCGCCGAGGCGGCGCACGACGACGGCACCGCGGAGGTCGTGCACGCGCTGGTGGCGGCCGCCTCGGCCCTCGGGGTCGTGACGGTCGCGATGGACGTCGACAGCGCGGAGGACCTCGAGACCGCGCGCGCGCTCGGGGTGCACGCCGTCTACGGCGACCTCGTCGGCCCGCCCGCGCCGCTCGACACCTACTCCGACCTGCTCCACGGCGGGCGCATCACGCTGCCTCCGCCCGCCGACGTGGTGGGGACCGACGAACGGCCCGCGCCCACGACCGTTCCCGACGACGGCGGCGCCGACGAGTGGGTGCGGCAGATGAGGGCGCGCCTGCAGGAGCCCTCGGCCGACAAGACCTCCGGCGGGGAGGTCGAGACGTCGGTCGAGCCTGCGGGCGAGCAGACCGCCGTCGCC
>DASSQW010000177.1:0-5447 GCA_035702165.1 Candidatus Nanopelagicales bacterium
TCGAGAACTGAACAGCGACAGGGCTTCCCGGGCGGGAAGGAGCCAGGCACGCACCGGGGCCGCGACAGCCAGGACCGGGACCGCGATGACCGACCAGCCACCCACCCGGATCACGTCGGAACAGGGCAGAGCCCGGCGTCCGCGACGCCGGTCCGCAGGACCGGCCGAGCGGACGCCGAACCGCCCACCCCGACAGAAGGAAGCCCCACAACGCGACAAAGGACGGGCCCGCCCCTGGCCCTCTCAGAAATAGAAACGCTCTCCCCTTTCTGAGAGGGCCAGGGGCGGGGCCGGCCCCCACAACGAAGCAGGCCAGCGAAGGCCAGCCCAGACCAACCGCAAGGACACCGACGAACACGAAGAGCACGAGAGAGGAGGGACGCCGATGAGCCAGAAGGACTGGTTCGAGAAGGACTACTACAAGGCCCTCGGCGTCCCCAAGGACGCCAGCCAGGCCGACATCAAGAAGGCCTTCCGCACGCTGGCTAAGAAGCATCACCCCGACTCCAACGAGAACGACCCCAAGGCCGAGGCGAAGTTCAAGGAGGTCTCCGAGGCCTACGACGTCCTCTCCGACGAGAAGACGCGCGCCGAGTACGACGAGACGCGCGCCATGGCCACCTCCGGCTTCCGCATGCCGGGCGGCTTCGGCGGCGGCGGGCAGCAGGGTGGCGGAGGCGGCGTCCCGTTCGACCTCTCCGACCTGTTCGGCCGCGCCGGCGGCGGGGGGTTCGGCGACGTCTTCGGCGGGGTCTTCAACCGCGGCGGGGGCAGCACCCAGTCCGCACGCCGGGCGCGGCGCGGAGCCGACATCGAGAGCAGCGTCACCCTGTCCTTCGACGAGGCGCTCGGCGGGCTGACCCTGCCGCTGCGACTCACGAGCGAGGCGCCCTGCTCGAGCTGCGCGGGCACCGGTGCGCGCGCCGGCACCGCTCCGCGGCTGTGCCCGACCTGCCAGGGCGCAGGGCAGATCAACCGCAACCAGGGCGGCTTCGCCTTCCCCGAGACCTGCCACGAGTGCCGCGGCCGCGGGATGGTCGTCGACGACCCGTGCCCGACCTGCCACGGCTCCGGGCACGCGCCCTCGACGCGCACGGTGCAGGCACGCATCCCGGCGGGGGTGAAGAACGGCCAGAAGATCCGGCTGCGCGGCAAGGGCGTCGCAGGCGAGAACGGCGGCGAGGCGGGCGACCTCCTCGTCACGGTCACCGTCACGCCGCACGCGGTGTTCGGCCGCGACGGCGACAACCTCACGATCACCGTGCCCGTCACGTTCGCGGAGGCGGCGCTCGGCGCCGACGTCGCCGTACCTGTGCCGACCGGCGGCACGGTGAAGGTACGGCTGGCCGAGGGCACGCAGAGCGGCCGCGTGCTGCGCGTGCGCGGCAAGGGTGTGCGCCGCAAGGACGGCACCCACGGCGACCTTCTCGTCACCGTCGACGTCGCGGTGCCGCAGAAGCTGAGCTCCGACGCGCGCGATGCGCTCCAGCACTTCGCCGACGCCACGAAGGACCACGACCCGCGTGCCGAGCTCATGGCACGCGCGAAGGACGGAGGTGCGCGATGACCGACGACCGTCTGCGTCCCGACGACGCCACCCCGGTCTACGTCATCTCCGTGGCGGCGCAGATCGCCGGCCTGCACCCGCAGACGCTGCGGCAGTACGACCGGCTGGGCCTGGTGTCGCCCGGCCGCACCGGCGGCCGCAACCGCCTCTACTCGTTGCGCGACATCGAGCGGCTGCGCGAGGTGTCGCAGCTGTCCGCGGACGGCGTCAACCTCGCCGGCATCCAGCGCATCCTGGATCTGCAGACCGAGGTCGAGTCGCTGCGCTCCCAGGTGGGCGCGCTGCTCGCCGAGGTGCAGCGGCTGCGCCCCAGCCTCGGCGCCCGGCCGAGCACCGAGCCCTCCACCGCTCTCGTCGTCTGGCGGCCCCGCCCCGCCGACCGCGACCGCACCCGCTGACTCATCGTGGAGGTGCCCCAGGCTGCCTCGGATGCGGCCCAGGCTCCACACCCCACGTCCCGGCGACTCGAACGAAAGGCCCCTCCGGGGAGATGACCATGGATCTCAGCTTCACCACCCGCACGCAGGACGCCCTGTCCAACGCGGTACGCCGTGCCTCGCGCTCCGGTCACGCGCAGGTCGAGCCGCTGCACCTGCTCGAGGGCGTGCTCGAGGACCGCGACGGCATCCCCGCCGCGCTCCTCGCGCACCTCGGCGTCGACCACACCGCCCTGATGAGCGCGGTCACCAAGGCCATCAGTGCGTTGCCGTCGGCGAGCGGCCAGACCGTCGCCCAGCCGACCATGTCCAACGCCGCCTACCGCGTCCTGGGCGCAGCGCAGGATGTCGCGCGGGAGCGCGGCGACGAGTTCGTCTCGACCGAGCACCTGCTGCTCGCCCTCGCCGGCGACCAGGGCGAGGCCGGTCTGCTGCTGCGCTCGATGGGCGCCGGCCCGGTCGAGCTGGTCGACGCCCTGACCGATCTGCGCGGCGACAAGCGCGTCACGAGCGCCGACCCCGAGGGCAGCTTCCAGGCGCTCTCGAAGTTCAGCGTCGACCTCACCGCGCTCGCGCGCGACGGCAAGATCGATCCGGTCATCGGGCGCGACGAGGAGATCCGCCGCGTGATCCAGGTGCTCTCGCGGCGTACCAAGAACAACCCGGTGCTCATCGGCGAGCCCGGCGTCGGCAAGACCGCCGTCGTCGAGGGCCTCGCCCAGCGCATGGTCGCGGGCGACGTCCCGGACTCGCTCAAGGGCAAGAAGCTGGTGTCGCTCGACCTGGCCGCGATGCTGGCGGGTGCGCAGTACCGCGGCCAGTTCGAGGAGCGGCTCAAGAGCGTCCTCGACGAGATCAAGGACAGCAACGGCCAGGTCGTCACCTTCATCGACGAGCTGCACACGGTGGTCGGCGCGGGTGCGAGCGGCGACTCCGCGATGGATGCCGGCAACATGCTCAAGCCGATGCTCGCGCGCGGCGAGCTGCGCATGGTCGGCGCCACAACGCTCGACGAGTACCGCGAGCGGATCGAGAAGGACCCCGCGCTCGAGCGCCGCTTCCAGCAGGTGCTGGTGGGCGAGCCGAGCGTCGAGGACACCATCGGGATCCTGCGCGGCATCAAGGAGAAGTACGAGGCGCACCACAAGGTCGCCATCAACGACTCCGCCCTCGTCGCGGCGGCGACGCTGTCCGATCGCTACATCACCAGCCGGTTCCTGCCCGACAAGGCGATCGACCTGGTCGACGAGGCGGCATCGCGCCTGCGCATGGAGATCGACTCCTCGCCGGCCGAGATCGACACGCTGCAGCGCCAGGTCGACCGGTTGCGGATGGAGGAGCTCGCGCTCTCGCGCGAGACCGACGCCGCGTCGGTGGAGCGCCTCGCCAAGCTGCGCGCCGACCTCGCCGACAAGGCCGAGGAGCTCGCCGGCATGCGCGCGCGCTGGGACTCCGAGAAGCAGGGCCTCGACAAGGTCGGCGACCTCAAGATCCGTCTCGACGAGCTGCGCATGCTGCTCGAGCGCGCCCAGCGCGACGGCGACCTCGAGCAGGCGTCGCGGCTCATGTACGCCGAGATCCCGTCGCTCGAGCGTCAGCTCGAGGAGGCGATCTCCAGCTCCAGCGACCGCGCCCGCATGGTGCGCGAGGAGGTCGGCCCCGACGACGTGGCCGAGGTCGTGGGCGCGTGGACGGGCATCCCCGCGGGCCGGCTGCTCGAGGGCGAGACCGCGAAGCTGCTGCGGATGGAGGAGGAGCTCGGCCACCGCGTCGTCGGCCAGAAGGAGGCCGTGCAGGCGGTGTCCGACGCCGTCCGCCGGGCCCGCGCCGGCATCGCCGACCCCGACCGGCCCACGGGCTCGTTCCTGTTCCTCGGTCCGACCGGCGTCGGCAAGACCGAGCTCGCGAAGGCGCTCGCGGAGTTCCTCTTCGACGACGAGCGCGCGATGACGCGCATCGACATGAGCGAGTACGGCGAGAAGCACTCCGTCGCGCGGCTCGTCGGTGCGCCCCCCGGTTACGTCGGCTACGAGGAAGGCGGCCAGCTGACCGAGGCGGTACGCCGTCGGCCGTACTCCCTCGTGCTGCTCGACGAGGTCGAGAAGGCGCACCCCGAGGTGTTCGACGTCCTCCTGCAGGTGCTCGACGACGGCCGGCTCACCGACGGGCAGGGCCGCACCGTCGACTTCCGCAACGCGATCCTCGTGCTGACCTCGAACCTCGGATCGGCGTTCCTCGCCGACCCGACGCTGTCGAGCGAGCAGAAGGAGCAGGCGGTGATGAGCGTCGTGCGGTCCTCGTTCAAGCCCGAGTTCCTGAACCGGCTCGACGACACCGTGCTCTTCCACCCGCTCGGGATCGAGGAGCTGTCGAGCATCGTCACGATGCAGGTCGAGGCGCTCGGCAAGCGGCTCGCCGACCGCCGGCTCTCGCTCGAGGTCACTCCTGCGGCGCGGGACTGGTTGTCGCTCCACGGTTTCGACCCGGTCTACGGCGCGCGCCCGCTGCGGCGCCTGGTGCAGTCGTCGATCGGCGACCGTCTCGCCCGCGCGATCCTGTCCGGCGAGGTCGTCGACGGCGACACCGTCCTCGTCGACGTCGCACCCGACTCCGGCGGCCTCACGGTCGAACCCCGTCGCTGAGGTCGCTTTGGAGGTCTGAGAGTGCGCAAGAGAGCACTCTCAGACCTCCACAGCGGGTTGGTCAGGTGGGCCAGTCCTGGCTCGGGTCGAGAGCGTCGATCGTGCGGCGCACCAGCGCGCCGAGGTCGTCGGTCGACTCGTAGCGGTACAGCGGGCCGGAGCCGTCGCGCAGCAGGCAGCTGGCGGCGGCCACACCGCGCGCCGAGACGGGCGCAGGCGCGAGCAGGCTCGACACGAGCTGCTCGAGGTCGTCGTGCGCCGCGACCACGCGCGGTACGACGGCGAGCGTCTGCGGCTCCGACCCGAGCATCGACGTACGACGCCGGCGCGGCTCGCACTCGGCCAGCAGCCGCATCACGCTGAGTGCGATCTCGCGTCGGCTCTCGGCGCGCGCGATGCGCGCCGCGCGCAGGGCGAGCAGGGCGTCGCTCTCGGGCGCCTCACCGGCCGCGAGCCGTTCGTCGAGGTGCACCGCGAGGAGCCGTGCCCGGACCCGCTCGCCGAGGCTGGCCCGTCGCGTCGAGACGCCGTCCTCGTCGAGGAGCACGACCCAGTGCCGCCGCAGCGCTGCGGGCTGCTGCTCGGGCATCGGGATCACCGCCTCCGGGTCACCCCCAGGCTAGGTCGGTCCCGCGCGCTTGGCGAGGCGATGGTCGTGGCATCACCCCCGGTCCGTGTCCCGGCGGTCCATGTCATCGGCGGAGGAGGTCCCGGACCGTGGCTCGGGTCAGAAGGACCAGGCGATCATGACGTGGGACGTGGGGGACTCCCCGCCTGCGGCGGTGTAGGTGGCCTTCGCGG
>DASSQW010000178.1:0-5438 GCA_035702165.1 Candidatus Nanopelagicales bacterium
CCCGGTGGGGGGGGCCCGCCGCTCCCTCAGGGAGGAGGGTCTGCGCGTGTCGCTAGGACACGACCTGGTGCAGCCACCGCACGGCCGAGCCGTCGCCCGCCACGCGGAAGGCCTCGAGCTCCTCGTCCCACGGTCCGCCGAGCAGGAGACCGAGCTCCTCATCGAGCGAGACGCCATGCAGGACCGAGCGCGCGATCGCGCCGCGCAGCCGCTCCTCGGGCACCTGGACGTCGCCGTGGACTCCGATCACGGCCCGGAAGATCCCCAGCGAGGGGGTGACCGAGTAGCGCTCGCCCTCGGTGCGGGTGGTCGCCTCCTCGGTGGCCTCGAAGCGCAGCCGCGACCAGCCGTGCAGCGACGACACGATCCGCGAGGCGGTCCCGACCGGGCCGTCCCAGCACAGCTCCGCGCGGACCGTGCCGGGCAGCACCGGCTGCGCGGACCAGTCCAGCTGCACGCGCCGGCCCAGCACGTCGCCGAGGGCCCACTCGACGTGGGCCGCGAGCGCACGCGGGCAGGAATGCACGAAGACGACGCCGCGGGTCTGGGCCCGGGCGCCGCTGGTGGGCACCGTGGTGCCGAGCTGATCGCCCATGTCCTCTCCTCTCGAGGGTCGCCTTCCCCAGCGGCCTCTCGGATCGGACGTGCGATCGCGACCACGATAGCCCCAGCCGTCCCGGCTGCACCAGACGCTCCACCGGCGTGTCACGCATCGTGATCGAGCCCTTACATGGTGTTTACCACGGGACGGACCACTCGTTCGGAGCAATTCGGACGCCGGACCACGGGTCCGGGTCCCCGGCGGCCGATAGAGACCTCGACGCCTCTGGGGGACACGAGGCGTCCCGTCGGCAGCGCCGGCGGAGGGCGAGGGAGGGGATGGTCGGCATGGCCGACTCCGAGATCTTCATGACCGAGATGTACGACGAGGGCGTCGTCACCGAGGTCATCCGGCCTGCGGCCATCGTGCCGGAGGAGGCGGCGCGCGCCGTGCTCGTGGAGCTGGCGCTGCGCGACGTCCAGTACGGCGGCCTGTGGCTGTCCGACCCCTCGCGCTGGGCGCTGTACGACGCCCCCTGGGGCGCACCGGGCCAGCCCGGCAGCGCCGATCTCGTGGGCAGCATCCAGGTGGCCTACGGCACGCCGACGAAGTACGAGATCACCATCTACCGCGCCACGATCACCCGGCGCGGCACCGAGCTCGGGTGGACGGTGACCAAGCTCTGCGACGAGGCGCTCGGCTTCGGCGGGCTGGACCTGGCCACCTGCCCGCGCGCCTCGCTGGCCGCTCCCCCCAAGCCCTTCCACTTCTAGGCCCGCACGTCCCGATCCGTCGACGCGTGATCAGCGGACCGTAGAGGGTGCGCGGATCACGCGGCGACGGTCAGAACCAGCGGGCGCCGAGGAAGACCGCGACCACCATCGAGAGCAGCAGCAGGCCGGACACGACGACGACCACCCAGCGGCTGCCCACGCGCGAGATCACCCCTGGACCCTAGTCAGCCCCGGCCCTCGGCCCACTCACGTTCGAGCCGCTCACACGCGGGCGTCGAGCGCCTCACAGGCGACTCACAGGTAGGCCCGGGATGCTCGGAGCATGACGAGGGCCATGCCGGGACGCGCCTCTGCCCCCGACCGCACCGATCGGGCTCCCGTCGTCGCGCTCGTGCGGGCTGGGATCGGGGTCGACCCCGACCGGCGATCGCTGCGGCCGATGCTCGCGGAGCAGGCCGTCGAGGCGCCGAGCCCGGGGATGGCGGTGGTCTCCGTCGCCTCGCGCACGGGCGAGGGCGCCCAGCAGCCATCGAGCTCCCCCCTGCTCTCGCTCAGGCACAGCGCATGAAGCGCCCGTCGTGCATGCGCACCGCGTGGCCCCGCTGACACGATGGAACCGTTGGACGAAGGAGAAGGAGTCATGACGATGACCAGCCCCGAGGGCACCGACCTGCCGCAGAGCTACCTGCGCGCGGGCGAGGGTGTTCCGCCCGTCCGGGTGCTCGTCGTCGACGACGAGCCCGACCTCGCCGACCTCGTGTCCACCGCTCTGCGCTTCGACGGCTGCCGCACCGCCACCGCGGGCGACGCCGACGAGGCGGTCCGTGTCGCGCGCGACCTGCGCCCCGACATCGCCGTCCTCGACATGATGCTGCCCGGCGACGACGGCGTGAAGCTGCTCGGCCGGCTGCGTGCCGAGCACCCCGACCTCCCGGCGGTCTTCCTCACCGCGCGCGGCGACACCCGCGACCGCATCGCCGGCCTGCGCGCCGGCGCCGACGACTACATCGCCAAACCGTTCAGCCTCGAGGAGCTGCTCGCGCGGCTGCAGGCCGTGCTCCGGCGTACCGGACGCCTCGACGAGCGCGGCGCGGTCCTGCGCGTCTCCGACCTCACCCTCGACGAGCTCACCCGCGAGGTCGTGCGCGACGGCGAGGCGATCGAGCTCACGCCGACCGAGTTCGACCTGCTGCGGTTCCTCATGCAGAACGCGCGCACGGTCGTGAGCAAGGCTCAGATCCTCGACCGCGTCTGGCACTACGACTTCGCCGGTCGCAGCAACATCGTCGAGCAGTACGTCGGCTACCTGCGCCGCAAGGTCGACTCCGACCGCGAGCCGCTCATCCACACCGTGCGCGGCGTCGGCTACGTGATGCGTCCGCCGAGAGCCGGCGACCCCGAGTGATCGCGAGCATCTCCCGCACCTGGTCGGCGATGCCGCTGCGCCGGCGGCTCGTCCTCGGCCTGGTCGCCGTCATGGCGGTGACGCTGGCGCTCGTGGGCGCCGCGACCTTCCTGTCCTTGCGCTCGTGGAAGTTCGCGCAGGTCGACGGCAGCCTCCAGCGCGGCAAGCAGCAGCTCGAGAGCGACCACGACCGCGGCTCCTACCAGCAGGCGCTGCAGGTCTGGACGACCGGCGGAGCGCAGGTCTACATCGTCTACTCCAACGGGCTGGCCTACCCCGTCACCAACAATCTCCCGGGGCAGACGCCCGACCAGCTCTCGGAGCGCGACTCCGCGGTGCTCGCCGGCGTCCCGACCGGCTCCACGTCCGACCCGGTGAGCATCAGCATGAGCGACCTCGGCGCCAGCCGCGCGGTCGCCGTGTCCGCGCAGTCGGGCAACGACTCGGTGAGCATCGTCGCCGTCACGCCGCTGTCGGGTGCGGCGGCCGACAGCGACCGGCTCCTGGCCGTCACCGCGATCCTCATGGCGGCCGGTCTCATCCTCGCCGGCCTCACGGCTGCGTGGTTCGTGCGCCGCTCGCTGCGTCCGCTCCAGGACGTCGCAGAGACGGCGTCCGCCGTCGCCGCCCTCCCCCTCGACACCGGTGACGTCGCGATCCCCGCGCGCGTGCCGGATCCGGTGCCGACGACCGAGGTCGGCCAGGTCGGCCTGGCGGTCAACAAGATGCTCGACCACGTCGAGACGTCGCTGCAGACCCGGGCCGACACCGAGGACCGGTTGCGCCAGTTCGTGTCCGACGCCGGGCACGAGCTCCGCACGCCGCTCGCCGCCGTGCGCGGGTACGCCGAGCTCATGCGTCGCGGCGTCGCCACGGACCCCGAGGCTGCGCGTCACGCGGCCGAGCGCATCGAGGCCGCTGGCTCGCGCATGGGCATGCTCGTCGACGACCTGCTGCTGCTCGCCTCGCTCGACGAGGGGCGCCCGATCGCGCACGAGCGCGTCGACCTGCGCCGCCTCGTCGACGAGGCGGTCGCCGAGGCCGCGTCGGCCGGGCCCGACCACGAGTGGTCGGTGCGCGCGAGCGGCGACCCCGTGGTGGTCGTCGGCGACCCGCTGCGGCTGCACCAGGCCGTGGCCAACCTGCTTGCGAACGCGCTGGCGCACACGCCGACAGGCACGGAGGTCACGACCTACCTCGGCACCGACGGACGCACCGCGGTGATCGACGTCGTCGACGACGGCCCCGGGTTCCCGGCCGACCTGCTGCCCCGCGTGACCGAGCGCTTCGCACGCGGCGACGCCAGCCGCTCCCGTGCGACCGGCGGCAGCGGTCTCGGCCTCGCGATCGTGAAGGCCGTGGTCGACGCGCACGACGGCTCGCTTCAGGTCGGCAACCGCCCCGACGGCCCCGGCGCCTACGTGCGGCTGCAGTTCCCGGTGGCCCCGACCCCCGTCGCCGTCGCGTCCGACGACGCCGCGTTCGCCCCGCCGATGCCGACCGCGCCGTAACCCGGTTCCGCGCGTCGGACCCAGGGGCCAGGATCGACGTCATGACCTGGACCGCACCCGAGATCGTCCGCACACCCTCGCCCAAGCTCCTCGACGAGCGCGCCTGCCTGCAGGGCTGGCTGGACTTCCACCGCGAGACCCTGCGCGCCAAGTGCAGCGGGCTCACCCACGAGCAGCTCGCGCTGCGCAGCGTCGAGCCGTCGCGGCTCTCGCTGCTCGGCCTGGTGCGCCACATGGCGGAGGTCGAGGCGTGGTGGTTCCGGAGCAACGTCGCCGGCATCCCCTCGCACGGCTTCTACGGCCCGGACGACAACGAGGAGGGCGATTTCGAGGACCTCGACTCCGCGCCCGCCGAGGAGGTGTTCGCGCGCTACGCCGACGAGTGCCGGCTGGCCGACGAGGCGGTCGCCGGTCTCCCTCTCGAGACGACGTTCCGCTCCATCGGGCGCGGCACCGAGCTCGACCTCCGGTGGGTCTACCTGCACATGCTCGAGGAGTACGCCCGCCACAACGGCCACGCCGATCTGCTGCGCGAGCGGATCGACGGAGCCACCGGCGACTGACCGTCCGGCTAGCGGTACGCCTCCGGCGGTATCACCGGGGGGTCGATGTGCGGCAGCGCGACGTCAGGAGTCGGGACGACGAGCACCCATACGCGCTTCTTGCCGACGAGCCGCAGCGGCCAGCGGGCCGGCCACATCCAGGAGAAGTGCGTGCCGTACTTCGCCCGGTGCGCGCGCACGCCAGGGCGGAACTCGCTGCGGTCGAGCACCTCGGCCCGCCCGGCGACGTACCGCTCCCCCGGCAGCAGAGCGCCGGGACCGTCGCACGCCGCGATCGCAACGAGGGGGTTCGCGCGGATCCGCCGGACCTTCCACGAATCGCCGAACGTCGAGACGAACAGCGTCCGTCCGTCGCCGCTCACCCAGACCGGCGTGTGGGCCGGCGTGCCGTCGGCCCGGAACGAGACGAGGTCGACGAACGGCTCGTCGCCCAACCGTCGCGCGACCTGGTCGGCTGAGCTCATGCCCGCAGCCTCGCACGGCCTGCGCGTCCCTGGGGCGCAGCGCTGCCCCAGCGCCTAGGGTTCCTCCCATGAGCGACGCCCCAGCGCCTGTCCCGGAGGCCGTCCCGCCGGCAGCGCCCGCGCCGGTGCTGGACAAGAAGAAGACCATCATCATGGCGGTCATCGGGATCGTCGCGCTGGTGCTCATCTTCGTGAAGGTGATCCCGCAGATCGGGTCCTA
>DASSQW010000179.1:0-22673 GCA_035702165.1 Candidatus Nanopelagicales bacterium
CAGCGTCCACTCCGACACCGGCCCCTGCATCGCCAGCAGGTCTTCGTCGCGGAAGGCCGGATCGTCGAAGCACTGCGGCCCGGTCGGATCCCCGCCTAGCTCGGCGTACTCCGCAGCCGCGAAACCCGCCTCGAGCTCGGCGTCGGTGAAGGGCACGAACCACTCCTCGTCATCGCCGCCGGCGGGCGGGGCGAACGGAGCGGCTGTCATGGCCTGATCCTAGAACGTGTGTTCGAATCGTGTCAAGAGGTTCTGACGACGTATTCGCTTGTGCTGCAACTACTTTCGGCGTTCACGCAGCGACAGCATGTGTCGGATCGGCAGCCACGGATGCCACGCATGTCCGGAGCTGCGATGGCAGGCCGACCCCGCAGCTCGACCACGACGCAGCGCCACGCGGCCACCGGAGTCGGCACCGCTGCGCCGTCGGTGCCCCCTTCTGCGCAGGACGCAGCGCCACGCGTCGAAGGGAGTCAGCACCGCCTTTGCCGTTGCTGCGTTCTTCTGCCAGGACGCAGCGCCACGCGACGACGGGAGTCAGCACCGTGCCGTGGGTGCGTTCTTCTGCCAGGACGCAGCGCCACGCGACGACGGGAGTCAGCACCGCTGTGCCGTGGGTGCGTTCTTCTGCCAGGACGCAGCGCCACGCGACGACACGAGTCAGCACCCTGTGCCGTGGGTGCGTTCTTCCCCCCACAACGCAGCAGGTCGCGAGGCCCGGGAGTCAGCGCCGCGGTGTCGTGGTTGCGCCCTTCTGCCCAGGACGCATCGCCACGCGACGAAGGGAGTCAGCACCGCCTGCCGTGGCTGCGTTCTTCTCCCCACAACGCAGCAGGTCGCGAGGCCGGGAGTCAGCGCCGCGGTGCCGTAGGTGCGCCCTTCTACCCAGGACGCAGCGCCACGCGACCACCGAAGTCAGCACCGCCTGCCGTTGCTGCGTTCCTCTCCCCACGACCCAGCGCCACGCGACAACGGCATCAGGGCCACGTCTGGCGTTGGTGCGCTCTTCTCCCCACGACCCAGCGCCACCCGACGGCCGAGCAGCCGATGACCCACTGCCGGTACGTTCCGATGCCGACGACCCAGCACCCGGCACGGCCCGACCCCCGGCACGGACCCGACCCCGGCGCCGCAGGACCGCGGGGCGGGGCGATCCTGTGGTCCGGCAGGTGCGCCCGCACCGGACGTGGTGGGATTCCGGCATGACCGCCACGACGAGCACCGACTGGACCGCGTCGGCCATCGCGACCGGGGTGCGCACCCGGCAGCGCGCCGCCGTCGACACCGTGCGCGAGGCGCTCGACCGTCTCGACGCGCGCGACGGCGACCTCGCCGCGTTCCAGGTCGTACGCCGCGAGGCGGCGCTGCGCGAGGCGGCCGCGGTCGACGGTGCGATCGCCGACGGGGCGGCGCGCGACGCCGGGTCGCTGCCGCTGGCCGGCGTCCCCATCGCGGTGAAGGACAACGTGCCGGTCGAGGGCGAGCCGATGCGCTCGGGGTCGGCGGCGACGCCGGCCCACCCGCAGCTGGCCAACCACGAGGTCGTGCGCAGGCTGCGCCACGCAGGCGCGGTCGTGGTGGGCATCACACGTCTGCCCGAGCTCGGCGTCTTCGGCGCGACCGACTCGGTGTACGGCGTCACCCGCAACCCCTGGGACCTCGACCGCACGCCGGGCGGCTCGTCGGGCGGCTCCGCGGCCGCTGTCGCCGCGGGCATCGTGCCGGTGGCGCACGGCAACGACGGCATGGGCTCGGTGCGCATCCCCGCTGCGTGCACCGGGCTGGTCGGCATCAAGCCGGGCTCCGGCGTCGTGCCTGCCGACCTCGGCGAGAACGCCTGGTTCGGCCTCACCGAGAACGGCGTCCTGTCGACCACCGTGGCGGACGCCGCCCTCGTGCTGTCGGTCATGGCCGACGACCCGACCATCGCGGCCGCGAGCGACGCCGCCGACGGTCCCGAGCTGCGCATCGCGGTGTCGACCCGCCCGCCTGTGCAGGGGGTGAAGGTCGACGTCGAGCACGTGCGGGCGCTGTTCCGTGCGGCTGTCGACCTCATGCACGACGGGCACACCGTCGAGCGCCACGACCCGTCGTATCCGCCGTCGGTCGCCATCGGCGCGCTGACCCGCTGGTTCGCGGGCACGGCGCTCGAGGTCGACGGTCTCGACGAGTCGTTGCTCGAGCCGCGGGTCCGCACGCACGCGCGCATCGGGCGCTTCGTGATCGACCGCGGGCTCGTGAAGGACGGCGCGCGCGACGCGTGGATCGCGTCGAGCACCGAGCTGCTCACGACGTACGACGTCCTCATGACGCCGGTCCTCGCGACACCGCCGATCGCCGCGAAGCGCTGGGGCGACACGTCGTGGGCGGCGACGATGATGTCCAACGTGCCGTTCGCGCCCTTCGCGGCGCCGTGGAACCTGGCGGGATTCCCGGCGATGTCGGTGCCGGCCGGCATCCACCCCGAGTACGGCACGCCGCTGTCGGTGCAGCTCGTCGCGCGCCCCGGCCGCGAGCGCACGCTGCTCGCGGTCGCCCGCAGCATGGAGCGGCTGCGCCCCTGGCCGCGCACCGCCCCCGCCTACGCCGACTGACCCGTACAGGGCATCGCACGGAACGGGGCGCATCGTGAGTAGAAGCGCGCTCCCTGCGACGCGTTTCTGACTCACGAAGCAGAGCCGACGGGCCGCGACCGACCCGCGCTCGGCGGCCATCGCAGGAGCACCGGCACAGGTCGGGCAGGATGGCGACGTGACCGCACGCCCGCTCGCCGAGCTCGTCGACCCCGGGTGGGCGCACGCCCTCGAACCGGTCGCCGCGGACATCGCGCGGATGGGCGACGTCCTGCGCTCCGAGGTCGTGGCCGGCCGCGGCTACCTCCCGGCGGGGGAGAACGTCCTGCGCGCGTTCGCGCGGCCGTTCGACGACGTACGCGTCCTCGTGGTGGGCCAGGACCCGTACCCGACGCCGGGGCACGCGATGGGGCTGTCGTTCTCCGTGCTGCCCGACGTACGACCGGTGCCGCGCAGCCTCGCCAACATCTTCACCGAGCTCGTCGACGACATGGGGACGCCGAGGCCCTCCACCGGAGATCTGTCGCCCTGGGCGGACCGCGGCGTGCTCCTGCTCAACAGGGTCCTCACGGTGTCGCCGGGCAAACCCGGCTCGCACCGCGGCAAGGGCTGGGAGGCGGTCACCGAGCAGGCGATCCGTGCCCTCGCCGCACGGGACCGCCCGCTCGTCGCCGTGCTCTGGGGCCGTGACGCCCAGACGGCTCAGGCATTCCTGGGCTCGACGCCCGTGGTGGCGAGCGTGCACCCGAGCCCGCTCTCGGCGTCGGGCGGCTTCTTCGGGTCGCGGCCGTTCAGCCGCGTGAACGCGCTCCTCGCCGACCAGGGCGCGGACCCCGTCGACTGGACGCTGCCCTAGCCGCGACCTGACCGCGACCCGGCGAGATCGGTCAAGCGAGGTACGCCGATCTCAGCCACGATCGAGGCATGCAGACCGACCTCTTCCGACGTTTCGTCGACCTCCTCGCCGACTCCCTCGACGACGTCCCGACGGCGGCGGACCTCGCCGACCGGCTGCACATGTCACGTGTCCACGTCGACCGCCTCGTCCTGGCGGCGGCCGGCGAGACGCCTGCGGCACTGCGTCGCCGCGTGCTCCTCGAGCGCGCGGCCCACCGCCTGCTGACGACCGACGACGAGGTCCTCGCCGTCGCGCTCGACGCCGGCTTCGACTCCCACGAGGGCTTCACGCGCGCGTTCGGTCGCGCGTACGGCGCCCCGCCCTCGCGCTGGCGCGCGGACGCCTCGACGTACCGCCTCCCGCCGACGCGATCCGTGCACTTCCGTCCCCCGGGAGGCCTCGACCTCCCGCCGTCCTCGGAGGCGATCTCCATGAGCCTGGCCCGCAACATGATCGAGCACCACGTCTGGCTGGTCGGCGAGATGCTCGACCGCGCACGCAGTCTCGACGACGACGTCCTCGACCGACCGATCGAGATCAGCGTCGAGGGCGTCGACGACGACCCCACCCTCCGCTCGCTGCTGGCACGCCTCGTGGGCCAGATGTCGATGTGGGAGCTCGCCGAGCAGGGCGCCGCCGACTACGACCTCGCGTCGGAGCGCAACCTCTCCCTCGCGCAGATCCGGACCTGGCTCGACGACGTCGGCCCGCGATTCCTCGATCTGGCGCGACGTATCGACGAGGAGGACCTCACGCAGGTCACCTTCGTGAACGCGATGTGCGAGCCGCCCGAGCTGTTCAGCTACGGCGGCCTCATCGCCCACGTGCTGACCTTCGCAGCCTTCCGGCGGACACTGGTCTGCGGTGCGCTCTGGTCCGCGGGCATCACCGACCTCGGAGCCGGCGACCCGCGCGAGTGGGTCAGCCGCCCGGTCTGACTCAGCCTTTCGCGATCGCCGCGTTGGTGTACGCCGGGTCGCCGGTGACCTCGCGCACCACCGGGATCCACGCAGGCAGGTCGAGGTCGTCGTGCAGGCGATCCGCGTCGTCGAGCTCCACCTCGAGCAGCCACAGCTCGCGCGGCGAGGAGAACCGGTCGATCTCGAGCTCGAGACCGTTCCAGGGCACGACGTAGCGCGACTTCACGATCGGCACGCGCCCGTGGTCGGTGCGCCCGAGCAGCTCGGTGTAGGTCGCCTCGTCGACCTCGTGCTCGTCCTCCTCGACCACGCCGTGGCCGCGGGCGCGCTTGCGGGTGTACGTCAGCTGGAGGCGCTCGCCCGAGGCGTCGCGCACGCGGCGGTGGCGCACGCGCTCGGCGTCCCAGCCATCGGGCACCAGGTAGGTCTGCACGATGTCCGACACCGAGCGCGCGGCCGCCTCGAGCGCTGCGAGGTCGGGCGCGTCGATGAGCACCTTGCGCTCGATCTCGAGCGGGGTGTCGGCCATGCTCACGCCTTCGTCGCGATGAACGTGAGGTAGACGGGCATCGGCTGCGGGAGCGAGCCCTCCTCCTTGCCGCGCCCGACGAGCAGCCGCCAGAGGCCGTCGTCACCGCGCTGCAGCACATCGTCGCCGCGCGGGTTGATGTCGCTCGTGACGTGCTCGTCGAGGACGTCGACGCGCAGCCCGGCGCGCACCGCCCCGCTGACGATGTCGCCGACCGAGTGCGCGTAGTTCGTGGTGGTGGTGACGAAGTCGGCATCGGGCGCGGCGTAGGAGCCGCTGTCGGTGTAGGACTCGCTCGCCCCGCCGCCGTAGTCGAAGTCGACGACCAGCTCGGGGGTGCGGCTGAACACCATCTGGTACAGCGGGTGGATCTCCACCATGACGAAGCGGCCGCCGGGCCGCAGCGCGAGCGACACCTGGCGCATCCAGCGATCGAGATCGTCGATCCAGCAGATCGCCCCGACGGTGACGTAGACGAGGTCGAAGCGGCCGTGCAGCGACTCGGGGATGGCGCGCGAGTCGGTCTCGACCGTCTCGATCCGTACGCCGACCCTCTCCGCGAGCTCCCGGGCCTTCGCGAGGGCGGTGGCGGAGAAGTCGGCGCACGTGACGCGCGCGCCGGCGCGGGCCATGACCCCGCCGTCGGCACCGAGGTGGCTCTGCAGGTAGAGCACGTCCTTGTCGCGCACCCCGGCGAGCGGGTCGTCGGCCGTGCCGCCCATCGCGGCAGCGACCGCGCGCTGCTCGGTCGGCGTCATCAGGGTGCCGCCGGCGGCGACGACGTCGAAGCGGTAGTGCGGGCTGTCCTCGGCGCTGCCGTGGATCGACGCCGCCTTCTCCCAGAAGTCGAGGTTGCCGGCGTAGGGATCGGTGCTCATGGCTCCGCAGTCTGCCCGTCGATCCCGTCGGTCGTCACCGGGGTTGCGTCATGGTGCCCTGCCGTCGGGCGGCCGAGCGTCTCGGGCATCGTGGCCGACATCACGAACGTCGTCGCGAGCACCGCGGTACCGATGCCGAAGGCGAGCGTGTACGACCCGGTGGCGGTCACGATCCAGCCGGCGAGCAGCGGGCCGGCCACGGCGCCGACGTCGCTCATCATCTGGAAGGTCGCGACGATCGGGCCCTCGCGCCTGCCGCCGGTGATGTCGCCGACGACCGCGGCGGGGCCGGAGCCGAGGAACGCCGCGCCGGCGCCGAAGATCGCCATCGAGACGAGGAACCAGGGGAGGGATTCGCGCGCCGCGAGGATGAGGAAGCCGGTGGCCGTGATGCCCGTGCCGAGCATGAGCGCGAACCGCCGGCCTCGCGTGTCGGTGGTGGGGCCGGCGATGAAGAGCAGTGGCGCCTGCACGAGGGCCGACGCGAACGCGCCGTAGCCGACCCACGCGGCCGGCAACCCGAGGACGTTGACGACGAACAGCGGGATGATCGCGCTGCGCAGCCCGAAGGACGCGAACCCGTTGCCGAGGTTCACCGACAACGCCGTGACGTAGGCGCGGTCGCGCAGCGCGTGGCGCAGCTGCGCCCAGTGCGCGGACTCGCGAGACGCCTTCGCCTTCTTCTCCGGGGCGTCGAGCAGGTGCGTGCGCGACATCGTGAGCACCACGACGACCACGGCCGCGCCGAGCGTGGCGGCGTACACGAAGAACGGCAGACGGATGGAGATGCCGAGCACCAGGCCGCCGAAGAACGGCCCCACGATGCCGCCGAGCAGGAACCCGCCCTGCCATACCGCGGCCGCGCGACCGCGCTGCTCGGGCGCAGCGACGCGCAGCAGCAGGGCGAGGGCCGACACCGTGAACATCGCCGAGCCCAGTCCCCCGATGCCGCGGAGCACGACCAGCTGCGGGAACGACGACGAGAAGCCGGCGAGCGCCGACGACACGGCCACGATGGTGAGGCCGACGATGAGCGTGGTCCGTTCGCCGGCGCGGTCCACGAGCCAGCCGGCGGGGAGCGCGCCCACGAGGCGCATGAGCGCGAAGGCGCTGATCACCGAGCTCGCCCAGAACGCCGAGACGTGGAACTCCTGGGCGAAGATCGGGATGGCCGGCGCGACGATGCCGAAGCCGAGCGCGACGCAGAACGCGACGGCCGAGAGCACGCCGACCTCGCGCGGCAGGCCCTGGAAGTCCCACGAGTCGTGGACGGTGGCGAGGATCGACCGCTTCTTGGCCGCCGCGCCGGCGTCGTCGGCCTCCTGCGTCACGCCGCGCATCCTCTCACCCGCCGCCCCGCGTCCCTAACTGCTGCGGACGGGGCGGTCCAGCAGCGTCCGCGCATGCGACGCGGCGGGGATCAGGCGGAGCGGCGACGGCCCTTGCGGCTGCGCAGGTAGTCGCTCACGACGTAGTCGCCGAGGCGGTCGCCCTCGGGGGCGAGCACCCGGCCACCGTTGCGGCGGGCGACGTCGTCGAGGAACTGCGCGAGGCGCGGGTCGTCGCCGAGCCGGAAGAACGATAGGGGTACGCCGCGCCGCGTCATCCGGTCGACCTCGGCGAGGGTGAGGGCGATCGTCTCCGGGCCGGGCGGCCAGGAGAACCACCACTCGCCGTCGCGGTCGAGGTGCGCGGTGGGCTCGCCGTCGGTCACGACGAGCACGACCGGCTCCGCGTCGGGGTGCTTGTCGAGGAAGCGGCCGGCGAGCATGAGCGCGTGCTGCAGGTTCGTGCCCTGCACCTCGTTGGCGTCGAGGTCGGGCAGCTCGTGCGGCTTGATCCGGCGTGCGAGGTTCGCGAACGCGATGATCTCGACCGCATCGAGAGGGAACTGCGTCGTGGCCAGCGCGTGCAGCGCCATGGCCGTGGTCTTCGCGGTGCGCCACGTGTCGTTCATGACCATCGAGAACGACTGGTCGACGAGGAGTGCCACGGCCGCCCGGGTACGACGCTCGGTCTCGCGGATCTCGAAGTCCTCCGGTCGCATCAGCGGCGACGCCGGGTCGACCATCCGACGGCGTACGGCGTTGCTCACGGTCCGTACGACGTCGATCGGCTGCTCGTCGCCGAAGCGCCACTCGCGCGTGGTGCCGGTGAGCTCGCCCGCCGCGCCGGCGTCGTGCACGTCGTGGTCGCCGCGCGTGCCGTTCTCCAGCGACGCGAACACACGTCGCAGCGCGGTCTGGCCGATGCGGCGGATCGCCTTCGCGGTGAGCTCGACCTGACCGCCGCTGCGGGTGAGGTAGCCCTGCCTCTCGAGCTCGCGCTCCACCTGCTGCAGGCGCTTGAGGTCGTCGACGGCCTGGCGTCCGAGCGCGCGGGCGACGGCCTCCTCGTCGACGTCCTCGAGCGACGCGCCGGGGTAGTCCTGCGCGAGCGCGTCGGACAGCGCGTCGAGGTCCGCGAGGTCCGCGAGCGCCTCGGTCGCGTCGCCGAGGCCGAGCGGCTCGTCGCCGCGCATGCGCTGCCGGCCGCTCCACGCGAGGTCCGGGCGCATCGCCCGGAGGTTGTCGCCGAGGCGCGACATCTCCGACGCGAGGTCGAGGTCGCCGAGCGCCTCGGCCATGAGCTCCGAGAGCTCCTCGCGCTGCTCGGGCGACATCGAGTCCAGCATCCGCTGCATCGCGGCGGCCTGGCGCGCGAGCTGGTCGAGCAGCTCGTCGAGCGACTGCGGGTCGTCCGGGAAGAACTGCCCGTGCTTGTCCATGAAGTCGCGGAAGTCCTGCTCGGAGTCCTCCCCGCGCTGGCGCTTCTCGAGCAGCTCGTTGAGGTCGTTCATCATGTCGCGCATGGCCTGACGGACGGCCGGGTCCTGCGTCTGGAGCGCGTCCTTCATGCCGCGGAACTGCTGGTCGACGACCTCGCGCCGGAGCATGTCGCGCAGCTCTTCGTAGGCCGCCCTCGCCTCCGGCGAGCGCCAGTCGTACTCCGAGAGCTCGCGCACCGCGGGCGCGGTCTGGTTGGGCAGCGCGTCGAGCTGCGCCTCGCGGAACCTGGCGTCGTCGCTCGGATCCGGGAACAGCGCCTGGCGCTCCGCCTCGACAGCCTGGTCGAGCAGCTCGCGCGCGCGCTCGAGCATGCCGTCCATCCGTCCCGTCCGCTCGAGCGACCGGCGTCGCTGCTGCACCTGGCGCATGAGGTCCTGCAGGCCGCGCAGGCCGTCGGTGCCGCGCTCGAGCAGGTCGCGCAGCGCGTCTCGCACCCCCGCCCCGTCGAGGACGCGTTCGCCGAGCTCGTCGACCGCGCGGCCGGCGTCGTACGGCGGCGCCAAGGGGTCGGGCCCGTCCTCGTAGGCGTGGTACCGGTACTCGCTCATGAGACCGCCCCTAGGCTTCGGCCATGACGACGACGCCCGCAGGTTGGTACCCGAACCCCGAGAACTCGACCCAGCTGCGCTGGTGGGACGGCGAGCGCTGGACCGACGAGGTGCAGGCGTCCATCTCCGAGCAGCCCGACGCCGCGATCGGACAGGGACCGGCGCGCTACTCCGGCCCGCCGATCATCGTGTCGACGATGAACGACCTGCCCGGCTACCGCGTCGTGCAGGTGCACGGCGAGGTCTTCGGCATCACGGTCCGTGCGCGCAATGCCTTCTCCAACATCGGAGCCGGCTTCCGCACGATGTTCGGCGGCGAGGTCAAGGGCTACACCCAGCTGCTCTCCGACAGCCGGCTCGAGGCCGTGGAGCGGCTGCGCTTCGCGTGCGCGCAGGTCGGCGGCAACGCCATCCTCGCCATGCGCTTCGACACCGGCGAGATCGCCGACATGATGAACGAGGTCGCGGCGTACGGCACGGCCGTGACAGTCGAATCGATCGACTGACTCCACCTCAGGCCCCGCCGTAGACGGCCCGGCCGCCGCCGGGCACCTCGTCCTTGGAGATACGCCGGGTGAGGTAGAGGCCCTCGAGCGCCGTCTCGATGCACGCGGCCGCGACACCGGGCGACTCGCTGGCGCCGTCGCCCTCGAGGGCGGTCACGATCCGGCCGAGGCCGGCGAGCGGGCCGAGCGCCTCGAGCACCTGCTCGCTCGTGACGAGGTCGCCGACCTCGATGGTGCTGCCCTCGTCGAAGCGCGCGACGAGCGGCGCGAGGTCGACCCCGCCGAGCCGCGCGCGGAAGGTCTCCGCGATCGCGCGACGCAGCAGGTGCATGAGCACGTCGTCCTCGCGACCCTCCTCGCTCACCTCGAACTCGACCTTGCCGCGCAGGGTGGGGACGACGGCGGGCAGGTCGCCGACGCGCGCGACGGCCGCGGTCTCGCCGGTGATGGCCGCGCGACGCAGCGCCGACGCCGCGAGCGACTCCGCCGCCGCGACGGCGAAGCGTGCGGACACACCGGAGCGCGCGTCGACCGCCGGCGACTCGCGGACGAGCCGGGTGAAGCGGGCGACCGTCTCGAGCAGGTGCTGCGGGACGAGAGCGCGGAGGTCGGCCTCCTGGCGCACGAGCCCGATCTCGTCGGAGAGGCGCAACGGGTAGTGCGTGCGGATCTCCGCGCCGAAGCGGTCCTTGAGCGGCGTGATGATGCGCCCGCGGTTGGTGTAGTCCTCGGGGTTGGCGCTCGCCACGAGGAGCAGGTCGAGCGGCAGTCGCAGCGCGTAGCCGCGCACCTGGATGTCGCGCTCCTCGAGCACGTTGAGGAGCGAGACCTGGATGCGCTCCGCGAGGTCGGGCAGCTCGTTGATCGCGAAGATGCCGCGGTTGGTGCGCGGCACCAGGCCGTAGTGCACGGTCTCGGGGTCCCCGAGCGTGCGGCCCTCGGCCACCTTCACCGGGTCGACGTCGCCGATGAGGTCGCCGACGCTCGTGTCCGGGGTGGCGAGCTTCTCGCCGTACCTCTCGCTGCGGTGCAGCCACCCGACGGGTGTGTCGTCGCCGTGCTCGGCCACGACGCGGCGGCCCCACACCGACACCGGCTCGTAGGGGTGCTCGTGCAGCTCGCTGCCCTCGATGACCGGCGTCCACTCGTCGAGCAGGCCGCCGATCGTGCGGAGCAGACGTGTCTTGCCCTGGCCGCGCTCGCCCAGCAGCACGAGGTCGTGGCCGGCGAGGAGCGCGCGCTCGAGCTGCGGGCGCACGGTGTCCTCGATGCCGACGACGCCGGGGAACGGGTCCTCGCCGGCGCGCAGCGCCGCCACGAGGTTGTCGCGCAGCTCGTCCTTCACCGTGCGGTACTCGTGGCCCGACGCGCGCAGGGCGCCGAGCGTGCGCGGGAGGTCGGCCGGGGGCAGCGGAGGAAGGTGGGAGGTCACGTATCGACCGTACGTCGGACCCGCTCCGGGCGCGATCCCTCTTCGCCGACGCAAGATGCGTGCCCCGGCCACCCGAACGGCCCAGCACGGGGGATCGCGCTGCTCCCACGCTGCGTCACCATGGCCGGGTGAGCACCACGCTGGTCGGAGACGGCCTCGCCGTCGACGACGACCTGCTCGTCGCGGCCGAGCGCGCCGTCGCCGCCGCGCTCACGGCCCTGGGCGAGCAGACGCCCGACCTGGCCTGCATCTTCGTCTCGGGTGACACGCCCGAGGAGACCGAGGCCGCCCTCGTCCACGCCGCGGGCCTTGCCCGCGCCCGCACGTCGCTCGGCTGCGGGGCGCACGGCGTCATGGCGGCCGGCCAGGGGATCGAGGCGGCGTACGGCGTCAGCGTCTGGGTCGCGACGCTCCCGTCGGTGTCGGTCCGCGCCTTCCACCTCGAGGTGCTGCGGGCGTCGGAGTCGGTCGCCGTGCTCGGCATGCCCGTGCGCCGCGACGACGACGTCGTCGGCGTCGTGATCGCCGACCCGTTCTCCTTCCCCGCCGACGGCTTCGTCGCACGGTCGCACGACTCGCTGCGCGGCCTCCCGCTCGTCGGCGGCATGGCCAGCGGCGGCGTCACCGCCGGCAGCACGCGCCTGCTCGTCGACGGACGCGTGGTCGACCGCGGTGCCGTCGGCGTCGTTCTCGGCGGCGACCTGTCGGTGCACACGATGGTGTCGCAGGGCTGCCGACCGATCGGCCTGCCGATGACGGTCACGCACGCCGACGGCGCGACGCTCTACGAGCTCGCCGGTCGTCCCGCGTTCGAGCAGGCCAAGGCCGCGCTGGCGGCGCTCGACGAGCGCGACCAGGTCAACGCCGTCCGTGGCCTGCACCTCGGCGTCGTCGCCGACGAGTACGTCGAGGAGCACGAGCAGGGCGACTTCCTCGTGCGTGCGATCACCGGCGCGGACCGTGCCAGCGGCGCGATCACCACCGGGGACGAGATCCGCGTCGGTACGACGGTGCAGTTCCTGCTGCGCGACGGCAACGCCGCGCACGAGGACCTCGCCGCGGTGCTCGGCGCCTTCCGCGGCAGCGTCGGGCTCGAGGGCATCGCGGGTGCGCTGGTGTTCTCCGCCGGCGGGCGCGGCCGCGCGATGTTCCCCTCGACCGACCACGACGTCGCCACCGTGCGCGGCGCGCTCGGCACCGAGAACGTCGCCGGCTTCTTCACCTCGGGCGAGATCGGCCCCCTCGCCGGCCGCAACCACGTCCAGGCCTTCAGCGCCACGGTGCTCGCCTTCGGCGCCTAGTCCTCCAGCTCCTGCCCACCTCCTGGCCCTTTCCGGGCTCGTTCCGGCGCGGGTAAGGGCCACGAGGTGGGCAGATCGTGGCGGGGCGATCTGCGCGAGCGGCTCCAGTGTGGTCGGATCGTCGGGTGACGGTGGTGCTGGCGCTCGACGTCGGGGGCACGAAGCTGGCGGCAGGGCTCGTCGACGACGAGGGCACGGTGCTGGTCCACGACCGCGTGCCCACGCCGGTGAGCCTCGACCCCGAGGAGCTGTGGGGCGCCCTCGCCGGCCTCGTCGACGGCCTGCTCGAGCGGCCCGGGGCCACGGCGTACGCCGCGATCGGGGTCGGCTGCGGCGGTCCGATGGAGTGGCCGGCGGGGCGGGTCTCGCCGATCAACATCCACGGCTGGCGCGGGTTCCCGCTCCTCGACCGGGTGCGCGAGCGGTACGCCGACGGCCGCCCCGCCGTGATCCACAACGACGCCGTCGCGCTCGCTCTGGCCGAGCACCGCTGGGGTGCGGGACGGGGCTACGACCATGTGCTCGGCATGGTCGTGTCGACCGGCGTCGGCGGCGGCCTCGTCGTCGGCGGGCGCCGGGTCGATGGCGGCACCGGCAACGCCGGGCACGTCGGCCACATCGTCGTGGACCCGCTCGGTCCGGCGTGCCCCTGCGGTGGTCGCGGCTGCGTCGAGGCGATCGCGCGCGGTCCCGCTCTCGCGGAGTACGCCGTCTCGCGCGGCTGGCAGGGCGAGCAGACCGGTCTGGCGGTGGCCGAGGGCGGCCGCGCGGGAGACCCGGCGTGCCTCGCCGCCTTCGAGCGAGCCGGGCGCGCGGTCGGGCTCGGCATCGTCTCGGCGTGCGCGGTCCTCGACCTCGACGTCGTCACGATCGGGGGCGGCGTCGCGCAGAGCGGCGACCTGTTCTTCGCGCCGGTGCTGCGCACCTTCGACGAGTACGCCGGCCTCGCCTTCATCCGCCGGGTGCGCATCCTGCCCGCGCAGCTCGGCCCGCTCGCGGGCCTCTCGGGAGCGGCCGCCCTCGTCCTGGACGCCCTCTGACGCCTTCCCGCGTCCGCAGCTGCTGCGGAGCGACCCGCGTCGACCGCGGCTGGGTCAGCAAGGCGACGCACCAGACCCCTGCCGCGCAGCGCCGCGCGGGTCTACGGTCCGGGCAGCGGGATCCGGTCCGAAGGGGTGACCATGAGCCAGACGCAACCGATCGACGTGCGCGACATGCACATCGTCCACGCCACGTTCCGTACGGCGTACACGCAGTCCGCGCAGCTCGTGCGCGCGAACACGACGCCCTCGCCGCAGCGGGTGGCGTTCCTCGCCGACCACGTCGAGTTCGGGCTCTCGATGCTGCATCACCACCATGAGAGCGAGGACGAGCTGCTCTACCCCGTCCTCGAGGCGCGGGCACCGGAGCAGGCCGCCCGCACCGAGCAGATCGACGAGGAGCACAAGGCGATCGCGACGGCGATCGACGAGTCGCTCGCGCGCTGCGCCACGTGGAGGGCGACGCCGACGGCCGAGACGGGCGAGGCGCTCGCGGCGTCGCTCGACGACCTGCTCGCGGTGCTCGAGCCGCACCTCGTCGACGAGGAGGCCGAGGTCGTCCCGCTCGCTGCACGCGTCCTCACGAAGGAGGAGTGGGAGGCCATCGGTGCGCACTCCCGGGCGAGCATCCCGCGCGAGAAGATGAGCATCGCGTTCGGGATGCTCCTCGAGCCGCTCGACGAGGCAGACCGCGCCCACATGCGCGCGCAGCTCCCGCTCCCGGTGCGCACGCTGTTCTACAGGCCGCTCATCCAGCGCCCGTGGGAGAAGTACAAGGACCAGCTCCTCCACGGCACCTGACGCCGCCCGGTCCGTCAGCGGCGCCGGAGGGTCATCGGCAGGCCGTGGCGCGGCCGCAGGGTGACGGCGGCGAGGGTCTCGACCCTCGAGCCGGGCACGAGCTCCGCGCGCCAGTGCGACGCGAGGGTGGCGAGCACGAGGATCGCCTCGGTCCACGCGAACTGCTCGCCGATGCAGCGCCGGTTGCCATAGCCGAACGGGACGTAGGCGCCCCGCGGCTGGCCCGGCGCGTTCTCGTCGAAGCGGCCGCCCTCGTCGAGCCAGCGCTCGGGCACGTACGACGTCGCGCGCGGCCACAGCGCGGGATCGCGGTGAAGGATCCACGGCGAGCCGAGCACGATCGAGCCCGACGGCAGCTGCCAGCCCCCGACCTCGAGGTCGGTGAGCAGCCGACGTCCCATGATCCACGCGGGCGGGTACAGGCGGATCGACTCGGCGACCACCGCGCGGGTGAACGCCAGCAGCGGCAGGTCGTCGAACGTGGGCGCGCGCCAGGTGCCGTCGTCGCTGCGCAGCACCTCGACGAGCTCGTCGTGCAGCCGCTCCGCGGTGAGCGGGTTGCACGACAGCAGCCACCACGTCCACGACAGCGCCATCGCCGTGGTCTCGTGCCCCGCGAGGACGAAGGTCATCACCTCGTCGCGCAGCTGCTCGTCGGTCATCCGCTCGCCGTACGTCGCAGCGCTCTCGGGGTCGCGCGACGCGATCAACCACGACAGCAGGTCGTCGTGCTCGACGCCGCGAGCGCGGTCGTCACGGTGCTCGTCGATGATCCGCTGCACCACGACGTCGAGGTCGGTCACCCGCGCGAGCAGACGACGGCCCTGCGGCAGCCTGCGCACCACCCGCTCGTTGCCGATCATCGACAGGGACCCGAAGCCCGCGATGAGCTCCTCGAGGATCTCGCCGAAGGCCTGCGCGTCGCCGGTGAGATCGGTGCCGAACAGCGTGCGCCCGACGATCGCGAACGTCAGGGTGGTCATCTCGTCGACCATGTCGACCTCGGCGCCGTCGACCCAGCGATCACCGCGGCGCTCGGCCTCGGTCACCATCTGCTCGGCGTACGCCGCGATGCGCTCGCGGTGGAAAGCCGGCTGCGCGAGCCGGCGCTGGCGCATGTGGAACTCGCCCTCGCTCGTGAGCAGGCCGTTGCCGAGCAGGGGGCGCGCGGCCTGCAGGCCGCGGCCCTTCATCACCTCGCGCGCGTGGGTGAGGAACACCTCGGACATCAGGTCGGGGTCGGACACCACGTGCACGTGCTCGCCCGCGAGGCGCAGGTGCGCCACGGGTCCGTGCGCGCGGGCGACCGCCTCGAACAGCGTGTTGGGCTGCTCGCGCTGCAGGAGCATCGCCAGCGTCGCCCGGCTGCTGCTCGGTCCCGGCGGGCGCCGCACCCGGCCCAGCGCGCTCGGCGCCGGGACCGGCGAGTCCGGGGGAGGCGTGCGCCGCGCGGCCGCGCGGGCCACCGCGTCCGGGGAGGTCACACCCCCGTTCTACGCCGCGGCGCACCTCGGCCGCCACCGCAGCGGGAGATCGATGAAATGGAAACCGAACTTGCTAATAAAGAAAGCGTGCTTTACAGTCGTTTCCATGACCGAGATCAGCAACCTGCGCGACGTGCTCAGCCGCGTCGCTGCCGGCGACCTCGACCCCGTCGAGGCCGCCCGTCTCCTCGACGAGGACCCCGCCGCCCCCACCCTCGACCGCACGAGCGACGTGCCCGCCTCCCCCTCGGGCAGCGTCGCCGCGATCCTGATCCGCGCGGGCGGCGTCAAGCTCACCGTGGTGGCCGACCCCACCGTCGACACCCTCGTGGCCGACGGCGCGCACTCCCTGCGCCACGACGGCAGCACGCTCGTGCTGGAGTCGCCGCGCGAGGAGGGCTACCAGACCGAGCCTCCTCCGCGCTTCCTCGGCTGGGTCCCCGGCGTCGTCTGGACGGCCGGGCGCGGCGAGAAGGTGCACGTGCGCGTCAACCCCGACCTGCCGCTCACCGTCGACACCACCGCGTGCGGCGTCGAGATCATCGGCACCCGCTCCTCGCTCACCCTGGCCGGGAGCGCGTCGTCGGTGAAGGTCCGCGACCACGTCGGCACGCTGCACGGCACGCTGTCGATGGGCAGCCTCGCCGTCGTCGGTGTCGTCACCGGGCCGAGCGACCTGTCCTGCGAGCTCGGCAGCCTCGACCTCCGGCTCGACCGCGGCAGCGACGCCACGGTCTCGGCTGTGGTCGAGATGGGCTCGCTCAAGGTGGCCGGCGGCGACGCGGCCGGCAAGTCGTCCAGCGACGGCAGCACGAGCCGCACCGTCGTCGCAGGCAATGGCACCCACCCCTTCGGCGTCACCGTGCGGATGGGCTCGGCCACGATCGGGGTGGCGTCATGACCCCGACCGTCGCATCGTCGTCGCTGCCCGAGCACCGGCCGCCGCGGGAGTGCCCGGTGTGCTCCTCCGCGCTCGTCGTGACCGGATGCGGCTGCCCCGAGTGCGGCACCGGCATCTCCGGCGCCTTCCGGATGTGCTCCTACTGCGGGCTCACCGACGACGAGACCGAGATGCTGCGGGTGTTCCTCGTCAGCCGCGGCAACATGCGCGAGCTCGAGAAGCACCTCGGCGTCAGCTACCCCACGACACGCCAGCGCTTCGCCGATCTGCTGGCCAAGCTCGGGCTCGAGGATCCCTCCGCCACGGCGCGCAGGGCCGACCGCGACAAGGTCCTGGCCGACCTCGCCGCCGGCCGGCTCTCGGTCGACGAGGCCCAGGACCTGCTCACCGACTAGAAGGCCGCGAACCGCTGGACCTTGCCGGTGCGTCAACCGGCAGCGTCCCGCTACGCCGTACCCGCAGACACCCGCGGCGCCGCATGGAGCACGAATGGAGATGCGGCCCGTCGGACCCCCACGGAAGGCTCACCCCATGACACCCGACAACGCGATCGTCGCCGAGGGGCTGGTCAAGCACTTCGGCGACGTCAAGGCCGTCGACGGCATCGACCTCACCGTCCCGTTCGGAACGGTCTACGGCCTGCTCGGCCCCAACGGCGCCGGCAAGACCACCACGGTGCGCATCCTCAGCACCCTGCTCAAGGCCACCTCGGGCCACGCCAGCGTCGCGGGGATCGACGTCGCCAAGCACCCCGACGAGGTGCGCCGCGTCATCGGTCTCACCGGCCAGTACGCCGCTGTCGACGAGTACCTCACCGGCCGCGAGAACCTCGACATGGTCGGCCGGCTCTACCACCTGCCCAGCGACTACGTGCGTCGGCGCGGCGCGGAGCTGCTCGAGCGCTTCGAGCTCAGCGACGCCGCCGACCGCCCGGCACGCACCTACTCCGGGGGCATGCGGCGCCGCCTCGACCTCGCGGCATCCCTCGTGGGGAGCCCGCGCATCCTGTTCCTCGACGAGCCGACGACCGGTCTCGACCCGCGCTCGCGCCAGCAGGTGTGGGAGGTCATGGCCGACCTCGTCGCGGACGGCACCACCGTCCTCCTGACCACGCAGTACCTCGAGGAGGCCGACCTGCTCGCCGAGCAGATCGTCGTCATCGACCGCGGCAAGGTCATCGCCCACGGCACGAGCGACGACCTCAAGACAGCGGTCGGCGGAGACCGGCTCGAGATCGTCGTGCACGCGGGCTCGAGCCTCGACGACGCCGCGGAGGCGTTGCGCGCGGTGAGCGACGGCGGGTCCTCGATCGACGCCGACACCCGCCGCGTCACCGCCCCGGTGTCGGGCGGCTCCACGATCCTCGTCGATGCCGTGCGCGCCCTCGACGACCGCGGCGTGAAGGTCGACGACCTCGCGCTGCGGCGCCCCACGCTCGACGACGTCTTCCTCAGCCTCACCGGCCACACGGCCGAGGAGGCCGAGCCCGAGCCGACAGGCCGCGGACGCGGTCGGAAGGGTGCCTGACATGGCGATCATCGACGCGCGCCACGACGTGCCCGTGATGAAGCGACCGGCGCTGGGCTGGTTCTTCCACGACGGGTTCGTGGTCACCAGGCGCAACCTGATCCAGACCATCCGCGTGCCCGAGCTGCTGTTCTTCTCGCTCGTGCAGCCGGTGATCTTCGTGCTCATGTTCGCCTACGTCTTCGGCGGAGCCATCCCGGTGCCCGGCGACGACTCGGGGTCGGCGTACCGCGAGTTCCTCGTGCCCGGCATCTTCGGCCAGACCGTCGCGTTCGCCGCGGCCGCGTCGACCGTCGGACTGGCCGAGGACATGCACAAGGGGATCATCGACCGGTTCCGATCCCTGCCGATGACGGCGTCCGCCGTGCTGTTCGGCCGCACCACGGCCGACGCGGTGCGCCAGATCCTCGTGCTCGTCGTCCTGTCGATCACCGGGCTCGTCGTGGGCTGGCGGATCAACGACGGGCTCCTCAACGCGGTGCTCGCCTACCTGCTGCTCCTGCTCTTCGCCTACACGGTCGCCTGGGTGGGGTCGTGGGTCGGCCTCTACATGCCCAACCCCGAGACGGCGAACACCGCGGGCCTGATCTGGCTGTTCCCGCTGACCTTCCTGTCCAACGCCTTCGTCCCCCTCGCCGGCATGCCGCCGGTGATCCAGACGATCGCGGAGTGGAACCCGGTGTCCTCGCTCGTCCTCGCCTGCCGCGAGCTGTTCGGCAACCCCACCGGCCTCGCGCCGTACGACCCGTCGGCGCCGTGGTCGCTGCAGCACCCGGTGGCCTACACGATCATCACGTGCGTCGCCGTGATCGCGGTGTTCGCGCCGCTCGCCGTGCGCCGCTACCGGCGTACGACCGCCTGACCGCCCTCCTGACCCGCCTCCTGGGTACGACGAAGGCCCCCGCCCGACCGGTGGGGGCCTTCGTCGTACGCCGTACGCGTCACCCGGTGTAGGGCTCGGCCTTGAGGACCTCGACGGTGAACGTCTTCCCGGCCGGGGTGTCGTAGGAGACGGTGTCGCCGACCTTCGCGCCGAGGACGGCGGCGCCGAGCGGCGAGGTGGGGGAGTAGACGCTGATCGAGGCGGTCGCGGCCTCCTCGCGCGAGCCGAGCAGGAAGGTCTCCTCCTCGTCGAACTCCACCAGGCGCACGGTGACGACCTGGCCCTGGGCGACCTCGCCCTCGGCCGCGGTCGGCGCACCGATCTTGGCGTTCTCGAGCATGTGGCGCAGGACCTTCACCCGCGCCTCGTTCTTGCCCTGCTCCTCCTTGGCGGCGTGGTAGCCGCCGTTCTCCTTGAGGTCGCCCTCCTCGCGGGCGGCCTCGATGCGCTTCACGATGAGCTCGCGGCGCGGGCCGGACCGGTCGGCCAGCTCCTCCTGGAGCCGGTCGTAGGCCTCCTGCGTCAGCCAGATCTCCGGTGTGGTGCTCACGATGCTGCCTTCGGGTCGTCGGATGAGGCGGCCCGCGACGTCGCGCGGGCAGGGGACAAGCCTACGGGGATCAGGACCCGTCGATCGTCGGCACCTGGGAGGGGTTCACCGTGCCGGGCACGAACTGCGGAGCGTCGACGCGCGGCGGGCCGTCGTCGGAGCAGCCGAGCACCTCGACGGTCGTGGCCCGGGACGAGGTCGCCAGCGGGTACGTCGCCTGCACGTAGTCGCGGCCCGGCGTGATCGTGACCGTGGCGTAGGCGACATCGGCGTGGTCGACCCCCTGGGCACGGATCACGCACGTGGTCGCGCTCGCGCCGCTGCGGTGCACCTCGAAGGTGACGTCGGTGCGCGTGTCGGACACGTCGGTGAAGCGGAGGACGTTCGCCTGAACCGCGGGCGCGCCCAGCCGCCAGGTGACGTAGCCGATGATCGCGAGGAACACGACCACGACCACGACCGTGAGCGCGACCGCCCCCGTGCGAGGCCGGTCGGTGCCGTAGCGCGCGGCCATCTGCTGGCTCAGGTCGGTCACGTCGCCTCGCCGGTCGGCCGGGGCTCGCGCACCCGGGCAGGTCTGGGAGACTTCAGTGTCCCGCACACCCCGACAGGAGCCGACCGTGACCCCGTCGACGCCGCCGAACCTGCCGGCCCCCGGCGAGCCGCTGCGCCTCATGGCCGTCCACGCCCACCCCGACGACGAGTCGAGCAAGGGCGCGGCCTCCGCTGCGCGCTACGTGAGCGAGGGCGTCGAGGTCCTCGTCGTCACCTGCACCGACGGCGCGCGCGGCGACATCCTCAACCCGCGCCTCGCGGGCGTCGAGGACGTGCTGCGCAACATGACCGAGGTGCGCCGGCGCGAGATGGCCGAGGCGGCGCGCATCCTCGGTGTGAAGCACGCGTGGCTGGGCTTCATCGACTCGGGGCTGCCCGAGCCGCTGGAGGACGGCACCACGCCGCCGCTCCCCGAGGACTGCTTCGCCCTCGTGCCGCTCGACGAAGCGACAGCGCCGCTCGTGCGGCTCGTGCGCGACTTCAAGCCGCACGTGGTCACGACGTACGACGAGAACGGCGGCTACCCGCACCCCGACCACATCCGCACGCACGAGGTCTCGATGCGCGCGTTCCTCGCCGCCGGCGACCCCGACGAGTTCCCGGGCACCGGCGAGCCGTGGCAGCCGGCGAAGCTCTACTACCACCTGACGTTCCACAAGAAGCGGATCGTGGCTCTGCACGAGACCTGCCTGGCGCACGGCATGGAGTCGCCGTTCGGCGAGTGGCTCGAGAACTGGGTCGACAAGCCCGAGGACGAGGCGCGACTGACCACGCGCGTGCCGTGCAGCGACTTCTTCGCCACGCGCGACCAGGCGCTGCTCGCGCACGCGACGCAGATCGACCCCGACGGGCGCTGGTTCCATCTCACGCCCGACATCCAGGCCGAGGTCTGGCCCACCGAGGACTTCCAGCTCGCCATCTCCCTCGTGCCCGACGTGCGCGACGGCGAGTACGAGGATGACCTGTTCGCCGGGCTCCGTCCGGCGACCGAGGAACGCTGAAGGACCTGAAGGACACCGTGAACCCGCTCACCGCGCTGCTGCTGTCGACGGTCACCCCGTCGCCGTCGTCGTCGACCAAGCCGGGAACCCCCGACCCCGACACCGTCACCGCCGGATGGTGGGGATTCCTCGGCCTGCTCTTCCTGTCGATCGCGGTGTTCTTCCTCTGGAAGAGCATGAACAAGCAGCTCAAGCGCGTCACGTTCGACGAGGTGCCCGTCGAGCCCGACGAGGCTGCCGCCGACGACGTCGAGGGATCGACCGTCGATGCTGCGGCGGTCGAGGAGCCCACCCCGCCCGCTGCTGGCTGACCGGCCCCGGGCGATCAGTCCGGATCCACCCGGCGCAGCCGCTTGGTCTCGCCGCGTCGTTTCTTGTCATCGACGCGGCGTCGCTTCGCCGACGCGCTGGGCCGGGTAGCGACCCGACGTCGCGGCGGCGGCGCGATGGCGCCCGAGAGCGCGTCGACCAGCTTGCGCTCGGCGGCGAGCCGGTTCTGCCACTGGCTGCGCTGCTCGGACGCGGACACGGTGAGCACGCCGTCGACGAGGCGGTCGGCGAGCCGCTCCAGAGCACGTGAGCGCAGGTAGTCCGACAGGGCCGACGTGCGCGAGACGTCGAGGCTCAGCTCGACCCGCGAGTCGCTGGTGTTGACGCCCTGCCCACCCGGTCCCGACGAGCGGGAGAAGCGCCACTGCAGCTCGGCCTCGGGGACGACGACCGAGCCGCGGACGCGCAGGTCTCCGGGCACGCGCCCAGCATGCCGCCTCCCGGCCGCGCCTCTCATCCTGGTTCGCGGCCCGGTTACCGTGGACGCGTGATGCGGACGCTGGCCAGCGGCAAGTGGGTCGCGCTCACCCTCGGCGGCCTGCTCCTCATCGTGGCGTTCGGCGTCCTGTCGTGGTGGCAGTGGCAGCGCGCGCAGCGCGACGAGCAGGTGCGCCCGGTGCAGCCGTGGACCGAGGTGTTCGCGGTCGGCACGCCGCCGAGTACCGACCAGTACGGCGCGCGCGTCAGCATCACCGGCACGTACGACCCCACCCACCAGCTGCTCGTGAAGCACGGCAACGGCTTCTGGGTCATCACCCCGCTGCGGACCACCGGGGGCCCCGCCGTCGCCGTCGCGCGCGCGGACGTCACGTCGGCCGACGCCCCAGCGGTCGCCGACGTCACGCCCGGCACCGTGACGGTCGTCGGCTACGCGCAGCCGTTCGAGGGCGATCCCGGGACGCCGAGCACGCTGCCTGCAGGGCAGAGCGACCGGCTCACCGAGTCGGCGCTGGGCGCGCCGTACGACCTGGTCGACGGCTGGGTGGCGCTCGAGACGCAGACTCCGTCCGCCGCGGTCGCCGCGCCCGTCGTGCCCCCAGCGATCGGCGGCTCGGCGTCGTCGGGGCTGCGGCTGCAGAACCTCTCCTACGCCGTGCAGTGGCTGATCTTCGCGGGCTTCGTCGTGTTCTTCTGGGTGCGGCTTCTGCGCGACGACCTGCGCGCGACGGCTGCGGAGGCACCCCCGGC
>DASSQW010000180.1:0-17712 GCA_035702165.1 Candidatus Nanopelagicales bacterium
CCCGCTCGGGAGCGGCGCAGGGAAAGCAGAGACCCGTCGGCGATCCATTGGTCGCGTGCAGCCGGCGGCGAGCGAGTCGCGAAACCGGCCCTGGGACCAGCACTGGTGTCTCCCGCACCAGCGTCTCGAAGGGCACGGAATGAGCAGCACTCACGGGGTGGTCCGCCGCCGCAGCGCCAAGGTCCTGGCGGGCGCGGCAGCGGTCGGTGTTACCGCCGGCCTCCTGACCGCCGTATCGGCGCCGGCCAACGCCGTCACGAACCCGTCGGACAACAACCCGAACCTGAACGCCTCGTGCGGCATGGACGTGATCCTGCTGCTCGACGAGTCGAACTCCATGACGCCCGCCGCGAGCACGGTCAAGGCGGCGGCCGCGGGCATGCTCGACGCGTTCCAGGACACCAACAGCCGCGTGGGCGTCATCCGGTTCACCAAGACCGCGACCATCGCCGCGCCGCTCACCTACGACACCGTGGCTACCAACCACGGCGGCGCCCTCGGCACCGCGGTGGCGGGCTACGCGCCGACCACGGTCGCCGGCCAGACCAACTGGCAGGACGCGCTCTCCAAGGCGACCGGCATGTTCGACGCCCGCGTCGCGCCGCGCCTGATCATCGTCGTCGGCGACGGCCAGCCCAACATCTACAACAACCCCGACGGCACGCCGTCGACCCAGGTGCCCAACGGCAGCGACCTGGCCATCAACCCGGCCATCGACCTCGCGAACACCTTCAAGACCAACGGCGGCCACATGCTGGGCGTCCTGCTCGGCAACGTGCTGCCCTCGGGCGTCGCGAACGTCTCGCGGATCACCCAGAAGTACAACGCGTCGCCGCAGTACACGAGCACCATCGACTACAACGCGAACAGCGACGGCAACCCCGCGAAGTGGGACAACGACGTCAACTCGACGCTGCACAACACCGACCCGGGCGCCGGCTACAACCCGGCGATCTCGATCCCCGACGCGACGGCGTTCGTGCCGGAGTCGACCGACTTCATGGTCAAGCCGACCCAGGCCCAGCTCACCGCGAACCTGCGCTCGCTCGCCGCGTTCTCCTGCGCCCGCTCGCTCACCGTGACCGAGCGCTCGACGCTGCCGACCTCGCCCGTCGGGGTCACCAACGGCGGCGCCGGCTGGGCGATGTCGGCCACCGTCTCCTCCGACCCGTCGTGGACGCTGCCCAGCGGGGCCACCGGTGCCACGGCCAACGTCAGCACCGACGCCAGCGGCACCGCGGTCTTCCAGTGGGCCAGCAGCGGTGCGCAGCAGCCGACGGTCGGCATGACGCTCAAGCCGCTCTACTCGCTCAAGAGCGTCGTCTGCACCATCGACGACGTGGCGGTGCCGGGCGTCCCGCAGACTCTGCCCTTCACCCTCCCGGTGACGGTCAGCGGCACGCAGGCGGCGAACTGCATCATCACGACGAAGTACAACGGCAAGCCCGCGAGCTTCGTCTCCATCTCGCCGACCTCGCACGTGATCACCTACGGCGGCCTCCAGCGCTTCGTCGGCCTG
Organism: Candidatus Nanopelagicales bacterium; assembly: GCA_035702165.1. GTDB lineage: Bacteria > Actinomycetota > Actinomycetes > S36-B12 > CAIYMF01 > Longivirga. Next base: position 1,520 of record DASSQW010000180.1, read on the forward strand.
GTCCGCACGCCGTCGACCACGGTCGCGGGCAAGCTGCTCCCGATCGCCGGCGCCTACGTCAACGTCCAGTCCCGTCCGGCCTGGCAGACCTCGGCGAAGTGGACGAGCGTGGGCCGCGTCCGCACCAGCGCGACCGGTGTGTACTCGATCTACGTCAAGCCGACCTACAACCGCGTCTACCGCGTCGTGTACGGCGGCTCCACCAAGGTCCTCCCCGGCTTCTCCCGCGTCGCGCTCATCCGCGTCGCCCCGAAGCTGACGAGCGCCTTCCGCATCACCTCGACGCGGCTGTCCCTCGCGGGCACGGTCCGTCCGGTCTCCGCGGGCCAGGCCATCTGGCTCGAGAAGCTGGTCGGCCGCACCTGGAAGGTGATCGCCACCAAGAAGATCACCAGCACGGGCACCTACGCCTTCACCTGGGTGAGGCCGGCGTCGCGCGCCTACTACCGGATCGTCAAGCCGAACACCACGTTCTACGCCGCGGCGGCCACGCCCCGGTACCTCGGCTGATCCAGCAGCACGTCTGACGGAGGGGTCCACCCGCGAGGGTGGGCCCCTCCGTCGTCGTATCCCGGTCGTCGCGTCACGAGCGCCGGAGGGCGGCGTCAGCGCGAGCGCGGGGTGCGCTGGCAGTAGCCGCACCAGAACAGCCGGCGGCCCTGCAGCTCGGCGACGCGCACCGAGCGCCCGCAGCGCAGGCACGGGCGCCCGGCGCGGCCGTAGACGTAGGCGCCGGTCGAGCGCCGGCGCCTCCGCATCGCCAGCGAGTCGTCGTCGCCGTCGAGCTCGGGGTCGTCGGACGCGGGCCGGTCGACGTCGAGGGCTGCGAGCGGCTCGACGTCGTCCGGGGCGACGGTCACGATGCGGCCGCGGCGCACGCCGTCGTGCATGAGCACCACGAGGTCCTCCCACACCGCGCGGAGCTTCGCCACCGACACCTGCCGGCCCTCGGCGTAGGGCGAGATGCGGTGCCGGAACAGGACCTCGGCGCGGTAGATGTTGCCGACGCCTGCGATGACCGACTGGTCCATGAGCATGCCGCCGACGAGCGCGCGCGAGGAGCGCACCCGGGCGACGAAGCGCTCGGGGTCGGAGTCGGCGCGCAGCGGGTCGGGCCCGAGGCGCGCGACGATGAGGTCGCGCCCGGCGTGCCCCACGAGGTCGCACGCGGTCGGCCCGCGCAGGTCGGCGTAGGACCGCGACGACTCCAGCCGCAGCCGCACGGCGCCCTGCGGCGCTGGTGCGGGCGCCTTCTCGACCGGCCAGGTGCCGTACAGGCCGAGGTGCACGTGCAGCACGTGGTCGTCGAGGTCCACGAACAGGTGCTTGCCCCACGCCTCGGCGCTCTCCAGCGTGGTGCCGTCGAGCAGCCGCGCGCCGGAGTCGAAGCGGCCCTGCGGGCTGCTCGCAGCGACGACCTCGCCGCCGAACGCGCGCTGCAGGCTCGTGGCGAGGCGGTGGAGGGTGTGGCCCTCGGGCACGTGGGCTCCTCTGCTAGCAGGTCGGGCGGCGTACGGTCAGGTCATGGCCCGCCGACGCGACGACGACCACCCCGACGACCGGGCGCTCGATCGTCTCGCAGACCGCGGACCCTCGCGCCTCGGGATCGACGGCGCCCTCCGCGCCCGCGACGTCTCGCGTCCCGGGCCGCAGCATCTCGCGCAGGCGGCCCGCGCCCCTCGGACCCCGCCGCCCCCGCAGGGTCGGAAGGGCTAGAAGGACCCGGTCGTCTCGTACGTCGCGAGCTGAGCGATCCGGCGCTGGTGGCGCGCGTCGCCGCTGAAGGCGGTGCCGAGGAAGGTCTCGACGAGGCCCTTCGCGGTCTCGACGTCGTGCATCCGGGCGCCGATCGAGACGACATTCGCGTCGTTGTGCAGCCGGGCGAGCTCGGCGGTCTCGGTCGACCAGGCGAGGGCCGCCCGCACGCCGCGGACCTTGTTGGCCGCGATCTGCTCGCCGTTGCCCGAGCCGCCGATCACGACGCCGAGGCTGCCCGGGTCGTCGACGACGCCCTGCGCCGCCGCGACGCAGAACGCCGGGTAGTCGTCGAGGGCGTCGTAGGTGTCGGCGCCGTGGTCGACGACGTCGTGGCCCTGCGAGCGCAGGTGCTCGACGAGGATCCCCTTGAGCTCGAAGCCGGCGTGGTCGCTACCGAGGTGAACGCGCATGAGGAGGAGGATGCCAGGCCCCCCGCTCTGGAGGTCTGAGAGGTAGCCGTAGACGCCTCTCCGAGGGTGTGTCCCTCGTCAGGCCGAGCAGTGATCGGCAGTGTCACTCGCCGCATAGTTGTGGCGGTCTTCGAAGCCTCTTGGTCTCGTAGGGCGTCCGGCACGTGGGACGGCGATCTCACGCTGTGGGAAGGACTAGGTACAGGCACTCGCGCTGCATAGCGTGGGTCGTGCGGCACGGTTCCGCATGTACGACCAACCCGACAGGGGTTCCACATGAGGAGAACACGCACGTTCATCGTCGGTTCCGCACTCACTGCAGTGGCGGTCGGCGTCTCGATGGCGATGTTCACGTACGGCGCAGACGCAGCGACGACTGATGCGGTCAGCGCGAACACCCACGCGGCACATCACAGCGACACCACCAGTGTCTCGGGAGCTGCCACCGTCGACAGTGCCAACGGTCCGGTCTGGGCGTATGACAACCTCAAGGTCGCGATCACGGCCACTCCGGCCACTGCGTCGGACGGCCGCTACGCCGTGGTGGTCATGGTCAGCGGCAGCTTCGCCGGCTTCGCGAATCCGCGCACCTCGGCGGAGATGGCCGCTGCTGGCCTCAGCTCTCCCGCTCCGGGTGACGCACTGATCAGCTCGGGCTCGGTCAAGGGCACCTACAGCCTGACGGTGCAGTCATCGACTCCGCCGAAGGCGTCCAACCTTCCCGCGCAGCAGGACCCGGCGACGAGCCTCAGCGCCATGGTTGGTCAGCTGTTCGGTAGCGGCGCCACTGTCAGCGGCGGCGCTTACAACTTCGTCTACAACAAGGTCGAAGGCGTGACCTACTCGCAGATCGGCTGATCGAGTCGGTATGTGGCGAACGGCGTGGGACCTCTGGTCCCGCGCCGTTCGCGACTTCGGGCCGTCTGCAGCGGAGCGGGGTCAGTCGAAGGAGGGGCCGACGGTGCGGGTGCGCTTGATCTCGTAGAAGCCGGGGGTCTCGGCGACGAGCAGGGTGCCGTCCCAGAGCCGGCCGGCGGCCTCGCCGCGCGGGATCGGGGTGACCACCGGGCCGAAGAACGCGATCGTCTGGCCGTCGTGGCCGGGGACGTGGATCACCGGCGTCCCGACGTCCATGCCGACCGCGTCCATGCCCTCGTGGTGCGTACGGCGCAGCTGGTCGTCGTACTCGTCCGTGTCCGCAGCCGCGGCGAGCTCGGCGGGGAGGCCGACATCGGCGAGCGCGTCGCGGATCACGGCCGCCCGGTCGCCTTCGCCCTGGACGTGGAACCGGGTGCCCATCGCGGTGTAGAGCGGCAGCACGACGTCGTCGCCGTGCGCGAGCCGGGCGGCGGTGATCACGCGCACCGGGCCCCACGCGGTCGTGAGGAACTCGCGGTAGTCCTCGGGGAGGTCGCGGCCGTCGTTGAGGACCGCCAGGGACATGACGTGCCAGCGGGTCTCGACCGGTCGGACCTGCTGCACCTCGAGCATCCAGCGCGAGGTGATCCAGGCCCACGGGCAGACCGGATCGAACCAGAAGTCGGCGGTGACGGTCTCGGCGTCGTCGAGGGCGCCGGAGACGGTGAGGGTGTCGGCCACGGTGTCCTTGAGCATTCAACGAGCATAGGCGACGACCGGCCCGGGCGCTCGCGGTCGCGGGCCGGGCCGTCGGACCGCAAGATCACGGGTGCGGGAGCAGGACGCACCGCACGGAAGCGGCCTCATGCCCGTCCGCGTGCGAAGATGTTGCGGCGACCACCGGGAGGGCCGGGGGTCGTTCACGGTCCCCCAGGGCGACCGAGCGCAGAAGGAGTCGACCCCGGTGACCGACACCAACATCACCCGCGCCGAGGCTGCCGAGCGGTCCTCGCTCGTCTCGGTGACGTCCTACGACGTCCACGTCGACCTGTCGGGCGCGACGTCGGAATCGACGACCACGTTCCCGAGCCGTTCGACCGTGCGGTTCTCCGCCTCGCCGGGCAAGTCGACCTGGATCGACATCATCGCCGACCGCGTCACCCGCGCCGTCCTCAACGGCGAGGCGCTCGACCTCGGCACCTTCACCGGCACCCGCCTCCCCCTGCCGATGCTCTCGCTCGAGAACGAGCTCGTGGTCGAGGCCGACTGCCAGTACATGCGCACCGGCGAGGGCCTGCACCGGTTCTTCGACCCGGTCGACAAGAGCACCTACCTCTACACGCAGTTCGAGGTGGCCGACGCGCGTCGCATGTACGCCTGCTTCGACCAGCCCGACCTCAAGGGCGAGTTCCGGCTCAGCGTCACCGCGCCGGCGGAGTGGGAGGTCGTGTCCAACGAGGTCACGCCCGAGCCGGTGGCCGACGGCCTCGGCCTCGCGCGCTGGGAGTTCCCCGCCACTCCGCGGATGTCGACGTACATCACCGCCCTGGTCGCCGGTCCCTACCACGTGGTGCGCGACGAGTACGTCGGCCCGCACGGCACCTACCCGCTCGGCATCTTCTGCCGCGCGAGCCTGGCCCCCTACCTCGACGCCGACGAGGTGCTCACCGTCACCAAGCAGGGCTTCGAGCTGTTCGAGAAGTCGTTCGCGACGCCGTACCCGTTCAGCAAGTACGACCAGCTGTTCGTGCCGGAGTTCAACGCGGGCGCGATGGAGAACGCCGGCTGCGTGACGATCCTGGAGGACTACGTCTTCCGCTCGCGCGTCACCGACTACGCCTACGAGGCCCGTGCGAACACCGTCCTGCACGAGCTCGCGCACATGTGGTTCGGCGACCTCGTGACCATGACGTGGTGGGACGACCTGTGGCTCAACGAGTCGTTCGCGGAGTGGGCGGCCTACCACTCGGCGGCGGAGGCGACCCGCTACGTCGACTCGTGGACGTCGTTCCTCATCCAGCGCAAGGGTTGGGCCTACCGCCAGGCGCAGCTGTCGTCGACGCACCCGATCGCGGCCGACATGGTCGACCTCGAGGCGGTCGAGGTGAACTTCGACGGCATCACCTACGCCCAGGGCGCGTCGTCGCTGCGCCAGCTCGTCGCATGGGTCGGCGAGAAGGAGTTCCTCGCGGGCCTCAAGGCCTACTTCGACAAGCACGCGTGGGGGAACACCCGCCTCGGCGACCTGCTCACCGAGCTCGAGCGCTCGAGCGGCCGCGACCTCTCGACGTGGGCCCACGCCTGGCTCGAGACCTCCGGTGTCAACCTGCTCCGCCCGATCGTCGCCGTCGGCCCCGACGGCGCCTACACCTCCGTCGTCGTCGAGCAGGAGCCGCCGTCGTCGCCCGTCGGCGTCCCGGCGATCCTGCGGCCGCACCGCATCGCGATCGGCCTCTACGACCGCACCGGGTCCGGGCTCGAGCGCACCCGCCGCATCGAGGTCGACATCGTCGGCTCGCGCACCGAGATCCCCGAGCTCGTCGGCGTACCGCAGCCGGCGCTGCTCCTCCTCAACGACGACGACCTCACCTTCGCCAAGATCCGCCTCGACGACGTGTCGCTGCGGACCGCGGTGGAGTCGCTGTGGTCGCTCGACTCCGCGCTCGCCCGCGCGCTGATCTGGGCCGCGGCCTGGGACATGCTGCGCGACGCCGAGATGCCCATGGGCGACTTCCTCTCCCTCGTCGAGGCCGGCCTGCCGACCGAGACCGACATCAGCGTCGTCACCACCGTGCTCAGCCAGACCAAGGCCGCGATCGAGCAGTTCTCCGGCGTCGGCAAGCGCGAGGGCTACCGCGACCGCTGGGCCGCGCTGACCCTGCGCCTGGTCGCCGACGCCGAGCCGGGCAGCGACAACCAGCTCGCCTACGCCCGCGCGTACGCCGCGACCGCGCGCACCTCCGAGCAGACCGACGTCGTCCGCGCGTGGCTGTCGGGCCAGGCGCCCGAGGGCCTCGTCGTCGACACCGACCTGCGCTGGACGCTCCTGCAGCGGCTCATCGCGCAGGGCGCGGCCGACCCCGCCGAGATCGACGCCGAGCTCGAGCACGACGACACCGCGACCGGACGCCGTCAGGCGGCGACGGCGTGGGCACTCGTGCCGACGCTGGAGGCCAAGGAGGCCGCGTTCGCGTCGGCCGTCGAGTCCGACGACCTGCCCAACGCGCTGCTCGTCGCGACGGTCCTGGGCTTCGTGCACCCCGACCAGCGCGAGCTGCACCGGGCGTTCCTCGACCGCTACTTCGACGCGATCCCCGAGGTCTGGGCCACGCGCACGAACGAGACGGCGCAGACCATCGTCGCCGGCCTCTACCCCGCGCAGATCATCGAGCCGGGGATCCTCGACCTCACCGACCGCTTCCTCGAGCGCGACGACGTGCCGGCAGGCGCGCGCCGCCTCGTCCTCGAGGGCCGCGACGGCATCGAGCGCTCGCTGCGCTGCCAGGCCCGCGACGCCTGACCCCTCTAGCCCGTCGGGCTAGAGGGTGTCGAGGTGGCGGTGCACGACGGCGCGACCGTGGTCGGTGAGCACCTGCAGACCGCGGCACACGCCGCCGACGAGGTCGCCCGCGACGAACGACGTCGTCATCGTGAGCGAGGCGAGCGCGCAGGTGCGGTCGTCGAGGACTGCGGCGGCGCGGCGTCCGGTGACGATCTCGAGCCTCTTGGCGAGCGGGTCCACGGCGACGAGCACGGTGCCGTGGGGGTCGGCCTCCGACGCGACGAGCGCCTCGGCCTCGGCGCGGCCGCCGTCGAGCACGCCGACGCGGACGACGAACGAGAGCCCTGTCGCGGCGTCGGCGGAGTCGACGGCGCGCGCCACCCGGGCCCGTTGGGCGTCGGTCAGGCCGTCACCACTGGGCACTCGTGCCACCCGTCTCGGCGGCGTCCTCCGCGGCCGCCTCCTCGGTGCCGGCGGCGTCGAGGGCCGCCGGCTGCGACCCGGCTCGCACCTCGGGCGTCGACCCGCCGACCACGACGGCGTCGCCGGTCCACGCGTCGGCGTCGCTCGGCCGGCCGTCGCGCGTCCAGCCCGGGGCGGAGACGAGCAGCCAGACGAGGGCGACCACGAGCAGCGGGATGCCCGCGAAGACGAGCAGCGCCTGGCCGACGGTCATGACGCTCGGGTCCTGGTCGATCACGCTGGTCGGACCGGTCACCGTGGCCGAGGCCGGGGCGGCGACGAGGACGCAGAGGACCAGGGCGAGGGCCGCCGCGAGAGCGGCGCGCGTGCGCGTCAGCATGGACGAGATCCTAGGGCCGACTCCCCGTCCGCGACGGACCGACGACGAACCCTCGCGGCGGGTCAGGACCGGACCGCCGCCACGAGGCGCCGCAGGAAGGCGCTGCCCGGCAGGTCCTCGAGCAGCACCGGTTCGCCGGCGCCGTCGCACAGCGGCACGCGCCAGTTCGGGTACTCCTGGTCGGTGCCGGGCTGGTTCTGCGCCCGGCGGTCGCCCACCGCGTCGGCGAGGGAGACGGCGATCAGCCGTGCGGGGGTCCGCGCCACGTAGCGGTGCAGCGCCTCCACGATGTCGGCCTCGGTCGCGTGCTCGCGCAGCAGTCCTCGCTCGCGCAGGGCGGTGAGCCAGGCCTCGAGGTCGGACTCGTGGGCCGCGAGCTCCTCGTCGTACGACGTGGCCAGCAGCCCGAGCTCGTCGCGGAGCCGGACGTGCTCGCCGGCGAGGAAGCCCGCGGTCGGCGGCAGGTCGTGGGTGGTGACGCTGGCGAGGGCCAGCTCGCGCCAGTGCTCGGGCGCGAGCGGCAGGTCGGCGTCGTCCTTCTCGAACCAGAGGATCGACGTGCCGAGGATGCCGCGATCGCGCAGCGTGTCCTGCACCCACGCCTCGACCGTGCCGAGGTCCTCGCCGATGACGACGGCACCCGCACGCTGCGCCTCGAGCGCGAGGATGCCGACCAGGGCGTCGTGGTCGTAGCGCACGTAGGTGCCGGCGTTGGCCGGCATGCCCCGCGGGATCCACCACAGCCGGAACAGCCCCAGCACGTGGTCGACCCGGATGCCGCCCGCGTGGCGCAGCACGGTGCGCAGCATGTCGCGGTAGGGGATGAACGCCGCCTCGGCGAGGGCGTCGGGCCGCCACGGCGGCTGCGACCAGTCCTGGCCCATCTGGTTGTACATGTCCGGCGGGGCGCCCACCGCGACGTCCTTGGCGAGGACGTCGCGCAGCGCCCACGCGTCGGCGCCCTCGGGGTGCACGCCGACCGCGAGGTCGTGCATGACTCCGATGGCCATGCCGGAGTCGCTCGCCGAGGCCTGCGCCTGCGCGAGCTGCTCGTCGAGGACCCACTGGCACCAGCGGTGGAACTCCACCGGCTCGGTGAGGTCGGCGCGCGCCTTCTCCGCCGCCGGTCCGTGCGGGTCGGCGAGCTCCTCGGGCCACAGCGCGGGCTCGCCGTACTGGTCGGACAGCGCGCACCACAGGGCGAAGTCGTCGAGGCCGACCCCCTCGCGCTCGACGAAGTCGTCGTACGCCGCCTGCCGGCCGAGCGACCGCGGCACCTTGGACACGAGCTCGAGCGCCACGCGCTTGGCCATCCACACGGGGTCGCGCTCGAGCAGCGCGGCCGAGGTGTTCGCGGGCCGCACGGTCTTCGCGAGCACCTCGACCTGAGCGCGGTGCTCCTCGCTGAGGTAGGCGTACTCCGGGACCGCCTCGACCCGCAGGTAGATCGGGTTGGCGAAGCGCCGGGTGACCGGGAGGTACGGCGAGGGCGCCATCGGCGGCACGGGCGACGCTGCGTGCAGCGGGTTCACGAGGACGAAGTCGGCGCCGAGCTCGCGGCCCGACCACGACACGAGGTCCTCGAGGTCGGAGACGTCGCCGAGGCCCCAGGAACGAGCGGACCGGACGGAGTACAGCTGCGCCGCGAAGCCCCAGCCGCGACGGCCGCGCAACCGCTCCGGGAGGGCGAGCGCGCGCGGCGTGACGACGAGGACGGTCGAGCTGTGCTCGCTCGCGAACTCGGTGCTCGTGACCTCGACGTGCAAACGGTGCCAGCCGGTGGGCAGGTCTCCCGGGAGGGCGAACGTCGCCTCGCCGACGAGGACGCCGTCGACGTCGACGGGCTCGACCCAGCGGTCGACCTGCACCACGTCCGAGCGCGAGCCGCCGTCCTCGAGCTCGATCCACATGCGGGCACCGTCGCCGTGCGGCAGGTGCACCCAGCAGGTCGCGCCGTCCCCCTCGCGCACGACGAAGACGGGCGGAAGTGTCCTGCGCCAGTCGCGGATCCGGCGCTCGGCGAGCGCTGCGGCGACCGACTCCGGCGAGGTCGCATCGACGCCGAGTGCGGCGAGGACGGCGACCACCGTCTCCTCCGACACCTCCTGGTGGGCGCCTGCCTGGTCCCAGAACTCGGTGGCGACGCCGTAGGCGGACGCGAGGGCGACGAGATCGTTGTTCACACCGGCATCCTGTCGCGGTCGGGGGCCGGATCGCCAGGGGGCGGGGCCATCGGATGCAAGCGTTTTCAGAGCGGCGGGCGCCGGTGCGCCCACGGGGCGGCCCGCTCCAGCTGGGCAGCCAGGCTCACGAGCAGCGCCTCCTCCCCCGGACGCCCCACGAGCTGGATCCCGACCGGCAGCACGACGCCGCCGACGTCGGGCCAGCCGAGCGGCAGCGAGACCGCGGGCTGCCCCGAGACGTTGTAGGGCGAGGTGAACGGCGTGAAGCGCTTCTGCGCCTCGAAGTCGGCCGCGGGGTCGGCGTCGTCGCGCAGGCCCCCGACCGCCGCGGGGAGCTGCGCGAGCGTCGGCGTGAGGACGGCGTCGTAGCGGTCGGTCGCCCGGATCATCGCGCGGGTCAGCGAGCGCATGAGCGACACCGAGGCCGAGAGCTGCTGGCCGGTGACGCCGCGCCCGCGCTCGCGCAGCCAGCGGGTCAGTGGGCGCAGGCGCTCCTCGTCGGCGGGCTCCACGGGGACGCCGAGCGCGAGGATCGACCACACCGCCTCGAAGGCGTGCACCTGGTCCGGCGCGAACGGGGGCGGCACATCCTCGACGTCGTGCCCGAGCGACTCGAGCAGACGGCTGGCGTCCTCGTAGACGGCGAGCACGTGCGGGTCGACGTCGGTCTCGGCGATGACGGGAACGGCGTAGCGGCCGACGCGGAGCCGGCCGGGCTCGCGGCGGGCCGCAGCGAGGAAGCTGTCGCCCCGGGCCAGCGGCCGCGCGCGCAGGACGTCGCCGACCACGTCCGCGGCCATCGTGTCCAGCAGCGCGGCGGCGTCGGCCACCGTCCGCGCGAGCGGGCCGTGGGTCGTGAGCTCGCCGACCGACTCGGGCCACGGCTGGTGGGTGACGCGCCCGCGCGAGGGCTTGATGGTGACCAGACCGCAGACGCTCGCCGGGATGCGCAGCGATCCGCCGCCGTCGTTGCCGTGCGCGGCGGCGGCGAGCCCGGCGGCGACCGCAGCCGCGGCACCGCCGCTCGAGCCCCCGGCGGAGCGTGCGAGATCCCAGGGCGTGCGCGCCGGCGGCGCGACGTCGGGCTCGGTGTAGCAGGGCAGGCCGAACTCGGGCGCGTTCGTCTTGCCGGCGAGGACCAGGCCGTCGCGGCGCATGAGCGCGACGATCTCGTCGTCGGTGTCCGGTACGACGTCGACGACGGCCGATCCGCCTCGCATCCGCACGCCCGCAAGGGCATCGAGGTCCTTGACCGGGACGACGGTCCCGAGCAGCGGCGGCAGGGGCTCGTCCGGACCGGCTGCCGCCACCCGCGCGTCGGCCGCGCGGGCCAGCTCGAGGGCCAGGTCGTCGGCGCGGGTCACGTAGGCGCCCACCGTCGCGTCGAGCGCGTCGGTGCGGCGCAGGTGGTGCTCGGTCAGCTCGACGCTCGACACCTCGCCGCGGCGTACCAGCGCCGCCTGCTCGAGCGCCGACAACCAGTGCAGCTCCGTCACCCCAGGATTCAACCGCTTTGGAGGTCTGAGAGTGCGCGATAGCGCACGCTCAGACCTCCACAGCGGGGTTCAGCGGCCGATCCGGTCGGCGTCCTTCCACGGCTGCGGGTCCATGCCCAGAGCCGTGGCGTAGCGCACGCCGATGGCGGCGAAGACAGCGATCGCGGCGTGATCGCCGGCCTGCTGCTGGGCACCTGCGCCGGGCTGGTACGCCGCGGACAGCACGGCGAGACCATCCCGCAGCGCGGCGATCTGCGCTGTCGTGTCCACCGAGCAGACCGACGTGCTGGCCTCCAGGGACGCGACCGTGTCGCGCATCTCGGCAAAGTAGGACGAGGAGTCGTTGTCGGTGCCGATGTTGAGCGCCACGTAGTGCAGGAACGTCGGCAGGTGCGCGGCGGCCACCTTGAGCTCGTCGCAGCTCGCGATGGTCGACACCGAGGGCGTCGGTGTCGACGACGACGTCGTCGGGGTCGCCGAGCCCGACGACCCGCTGGTGGAGCCGCAGGCGGAGAGAGGTCCGGCGGCGAGCAGACCGGCGGCGAGCACGGACAGGACGGCGATGCGCTTCATGGCGCCCCCCTCGCGCGGGGCGGGCCTCCCCCGGGGGCCGAGATCGCCCCGCGTCGTCGCATCCGACGCTAGTGACGCCGCAGGAGGGAGTCGCGCGACGGACCGACCATCGGACACGAGTTGCGGCTTCGTCGGCCGCTGCCAGGATCGGGCCATGGCTGACTCCGTCTACGACCTGAGCTACACCGACCCCCGCGGTCACGAGGTGCCCCTGTCGCAGTACGCCGGCCGCCCGCTGCTCATCGTCAACACCGCGAGCAAGTGCGGGCTCACGCCGCAGTACGAGGCGCTTCAGGCCCTGCACGAGGAGTTCCAGGACCGCGGCCTGGTCGTGATCGGCTTCCCCTGCGACCAGTTCGCGCACCAGGAGCCTGGCTCCGACGACGAGATCGCCGAGTTCTGCACGATCAACTACGGCGTCACCTTCCCCCTGTCGACGAAGATCGACGTGAACGGCAGGAGCACCCACCCGGTGTTCGAGTTCCTCAAGAGCCGCACCGACGGCGGGCTCCTCGGCTCGCGGATCAAGTGGAACTTCACCAAGTTCCTCGTCGCGCCCGACGGCTCGACGGTCACGCGCGTCGCTCCGCAGACCAAGCCCGAGACGATGCGCGGCGCGATCGAGGCGCTGCTCCCCGCCGAGGTCTGAGGCTTCCGCGACGTCGGTCCCGCGTGCCAGCCTGTGCGGCATGGCCTACGACGCGGAGCTCGCCGCCCGGATGCGTGCCCACCTCGAGGGTGAGGCCGGCGTCAGCGAGAAGAAGATGTTCGGCGGCCTGGCGTTCCTCGTGAACGGCAACATGGCGATCGCCGCCAGCAGCCAGGGCGACGCCCTGCTCCGCGTGGACCCGGCCGAGTCCGACGAGCTCGTCGACACCACCTCGGCGGAGATCGCGGTGATGCAGGGGCGGCCGATGACCGGCTGGCTGCGCGTCCCTGCCGCAGACCTCGCGACCGACGCCCAGCTCGCCGCCTGGGCCGACCGCTGCGCGGCGTACGCGCGGAGCCTGCCGCCCAAGGGATGACGCGCCGGTCATCCCGCCGCGCCGCGGGGCCGCGCCCCGCCTAGGGTGTCGGCCGTGCCGACCTACCCCGACGCCCCGCGCCTCGATCTCGTCGACGACCTCTCCGGTCGTGCCGTGCCCGACCCCTACCGCTACCTCGAGGACGCCGAGGACGAGCGGACCGTCGCGTGGTCCGCGGCGCAGCACGCGCTGCTCGAGGCCGAGCGGGCGGAGTGGACGACGACCGAGCACTGGCGCGAGCGCGTCGCGGAGCTCGTGTCGGCGGGGGCCATCGGCGTACCCGTGTTCCGCGGGGAGCGCCGCTTCTACATGAAGCGCGCAGGCGACCAGCAGTTCGCCGTGCTCTGGACCGTCGACCCCGAGGGCACCGAGCGCGTGCTGCTCGACCCGATGGCGATCGACGACACCGGACGCACCACGCTCGACTCGTGGCAGCCGAGCAAGGAGGGCCACCTGCTGGCCTACCAGCTCAGCGAGGGCGGCACCGAGGAATCGGTGCTGCGCGTGCTGGACGTCGAGACGGGCGAGGTCGTCGACGGGCCGATCGACCGTGCGCGCTACTCGCCTGTCGCGTGGCTGCCCGGCGCCGCGGCGTACTACTACGTGCGCCGGCTCGACCCGTCGCTCGTGCCCGCGGACGAGGCGCAGTTCCACCGCCGCGTCTACCTGCACCGCCTGGGCGCGGACCCGAGCACCGACGTCGAGATCTTCGGTGCGGGACGGCCGATCACGTCGTACTTCGGCGTGCAGGTGAGCATGGACGGCCGCTGGCTGCAGCTGTCGAGCCAGGAGGGCACCGAGCCGCGCAACGACCTGTGGCTCGCCGACCTCACGGCGTCGTCGCTCGAGGAGCCGGCGCTCGTCGACGTCCAGGTCGACGTCGACGCGCAGACGGGTCTCTACTTCGCACGCGACGGGCGGCTGCTCGTGCACACCGACCGCGACGCGCCGCGCGGCCGCGTGATGCTCGTCGAGCCCGACGCCCTCGCGTACGAGAGCTGGCGCGAGCTGGTCGCCGAGGACGACGAGGCGGTGCTCGAGGACCTGGCCATCCTCGACGGCATCGACGAGCCGGTGCTCGCCGTGGCGTGGACGCGGCACGGCGTCGGCGAGATCTCCCTGCACGACGCGGCATCCGGCGCGCGGACCGGCGACCTGCCCCTCCCGGGGGTCGGCACCCTCGGAGGTCTCGCGGAGCGTCCCGACGGCGGCCCCGTGATGTGGTTCGTCTACACCGACTTCACGACGCAGGTGCACGTCTACTCCTACGACGCCCGCACCGGAGAGGTCTCGCTCTACGCGACGCCGCCGGGCTCCGTGGACGTGCCCGACATCCACTCGCAGATGGTCGAGTACCCGTCGCAGGACGGCACCGTCGTCCGCATGTTCATCCTGTCCAAGGCCGCCGAGCCCGACGTGCCGCGGCCGACGATCCTCTACGGCTACGGCGGTTTCGGGATCTCGATGACCCCGGGCTTCTCCGCGGTCGCGCTCGCGTGGGTCGAGGCCGGCGGCGTCTACGCCATCGCGTGCCTGCGCGGCGGCGGCGAGGAGGGCGAGGACTGGCACCGCGCCGGGATGCTCGGCGACAAGCAGAACGTGTTCGACGACTTCCACGCCGCCGCCGAGTTCCTCGAGCGCGAGGGCTGGACCACGCGCGACCAGCTCGCGATCAACGGCGGCAGCAACGGCGGCCTGCTCGTCGGTGCCGCGATCACGCAGCGGCCCGAGCTCTACGGCGCCGCCATCTGCGTGGCACCGCTTCTCGACATGGTCCGCTACGTCACCTCCGAGCTCGGCCTGTCGTGGACCGTCGAGTACGGCGACCCCGCGGTCCCCGAGGAGCTCGACTGGTTGCTCGGGTACTCGCCGTACCACAACGTGCGCGAGGGGGCGGAGTACCCGGCGACGATGTTCGTCGTCTTCGACAACGACACGCGCACCGACCCGATGCACGGTCGCAAGCTGTGCGCCGCCGTGCAGCACGCGCAGGCCGGCACCAAGCCGGTGCTGATCCGCACCGACGGCGACGTCGGGCACGGCGCGCGCAAGCTGTCGAAGTCGGTCGAGGAGTCGGCGGACATGCTGGCCTTCGCCGCGCGCTGGACGGGGCTGCGGCTCAACTAGTCTGGAGCCATGCCCTTCGAGATCCCCGTGGCGGCGAGCCCCTCGGCCGCGGCGACGAGCAACGCGTGGTACCAGGTGGTGCTCGCCTGGATGGCCACGAACCTGCTCGCGATCATCCTGATCGTCGTCATCTCGCTGCTGGTGTGGTGGCTGCTGATCAGGGTGATCCGCCGGGTGACGGCGCAGGCCAAGGTCCGGCTGCGCGAGGAGCGCCCGGGCCAGGCACGAGCAGCCGAGCACACCCAGGAGCTCACCGCGGTGCTCATGTCGGCGCGGCGCGAGCAGCGCGCGGAGGCGCTCGGCCAGCTGCTCACCAGCGTGGCCACCTTCACGGTGCTGACCATCGGGCTGCTGCTGATCCTCGCGCAGATCGGGGTGAACCTCGGGCCGCTCATCGCGAGCGCCGGCGTCATCGGCGTCGCGCTCGGCTTCGGCGCGCAGACGATGGTGAAGGACTTCCTGTCCGGCGTCTTCCTCGTGCTCGAGGACCAGTTCGGCGTCGGCGACGTCGTCGACCTCGGCCCCGCGACGGGCACGGTCGAGGAGGTCACGCTGCGCATCACGCGCGTGCGCGACCTCTCCGGCGTCGTCTGGTACGTCCGCAACGGCGAGATCCTGCGCGTCGGGAACCGTTCGCAGGGCTGGACCATGGCCGTCGTCGACGTACCGATCGCCTACAACGAGGACCTCGACAAGGTGCGCCGCATCATCGAGCGCATCGGCGTCGAGATGGACGACGACCCGCAGTACGACGACACGCTGTTCGGGACGCCGACCTACGCCGGAGTCGAGAGCGTCAGCGGCGACGCCGTCTTCGTGCGGATCACCGCGAAGGCGGCGCCCGACAAGCAGATGGTCGCCGCGCGCGCGATCCGCGAGCAGCTCAAGCTCGCGTTCGACGAGGCCGGCGTCCGCGTCCCCGTCCTCCAGCGCCAGAACCTCCCCGGCACCACTCCGCCCGCCGTCCCGCCGGCCTGACCGCGTCGGGCCGGACACGGCGTTCGCCGCCTGCGATGCTGGGCGGGTGAGCAGACGGGGGCGACGTCGCGGGGCCGTGCCACCACCGACGGGGCCGCTGGATCCGTGGACCGGGCTGCCCGGCGCCGAGCCGCAGAGCGACTACACCCCGATGGGCCAGGTCCGGATGTGGGGGCGTCTGGCGGAAGGCATGAGCCGGGTCCCGGGCAGCCGACGCGGCTACCGCCGACGGTTGGCGGACGTCGGGATCTGGCTCTTCGCCCTGCCGATGGTCGTCTTCGTCGTGTGGTTCCTGGTGTCGTCCCTGGCGTCGTCCGGCCGATGACCTGAGGGGGCGCGCACGGTCGGCGCGCGCGGTCCCGACGGCACCGCCAGGATGGGCGGCATGCGGATCCTGGTCACGGGCGTCACCGGGTACATCGGCGGCCGGCTGGTGCCCGAGCTGCTCGACGCGGGGCACGAGGTGCGCGTGCTCGCGCGC
>DASSQW010000181.1:0-2554 GCA_035702165.1 Candidatus Nanopelagicales bacterium
CCGGCTCCTACGACCTCGCCTGGTGGGTCGCCGGCGCCCTCTGCCTCGTCGCCGCCGTCGCGAGCTACGCCGTACCGCGTGGCGACGCCCTCACCAGCCGGGCACCCGACCCCGACCCCGAGCTCACCCCCGCCTGACCCCCCGCCCGTCGCGTCCGTGCGCGTCCTCGTCGGTCGAGTCGAGGGGTGCTGAGCGCGGGATAGAAGCCGCGCTGAACACCCATCGACAGAACCCGCACGTCGATGGGTGCTGAGCGCGGGTTAGAAGCCGCGCTGAACACCCATCGAACGCGCTCGCTGCTCGGCGTGGAGCCGGATCCCTCGCAGCTGGGCCACGACTCGATCGGGGTCGGTCCGCACGACGTACGCCGGGATGCGCAGGACCCGGTAGCCCAGTGCGATGAGCTCGGCGTCGCGTTGGGAGTCGACCCATCGTGCCCGGGGGTCGTCGTGCTGAGGCCCGTCGATCTCGAGCACGAGCCTGGTGCCGTCGGGCAGGTCGATCACCATGTCCCGTCGGCGACCGGCGATCCACACCTGGCGGCGGGGTTCGGGAAGGCCCGCCCGTCGTACGAGTGGTCCCGCATCAGCCTCGGACTGTGACTCTGCGCCAGATCGCGCAGACTCCAGGGCGGCCATGATCGCGATCCTGTGCCGGACGCGACCCGCGGCCGCCAGTTCGACGTCGAGCGCCTCCGACGTCGTGACCCGCTGCTGAAGGGACGCGATCACCAGGCCCGCCGCGACCGTGGGATGCGGCATCGTGCAGGCAGCGTCCAGAGTCGCGCGCGCTGCTGCGACGAGCGGGAGGCCCGCGGCGAGATCCGGCGGTTCGGCCGGGATCCGCTCGCTCTGATGGATCACGACTCCCGAGAGGGGCGCAGGCCGGCGACAGCGGCGCAGCAGAAGGTGCACGTCGTCGCGGCGCCATCCCTGCAGGCCTCGTTCCTCGAGCGCGCTGAGGTGCCCGATCCAGGACGCGCCGGGAGCATGCAGGACGGCACGCCAGAGCAGCTGAGACCTGTCCAACCGTCCGTTGTCCACGCTCACCACTTCGGGTGCGACGAGCTGCCACCGGCCGGCGGCGATGCGGGCGGCGACGTTGTCCCGCGTCACGCCGTGCTCGCGCAGCTGACTGCGACGGACCACACCCTCCTGACGAGCGATCAGGGCGGCGAGAGGTGCGTGCAGATCACCGAGTTCGAGGCGTCGCGGCATGCCGCCACCCTGATCGCGCGACCGACAGTCGCAAGCGAAGCACCGAAGGGAGCTGGGGACGACGCGCGACCCGACACGCCTGAGTACGCAGAGCTCGACGTACCCCCCGGTCGAGGGGTGCTGAGCGCGGGATAGAGGCCGCGCTGGGCACCCCTCGACGGCGAGGGGTGATCGAGGGGTGCTGAGCGCGGGATAGAGGCCGCGCTGAACACCCATCGATGTCAGCGGCGCATCGACGTCGACGGAGAGGTTCCGTCGGTCAGGCTGCGGCGAGCTCGGGCTCGACGGCGGAGAGGGGCTCGCTGGTCGCGGCGGCGCGGCGGCGGCCGGACTCGACGGCGGCGATCACGGCGTTGGCCGAGAGGGCGACGACGGCGGCGACGATCACCGGGGCGTCGACCGCGAGCACGGCGTAGGTCAGCCACAGCACCTGGCCGACGACCTTGAGCACCTGCGAGCTCATCGACAGCGCCGACGGGCCCATCCCGCGACGCAGCCAGACCGTCTCGAACAGCTGCGGCCAGGCGGAGAACAGGCCGATGCCGAAGGCGAAGAAGCCGACCTGCTCGGGCGAGAGGTAGGTGCTGAAGATCACGAGAAGCGCGGTGACGCCGAACAGGGCCCAGGCGCGGCGGGCGCGGCTCCACTCGGCGGGCACCAGCAGCACGATGGCGACGGCACCGGAGACGAGCAGGACGTTGCCGGGCACCTGCGGCATCGAGCCCGCGCGCAGGCCGTAGGTGAGCCACAGCGTGCACGCGACGGCGCTGATCGCCCAGCTCCACGGCGAGACGCCGCCGAGATGCGGGTGGGTCACCGTGCGCACGATCTGCGGGGCGACCATGAGTACGCCGACAGCCGAGCCCGCGTAGGCGAGCAGCAGGGCGAAGGAGTGCAGGTCCACGAGCCGACTTCCTCAGTGAGTCTTTCCCAGTTCTGTACCGATACAGTCTGGAACGATACAGCGCCAACGCGCAGATGGCCAACCCTGTTCCCGAGGAGGTGACCCGCATGGCGGACCGGCCCACGCTCGACACCGTCGCGAAGGCGGCGGGCGTCTCCCGGATGACCGTCTCGAACGCCTACAACCGCCCAGACCAGCTCTCGGCAGCCACCCGCGAGCGGGTGCTCGCCGTCGCGGCCGAGCTCGGGTACGGCGGCCCCGACCCGGCCGGTCGGTCGCTGCGCCGCGGGCGCGCCAGCACCATCGGCGTCCTGCTGACCGAGCGGCTGCCCTACGCCTTCACCGACCCGGGACTGGTGTCGATGCTCAGCGGCATCGCCGCCGAGCTCGGCGCCGCGGGCCAGTCCCTGCTGCTCGTCCCGTCCGAGGCCGA
>DASSQW010000182.1:0-6243 GCA_035702165.1 Candidatus Nanopelagicales bacterium
CCGCGTCCGCGGATCATCCAGTGCACCGACACGACGTGCGCGGAGCGCCTCACGACCGACGCCGTCGAGGCCGTGGCGGAGGTGGTCGACGCGACGCTGGCGGCAGCCGGCGCAGGTGCGCCGAACGACTGCGTCGCACCCGCCGCGATCACGAGCGACGCCGTCATCGCGCCGGCGACGACCAGCGCCAGGGGTCGGAGCGCGGAGCTGTTGCTGCGGCTGGTGGTGGGGGACGTGTGGGCGTGCGAGGGGTGCTCGGAGGCACGGTGCGTACTGATCATGATCAAGTGGTCGGACCCGCGTGATCACTGTCTGAAGTCGCTCCGCACGCATCACTCGCCTGATGCTCACGCGCCGCTCTCGGAGTGGGTCGAACGCCTCACAGATCGTCGCTCTTCGTGATCAAGGAGCGCGAAATCGCCTGTCCTGATGGGGATTTCGTCCCCCTCGTAGCACTCAAGACCGACGACTCTCACGGCGCGTGACCGTGTGAAGCCTCCCGTGATGGCACCCTGTCTTGAGAGTGACAAACCCCATCGGCGAGGACCTCAGGACCGGGGGTCGCAGACGCCGATGACGCCTCCGCGGACGACGTTCGGCCACGAACAGGGCCGTCCCTTACGGTGGTCGCATGGTCGACACGAGGATCCAGAAGTACGCCGAGCTCGTCGTGCGCGTCGGTGCCGCGGTGCGCCCCGGCAGCACCGTCTATGTCACCGCCGACGTCGAGCACCTGCCGCTCGCGCGCGCGATCACCGAGCAGTCCTACCGCGCCGGCGCGTTCCGCGTCGTCGTCGATCTCAACGACGCCGGCGTGCGCCGTGCCGCGCTCGAGCACGCACCGATGGAGTCGCTCACCAGCCACGAGCCGTGGCTCGACGCGCGGCTCGAGCACGCCCGCGAGGTGGGCGCGTGCTTCATCCGGCTCACCGGTACGGCGGACCCGCACGCGTTCGACGGGGTGGCCGCCGACCGGCTCGCCGCGATGCCGCGCGAGCTGATGGCGTCCAGCCGCGCGCTGATGATGGGTGGCGACGTCACCTGGACGGTCGCGTCCGCACCGAACGAGGGCTGGGCGACCCAGGTGTTCGGCGAGCCCGACCTCGAGGCGCTGTGGGAGAAGGTCGCTGTCGTCCTGCGCCTCGACGAGCCCGATCCCGTCGCGGCCTGGGTCGCGCGCGAGGCCGAGCTCACCGCGCGCGCCGCGGCGCTCAGCGGCCTCGGGCTCGACGCCGTCCGCTACCACGGCGAGGGCACCGACCTCACGGTCGGCCTCATCCCCGGCCACACGTGGACCGGCGGGGGCATCGCGACGAAGGCCGGCGTGCCGTTCATGCCGAACCTCCCGACCGAGGAGGTCTTCACCTCGCCCGACCGCAGCCGTGCGGACGGCGTCATCCGGCTGACCCGGCCGCTCGTGATGCCGCGGGCCGGCGTCGTGGTCGAGGGGCTCGTGGTGCGCTTCGAGGGCGGGCGCGTCGCCGAGGTCGAGGCCGACACCCACGGCGACGCCGTCCGCGCCGAGCACGCCACCGACGAGGGCGCGGCGTACCTCGGCGAGGTCTCGCTGGTCGACGGCACCTCGCGCGTACGAGCCGCGGGCGTCGTCTTCCACGACACGCTCTACGACGAGAACGCGGGCTGCCACGTCGCGTGGGGCTCGGGCTTCCCGTTCTGCGTGCCCGACGGATCCGCGCTCTCGCGCGACGAGCTGCTCGCCGCCGGTCTCAACGTCTCGGCGGTCCACACCGACGTCGTCGTCGGCGGCCCCGGTGTCAGCGTCGACGGCATCCGGGCCGACGGCAGCGTCGTCCCGATCATCACCGACGACGCCTGGGTCCTCCCCGTCCCCTGACCCACCACGATCTGCCCACCTTCTGGCCCTTTCCCGACCGCGACGCGCCGTGGGAAAGGGCCAGTAGGTGGGCAGGAGCTGGTGGGGTCAGCAGTAGGGCTCGTCCTGGTGGCCCATCTGGCCGTCGGGCGCCTCGTCCCAGCGCTGGCCCGTGCGCGAGAAGCCGACCGTCGCGACCGTGGGGTCGGCGTAGAGCGCGACCTTGCCCGACAGCGGCGAGCCGTCGCCCTGGTCGATCCACGCGCGCACGGTGATGGCGCTGGTGGCCTCGCGCGTGCCGGCCCAGCAGTAGGAGCCCTGCTCGCCGAGCGGCTGGCCCTTGCCGTTGGTCGGCGGTACGTCGCCGGGCTGGGTGCCCTCGTACTGCAGCACCACGATGGGGACAGCGCCGGTGTTCGGCCACGAGCGGCACTGGATGTCGAACGCCAGGGACTTCGTGTACTTCGTCGGGACGGCGACGACGACCGTGCCCGACGTCGGGATCTTCGTGAACTTCTCCCACACCGGCGCGACCAGGGTGTTGTGCGCGCCGAGGCGGCCGCCGGGGCAGTTCGCGTCGTCCTGAAGCGAGAGCGTGACCAGGGTGACGCCTGCCGTGGTCGAGGGGCTCGCCGACGTCGGGGTCGGGGTCGGGGACTCCGAGGTGGGCGAGGCGGAGGTGGTCGTGGGCGACGCCGAGGTCGGGGTGGCGGTCGGCGAGCTCGACGTCGCGGTCGGGCTGCCCGACGACGTGCACGCCGCGAGGGCGAGCGCCGCCCCGGCGACGACGAGGATGCGTGCGCTGCGCATGGTGGTCCCTCCCGTGGATCGTCGTACCGATCCAGGGTCGCTCAGGCGCGCCGCGGAGTCGCGCGCGCCGCGCCGTGGCGTCCGGGTGACCGGTTAGAACGTCACCTGCGGCGGGGTGGCCTGCCCGGTCGGCGCCTCGTAGAACGCGCGCTTCGAGACGCCGGCCATGCCCGCGAACCACATCCACGGGATCGTCGCGACGCTCTGGTTCAGCGTCGACACCGAGTCGTTGTAGTACTGCCGGGCGAAGGCGAGCTGGTCCTCGGTCGAGGCGAGCTGCTGCTGCAGCGAGAGGAAGTTCGTCGACGCCTTGAGCTCGGGATAGGCCTCGGCGACGGCGTTGACGTTCACGAGGCTCTTGTCGAGCGCCTCGGCGGCGGCCGCCTTCTGCTCGACGGTGGCACCGGCAGCGGTCGCGGCCTGCACCTGCGCGCGAGCCCTCGTGACCTCCTCGAACACGCCCTTCTCGTGCGCGGCGTAGCCCTTCACCGTCTCGACGAGGTTGGGCACCAGGTCGGCGCGGCGGGTGAGCTGGACGTCGATGCCGCCGAGCGCCTCCTGCGCCTTGATGTCCTGCGTGCGCAAGCGGTTGAACCCGCTCACGGCGAACAGCACCAGGGCGACGATGACGACGAGCAGGATGATGACCCCGATCACGGGCGTGCTCCGATCCTCGGTGCGGGCAGGCGCCCGCACGCTCCACGACTGGTCACCACGACCCGCCGCCCCCTCCACCGCCGCCGCCGAAACCGCCACCGCCCCCGCTGCTGCTCGAGTGCGCCGCGGTGTAGGCGGCGACCGACGACGCGACGGCGGCGTTGAACGAGTCGAACCCGCCCGACGACGAGAACATCGAAGCACCGTAGTAGGAGTGCACGGGGTACCAGGACGGCGTCGGCGGCTCGTGGCCGACGGCCGCGCGGTACTTCTCCGCCCACGCGTCGGCGCAGCCGAAGCCGACGGCGTAGGGGACGTAGGCGATCCAGAGGTCGCCGCGTGCGGCGAAGTCGAACCGGTCCTCCGAGGACGGGGTCGACAGGAACTTGCGGAAGCCGGCCGCCTTCATCCAGGACTCGCGCGCGAGGTAGGTGCGACGGCGCGACATCCCGGTCGCGAACAGCGCCGCCGCGCAGACGGCGAACACCGCGAACGGCAGGGCCAGGATCATCGGTCCGACGAGCCCGAGGATCCCGGCGGCGAGGAGGGAGAGCACGACCCCGGCGCGCCCCCACCAGACCATCGGGTCCGAGCGCCACAGCCCCTCGTCGGACCACGAGCGCGCCGCGTGCTCGAGCGCCGTGATGGTCGTGCGCACCGTCGCGCCCGACGCCTCGGTCGCCGACGCCGTGAACGAGCCGCCCGGCGCGTCGACCCCGAGCCCGGCGCCCACCGCCCGCGCGACGGGGTCCGCCGCGGCCCACTTCTCCGCAGCCGCGGCGTAGGTCACCGTCCACGAGCCGCCGTGGTCCTCCAGGGTGACCATCCCCTGCTCGGCCATGTGCAGCACCGTCGAGGTCAGGGCGGCCGTACCGGTCGACTCGCTCACGAGGTACTCGCACTGGACCGGCCCGAGGCCGGGAGGCGGCTCGTACTGCAGAGGCTCACCCGGCGGCTGCTCGGTCGCGGACCGCACCCAGGCGACGCCGACGACGCCGGCGATCCCCGCGAGCAGCAGGAGGAGGAACGGCAGCCACGACACCGTTCCGAGGAACTGGTCCCAGCGCGCGCCCCAGGGCAGCGAGACGCTGGGCGACGGGGGTGCCGCGGAGTACGCCGCGACCTCCACACCGGTGCGCGGATCGAGGCCCTGCGCGGTGACGGTGATGGTGCTGGTGCCTGCTCCGGTGACGGTGCACGTCCCGCTCAGGGCGGGCGTGCGGCACAGGCCCTGCGTGACGGGGCTGGGGAGCGTGACGCGCACGCTGGCTTCCTGGATCGCCATCTCCCAGTTGGAGGCGACCACCCACCAGGCGAACACCGACTGCTCGGTGCCGTCACGGGCTCCGTCCGACGTCGCTCCGACCATCGGCACGTCGCGCACGGGGCGCAGCACGTTGGGCACCGTGTAGGACAGCACGTAGCGGTGGACGCCAGGATCGAGGACGACTCCGGCGTCGCCGATCTTCGCGATCACCACGGTCCCGTCGCGCGACATCGCGACGTTGTCCGGGGAGCCGTCGCGCAGGATGCTCAGGATCGTGACCGGGTAGCGCGCCGACGGGTCGCTCGGGTCGACCTCGTCCCAGTAGCGGAAGATGCCGTGCCGGCCGTAGGGGAAGTCGGCGTCGATGGTCTCGACGGCGTGCAGCGTGCCGTCGGCGGAGACGGTGAAGGACGCGTCGTACTTGACGATGGTGACCGGATCCGACACCGAGCCCGAGCTCGACGACGTGCCGCTGCGCATGATCCAGAGCGCCACGGCACCGATGAGCACGAGGACGAGCACCACCACTGTGGCAGCCGCCGCCGTGACGCGCGGAGTCATCCGCTGCGACTTGGCCATGAGCCCCTCCCGCCAGTACGGATCACGCTAGTGGGCCGGTACGCCGCGCCGCGGGAGGCGATCCGCGAACGAGTGACGCGTCGGTCAGGCCTCGAGGGCGCTGAGGGCGGCGCCGAGCGTGAGGCCCCACGCCTCGGCCCGGTCGCCCTCGCCGTCGACGAGGCTGCTGTCGGTGCGCACGAGGAAGCTCTCGGGCGCGGCCACGATGAGCGCGCCGGCGTGCGCGAGACCCTTGTCGATCTCGTGGACGGCGCGTCCGGTGAGGATGCTCGGGCCGTCGACGCGGGTGTCGAACGCGACCGCGCGGCAGCCCTGCGGTGGGACGAGCGTCCCGAGCCACTCGCGGATGCCCGGCACGAGCGGGTCGGCCTTCATCTCGAGCGGCGTCATGCCGCGCTCAGCCGCCTCGCGGGCGACGAGGCGGCTCTCGTTGGTGCTCAGTCCGTGGTGATGCGTCGGAGCGCCGACGACGAGCACGTCCGCGGTCGCGACCTCGCTGCTCGTGGCGCGCTGCACGGTGCGGAGCACGGTGGGGTGGGTGCGGGCGAGCCCGAGGGCGATGCGCTCTGCCACGGCGCCGGTCTGGCCGTACATGGACTCGTAGACCACGAGCACGCGCATGCTGCTCACCCCGCTCGCCACGCTAGTCCGGGGTGGAGCGCGACGATCGCCCGCGGGCGTGACCGCCGTCACGAGCGGCCCGTGCGACGGTCCTCCGTCACGAACCGGTGAGGATGACCACCAGGGCGGCCAGCGCCGCGACGTAGCAGAGCCCCACCGCAGCGACCGTCGCCGGCTTCGGCGTACGGCCGGTGGCTGCGGCGCCGAGGGTGGTGAAGTCCCACACCGCGTGCAGCAGGATGCCGACCAGCAGGGTGCCCGTGGAGAGGCGCATCACGTAGAACGCGGCGCCCGCGACGAAGGTCAGCGCCAGCTGCACGAGGGTGCCGCGCCAGGGCACCCCGAAGAGCGCGTTGAGCGCGTGCAGCGCGGAGAAGAGGAGCGTCGACAGCAGGAACACCCCGAGCGCCGACCACCCGGCCTGTCGCGCGCCGACGACGAGCACGTCCGCGGTCGCGACCTCGCTGCTCGTGGC
>DASSQW010000183.1:0-2305 GCA_035702165.1 Candidatus Nanopelagicales bacterium
CGCAGGGCACGGACTCCAGCGCGGCGAGGAACGCGGCGGGGTCGGCGAGGTCGGCGGGCTCGACGCCGCCGACGAGCATGGCCGCGACCGAGCGCTCGACCTTCGACGGATCGGTGGCGGCCGCGATGGTGGCGTCGTCGGCGTGCACCGCCGCGACGACGGTCTCGAGGTCGCGACCGGCGGTGTCGGGCAGCGCCGCAGGGTCGATGCCCCACGCGGCGGCGACCTCGGCGCGCGCCTCGGCGGACGCGAGCGGACGACCGCCGGGCAGCAGGCCGACGAGCGCACCGCGCTCGCCGGCGCGGCGCGGCACCCAGCCCAGCCGGGCTCCCGTGGCTGCGGCGAGGCGGGCGGCGCTGGAGAGCGCACCCGGCGTCTGCGCCAGGCGCTCGCCGACGAGCAGCACCGCACCCGGCTCGCGGAGCAGGCGCGCGGCCTCGGCCTGCGCCCCCTCGCCGTCGCCGGAGTCGGCCAGCGCGTCGAGCGTGGCGGCTTCGGCGCCGGGCACGGTCGCGATGACCTGGCCCTGGGCCTTGGTCACGCCGGTGGTCGCGAACGGCGCCACCGAGAAGACGCGGACGCCGTGGCGGCGCGCGCCCTTGCGCAGGCGCAGGAAGACCATCGGCGACTCGTCCTCGGCATCGAGCCCGGCGAGGACCACGACCGGGGCCGACTCGAGGTCGGCGTACGTCGGACCCACGGGACGGCCGGCGACGAGGGCCGCGAGGAACGCCGCCTCCTCCGCCGACGCGGGACGCGCGCGGAAGTCGATGTCGTCGGTGCCGAGCGCGACGCGGGCGAACCGCGACCAGGCATAGGCGTCCTCGACAGTGAGGCGTCCGCCGGGGAGGACGGCCGTGCCGGCACCGGCCGCGCGCAGGCCCTGCGCCGCGAGGGTGAGCGCCTCGGGCCACGAGGCGGCGACGAGCGAACCGTCGTCGTCGCGGACGAGCGGGCCCTCGATCCGGCCGCCGGCCATGTGCCCGAAGGCGAAGCGGCCCTTGTCGCAGTTCCACTCCTCGTTGACCTCGGGGGTGTCCCAGGCCAGCCGGCGGAGCACGGTGCCGCGACGGACGTCGGTGCGCTGGCCGCAGCCCGACGCGCAGTGCTCGCAGACCGTCGGCGTCGAGACGAGGTCGAACGGCCGCGAGCGGAAGCGGTACTTGGCGCTCGTGAGGGCCCCGACCGGGCAGATCTGCACGGTGTTGCCGGAGAAGTAGGAGTCGAACGGCTGGTCGCTCGAGGTGCCGACCTGCTGCTTGGCGCCGCGCTCGAGCAGGTCGATGAACGGGTCGCCCGCGATCTGCTCGGCGAAGCGCGTGCAGCGCGCGCACGACACGCAGCGCTCACGGTCGAGCAGGATCTGCGCCGAGACGTTGATCGGCTTGGGGAAGGTGCGCTTCACGCCGTCGAACCGGCTCTCGCCACGACCGTGCGACATCGCCTGGTTCTGCAGCGGGCACTCGCCGCCCTTGTCGCAGACCGGGCAGTCGAGCGGGTGGTTGATGAGCAGGAACTCCATGACGCCCTCTTGCGCCTGGCGCGCGACGTCGGACGTCTCCTGCGTACGGACCTTCATGCCGTCGGCGCACGTGACGGCGCACGCCGGCTGGGGCTTGGGCTGGCCCTCGATCTCGACCAGGCACATGCGGCACGCGGCCACCGGCTCGAGGAGCGGGTGGTCGCAGAACCGCGGGACGGCGATGCCGAGCTGCTCGGCGGCGCGGATGATGAGCGTCCCCTTGGGCACGACCACGTCGACCCCGTCCACGTTGACGGTGACGCCGTCGACCGGAGCGGTGGCGGGGGTCGCGGGACCCGAACTGGTGATGGTCATCGCGCTGCAGCTCCCGCGAAGACGGTGGCGGCGACCGGGTCGAACATCTGGTCGGCCGACGTGTGGGTTCCGGCGAGGAACTCCTCGCGGAAGTACTTCAGGGCGGGCGCGTACGGCGTCGCCGCGGCGTCGCCGAGCGCGCAGAACGAGCGGCCCGCGATCTGCTTGCAGATCTCGTCGACGGTGTCGATGTCGGCCTCCTCGGCGGTGCCCTCCGCGAAGCGCTCGAGCAGCTGGTCGAGCCAGAAGGTGCCCTCGCGGCACGGGGTGCACTTGCCGCACGACTCGTGCTTGTAGAAGTGGATCCAGCGGCTGATCGCGCGCACCACGCTCGTCGTCTCGTCGAAGACCATCGGGCTGCCGGTGCCGAGCATGGTGCCGTTGGCCGCCATGTCCTCGTAGGTGAGCGGGACGTCGAGGTGCTGGTCGGTGAACAGCGGGGTGGACGAGCCGCCGGGGGTCCAGAAC
>DASSQW010000184.1:0-9162 GCA_035702165.1 Candidatus Nanopelagicales bacterium
CCTGCTCGATCGCGCGCACGAGCGCGGCCCCGATGCCACGCCGCTGATAGGAGGGGTCGACGCACACGGCGCGTATCTCGCAGGATTCGCCGGACACCTCCCCGCGCGCGCTGCCGACCGTCCGCCCTGCGAGGGTCGCGATCAACACGGTGTGCTGACGGATGTCGTGCTCGACGGCAGCGAGACCCTCCTGCAACGGAGGCAGGTCCATGGTGCCGCTCAGCCGCCCTTCCTCGGCGAAGGCGCGCATCTTGAGGGCGTGGACGGCAGCGGCGTCGGAGACCGCAGCGGGAACGATCGTGAACTCGGGATCCGGCACGCAGACAGTGTGCAGGTGCGCCCGATCGCGTGAGCCCGGCTTCGCATGCCGCGACGCGGAGCGCGCGCCCGCCGGTGACCGCTGGGCTCCGTGCGACGAGGCGATCGCCGTCGTCGCACCTGATCACGCGGCGGTCGTGATCCCCATCGTGGTGCCGGCGTAGCTCGGGAAGACGGACTTCACCTGGTCGGACGTCGCGCCCGTGCGGTTGACCAGGATGTCGGCGAGCACGGCGCGGTAGTCGGTGCTGGCGGTGAGGTCGCCGTCGGTGAGGTTGGCCTCGTCGAGCAGGTTGCCGCTGGTCGGCATCTGCACGTGCACGCCCTGCACGACGTGGCCGCCGAGCACCATCATGAGGTTGCCCCACCCGTGGTCGACGCCGCCGGACTGGTTCTCCTCCACGCGGCGGCCGAACTCGCTGATCGTCACCAGCGTCGTGCTGTCGAGCCACGTACCGAGGTCGGTCGCGAACGCCGCGAGACTGCCGCCCAGGTCGGCGAGCTTGTCGTGCATCCAGCCGCCGTCGACGCGTCCGAGGTCGGCGTGCATGTCCCAGTCGCCGAGGTCGATCGTGAGCACGCGCAGGCCGATGTCGGCCTTGATGAGCTGTGCGGCGTTCTTCAGCGACCTGGAGAGGTCGCTGCTGGTGTACGCCGCCCCGTTCGCCGGCGTGTACGGCGTCGCGGCGAGCGTGGCCGCGGTGCCGAGCGCACCGAGCGTTCCGGAGGCCGAGTCCTGCAGCCCGGGAGGGGCGGCGGAGTGCAGCGCGTTGAGGGCGTTGGTCCAGTTCGTGCGCTGCGTGGCGTTGCTCGTGCCGGAGAGCTTGAAGCTCGAGA
Source organism: Candidatus Nanopelagicales bacterium (assembly GCA_035702165.1). GTDB lineage: Bacteria > Actinomycetota > Actinomycetes > S36-B12 > CAIYMF01 > Longivirga. The sequence continues at coordinate 1,156 of DASSQW010000184.1, forward strand.
TGGTGTCCATGCCGAGCACCGGCACCGGGCCTGCGAACGCCTCGGGGATCGACGTCGAGCCCATCTGCACGGCGCTGAACGGGCCGCCGACCGCGTGCAGACCGAGGGTGCGGTCGAGCCATCCGGTGCGGGCGCTCGTGCCCGGGGCCGCGCGCTCCATCTCGTCCATCGCCGAGAAGTGCGAACGGTTGGGCTGCCACATCCCGGTCGCGTGCGCGAAGGCGAGCTTGCCTCCGGTCCACAGCGGCTGCAGCGCCGACAGGGCCGGGTGCATGCCGAAGAGCGTGTCGAGCTGGAACGCCGAGGCCGCCGGCACTGCGATCGACGGGCGCCACGTGGTGAGGTTCGGGTCCCCGATCGGCGCGACCGCTGACAGCCCGTCGAAGCCGCCGCGCAGCGACAGCACGACGAGGACGTCGCCCGACCAGCCCGGGTCGGCGGCGAACGCAGCGCTCATGCCGATCGACGGCCCGGCGGCGATGGCGACGCTGCCGACGCCGAGCGCCTTGAGCAGCGTGCGGCGGCTCATCACCGACGCGCGACGGGCGTCCTCGCAGCAGTCCTCGCGGACAGGGGTGTCGGTCATGACGTCACCTCAGGCTCATGTACGGCGAGTCGAGCAGGACGGACACGAACGAGTTCAGCCCGTACGACGCGGCCGCCGAGCTCGGCGACACCGCCTTGTCGGCCGTGACGCCGAGGAACGCGAGCACGGCCGTCTTGTGCTCGGGCGCGAGGGTGCGCCCGAACAGGTTGGTGGCCACGAGATCCACGAGCTCGCCGTGCGTGCCCGGCAACGTGGGACCGATCGCCGCCGTCACGAGCGACGGCCGCACCACGTCGTTGGGGTACCAGTTCGACACGACCGAGATCGTGTTGTTCCAGCGCACGAGCGTCGTCGCGGTCGACTCCCACTGGTCGGCGGTGTCGGCCTGGCCCGTCGGGAACGGCTGGCCGAACGGGTTGTGGCCGGCGTTGTCGGCGAGGTTCACCAGCTGCAGGGGCGCGTCGAGGTTGTCGGCGACCGGCTGGATCTGCATGAGACGAGCGGTCGAGACGATGTGCTCGTAGGGCCTCGCGACCTTCTTGCCGATCGACGCCGCGAACTCCGCCGAGGAGAACAGCGCGCGCAGCACCATCGTGATGTTGGTGTCGTTCTTCAGGTAGACGTTCGCCAGCATCGTGACGAGCGCGTCGGACGGCGTGTCCGACACGAAGCGCACCGCGAGCTTGTGGCAGATGCGCTTCGCCGTCGCGGGGTGGTGCGCGAGGTAGCGCACCAGCGCGTCCGCGACGGCCTCACCGCCGGTGTCGGCGGTGTTCGCGTGCGTGAAGCCGAGAACCTTCACCGCTCCGGTCCAGTGGTTCCACGGCTGGAACTCGTACTCGCCGCTGTCGCTGTCGACGCCGAGCCCCGTGAGGATCCGCGCCGCGTCGAGCACGCCGTCCTCGCCGTACCCTGCGTCGACGCCGACCGTGTGCAGCTCGAGGAGCTCGCGACCCTGGTTCTCGTTGGGGTGCAGGGCCGTCGACTCGCGGTTGTTCAGGTAGGTGAGCATCGCCGGGTGCTTGGTGATGGCGAGCAGGAGGTCGGTGAACTTGCCGAGCGCATGCGTGCGGATCGTCCATGCGTAGTGGGCGCGCGACTCGGCGGTGTCGTCGTGGTAGATCGTCACGTTGAAGTGGTTGCCCCAGAAGTCCTCGAGCACGGTGAGCAGCTGACGCTTGCTCCACAACGCCCGGACCGTGAGGTCCTGCAGCACGGAGTTGAACTGGTCCCAGCCGTTGATCGTGCCGTTCTCGATGCCGTAGCGGACGCGCCAGATCGCCTTGGACTGGTCGGGGAGCCGCGACAAGATCGCGGTGCACGCCGAGTCGTCGATGGTGCTCGGCGCGAGCTGCTTCTCGAGCCACCCGGCATACCCGAGGGCGTGCACGCTCGCGAGGTCGGCGGCGGTCGGTCCGTACGCCGCGCGGTTGAGCAGGTGGCGCGCCCAGTCGTTGGACCGGTACGTCTCGGCCGCCGATACGAACGTCTTCGGCGGGATTACCTTGATGCCCGAGTTGTGGTCGGCGGCGAGCTTGGAGTACGCCGCGGCCGCTGCGATCTGCAGGGCGAGGTAGCGGGAGTACCAGAGGCCCTTCTTCGTCGAGCTCCACACGTAGGGGATCTGCACCCACGCGCCGCTCGAGTTCTTCAGGTAGACCTTCGAGCCGTAGAACCGCGCCGTGACGATCACCTTCGTGTACGACAGGACGGTCGTCACGCGGGTGGTCGCGTTGTAGCGGTACCGGCCGACCCGGTACATGTAGACCTTCTTGATGACGGCCGTCGTCGCTGCCTCCGCCGGAGCGGCTGCCGCGACCCCGAGCGCGGCGACGCCGGCGACCGCGGCCGTGCCGGCCAGCACCGTGCGTCGTCCGACGACGGTCTGCTGCGCCCCCATGGCACCCCCAGGACTCGATGCAGCGGCGTCGCGGGCCGACGCCGATGGGGGTGCTTCGTCGGTCCTGGGAGCGCACTTGCTGAGCCGAACGCGTGGGCACGCTGCGTGACGCGACCGAGTGGGTGACCCGGACGGCGGTCCAGGTGGAGGTCCGGCCGTTCACCCGTCCGACCGATGTCGTTCACCGGGCCGACGTCTGTCGTCCCGGTTCCCGGGCGACGCTGACCTGCAGGTGGGGACGACGTCAGGCAGGTCGACCGGAGGCGACATGGTGCAGCCGCGGTTCCAGCTCGTCCCGGGGGCCCGCATGGGCTGGGCCGGCGGGATCGGCTGGCGGCTGCTGAGCGCCAACAACCGGGAGCTGGGCCGCTCGGCGCACGCGCATCCGGATGCCGAGTCCGCCCTCCTCGATCTGGGTCGGGTGCGCGTCGTCGCCGGCTCGGGGACCGTGCACGTGGTCCACGAGCCGCGGTCCGGGACCTGGGCGTGGCTCCTCGACGACGAGGGCTCCCTGGTGGCGACATCGGGGCGGGGCTTCCGGCTCGAGCGCGAGTGCCGGCACAACCTCGAGCTCTTCAGAGTCCTGGCGCCGACCGCCCCCGCGGCCCCTGGCCACTGCGAGAGCCCGGTACCGACGCCGGCGGCGCGCACGCAGGGTCAGCAGAACAGCACGGAGGCCGCTGGCCCACGCTGACCGTCGCCGAACACCGCCGACGGAGCTGGTCGGTGATCAGCCGCGGACCGGGACGTCGCTGCGGGTGACCCGCTCGCCGTCGGCGAGCACGACGTCGATCGTGACGGCGGCGCGGCCGGCGTAGGCGCAGTCCAGCCAGCCCACGACACCGGGGGTCAGGGCGACCGCGCAGCCGGGCAGCTCGCGGACGGTCGCGCGTCCGGCGGGCGCCGCCACGTTCACGAGAACCGCGGTGCGCAGCCTGCCGTCGACGACGCGGAGCTGCTGCTGGAAGGCGACGCCGGGGACGCGGGCCTGCACGCCTCCCCGGGCGGCGGTGGCGCCGGTGGAGGGCAGCGTCGAGGTGGGGGAGGGCAGGGCGTCGACGGGGTGGGTGAGCAGTGCGACGAGCCCGAGTGCGAGCACGGGCGGGACGACGGTCCTCAGCGTGGTGCGATCCATCCTCATAGCCCCTCCCTCAGTGCTCACTGCCGACATCGGTCGCGCGCATCCGTGGTCTGGAGCGGGGGTGGTGAGGCTGGAGGGACACGTGAGCCGCGCCAGAGCGTGACGGCCGCGAAACCTTGGCGCCCAGACGTTCTGGAGGGCGGATGGGGTCGAACGACGGGTCCAGCGGGCGGATGCGGCATCGGCGCGGGACCGGCTGCCCGAACCTCGGCAGGGTCGACCGCGCGGGTCTGACGGAGATGTGATCGGCGTCTCGCTGAACCGGTCTGGAGAGGTGTCACCCGGTCGGCCCACCGAGGCCCGCAGGTTAGCCTCGGAGCATGTTCACCGAGGCCTGCCGCGTCGTCCGCGCTGCCGCTCTGCCCGACGCCGAGCTGGCTGAGTCGACGCTGGACCCGGGCCAGGTCGTCGAGGGCGCGCCCGAGGTGCGCGTGCTGCCGCTGCACGAGGGCGACGACCTCGAGGTCGGCGTCTGGCAGCACGGCACCGGCGTCAGCAGCGACGTCGAGGCCGACGAGGTGTTCGTGGTGCTCTCGGGACGGGCCACCGTGACGGTCCAGGACGGCCCCGTGCTCGAGGTCGGACCTGGCGACGTCGGCCTGCTCTCGGCCGGCGCGCGGACCACCTGGACCGTGCACGAGACCCTCCGCAAGGTCTATGTCCTGCGGCCGTGAGGCTCCCGGCCGTCCCGTGTCCCCGCGCGAGGCGTGCGCGGGGCACCGGCGTACAGCATCTGACCTGCGACGATGCGGGCAGTCGGGCGGGTCGGCGACGGCACCGGAGGTTCACCTCAGGGGTGAATGACATGGGTGGGATTCGCCCCGTAGAGTGGCCCCACGCACCCGCCGAGGGTGCGGTCGTACGTCGCGCGGCCCGCGAGCCGTCGCCGAGAGAGGACCGCCTGGATGGACGCCGTGCGCGCAGTCGAGCCGATGCCGTCCGGTGACCGCCTGGCCGAGCGCGACCGCGCCATCCTCGAGTTCGAGCGGCAGTGGTGGAAGTACGCCGGCGCGAAGGAGCAGGCGATCCGCGAGCTGTTCGACATGAGCGCGACCCGCTACTACCAGGTGCTCAACGCCCTGATCGACAACCCGGCGGCCCTCGAGGCCGACCCCATGCTCGTCAAGCGCCTTCGGCGCATGCGTGCCGCGCGTCAGCGGGCCCGCTCGGCCCGCCGTCTCGGCATCGACCTCTAGCGGCTCGCGGGCACGGCCCGCGGTTGAGGGGGAAGCATGACGACCTACTCCGGCGAGGACGGCATGACCGGCACCGACGAGCCGACGCCGTACGGCGCGGACCCGGCCGGTCCCTCGGGACCCACGCCGGGCGCCGAGGACGACGCCCCGTTCGGCTACCAGCCCGGCGCCGACGAGGCTGCGCACGACGACACTGCCTACAACGCCACCGACGTCCTGCCTGTCGGAGCGGTCGGCGGACGGCAGGCCCGCCGTCGGGCCGCCGAGGAGCAGGCTCGCGCGGCGACACCTCCCGCCGCGGTGAAGAAGATCGCGAGCGCGACCCCGTCCGGTCCCGGCCGGGCGATCGTGCCGCTCGCGCTCGCGCTGGTGTCGGGCGTGGCGCTGGCCGCGGGCTGGTTGCACCTCGAGTCCGACCGCACGGCCACCGCGGAGCCGCCGGGCGCGGCGCCCTCGGCGAGCGCCAGCCCGACCCCCACCCCGTCGCCGTCCCTCTCGACGTCGTCCACGCCGTCGCCGTCGACGTCACCGACCACCGCGCCGTCGGTGAGCCCGTCGGCCGTGTCGCCGGCACCGTCGACGACCACGAAGCCCGTGAGCGCCGTCGACCGCAGCGTGCCGGTGGTCGTCCTCAACGCCACGGGGAAGTCCGGCCTGGCCGCGAAGGTCGCCGCGAAGCTGCGCGCCGACGGGTGGAAGGTCACCTCGGTCGGCAACTGGACCAAGGGCGGCATCGCCGCCACGACGATCTACCTCAACGGCCACGTGGCCGCACGCGACACGATGGTCAAGGACCTCCCCGCCGCCGACGGCCGCGTCGAGTTCCCGCTGGCCGGTATGCCGAAGCTGCGCCTCGTCGTCGTGGTGGGCAAGGACTACCCGGCCTGACGCCTGCGCCGCACCGGGTTCTCGACGTACCCGCCTGCGGCGAGACCGGCGCGTCGCTCGAAGACGTTGCGGCTCCAGTGGTCCCCGGTGCGCAGCCACGACCAGCCCATCGCCGCGGCGTACAGCGGCAGGAACAGCACCACGCAGCAGGCCCACTGCGTCGCATGGGCGCCCTCGTGCGCGAGCAGGTCGTCGGTGAGCTCCACCCCTGGGCGCACGACGACCACGTTGCCCACGGTGTACGCCGCAGCGACGGGGAAGCGGCCGGTCGCGTCCCGACCGATGACCAGGCCATCGGGGCCGCGCTCGAGCCGGCCGCGCTGGGCCTTCGCGGCGGCGAGGCCGAGGGGCGTCGCGAGGTTCACGGCGTTGACGATCTGCCGGAGCCGGTGGGCGGGGCGCACAGGCACAGCCTGCCGCAGCGCCCCACGGGTGGGAGCGCGCATCACGGTTGCGTGAACGGTGGGTGAACTACCTTGACGTTGTTTTGGTCACGCGCGCAACAATTCCCCCGGAGAGGTGAGCACATGGCCGACTGCAACTACCCCGACTGCCACCGCGCCGCGACCCACTGGGTGCTGCGCCGGCTGCCCGAGGGCTACCTGCCCAACCCGGACGCGCGCGCCTACTGCGACGCGCACCGCGTCGCCGACCTCGCCGCGGTCGTCGCGTCCAGCCACGCGCCGGTCGTGTCCGCCGAGATCGTCGAGATCGAGCCGACAGCGCGCCTCGGCGCCTGAGGACGACGACCGCCGGCCGAACGCCGGGCGACGGCGAGATGACGGATCAGCGGGCGCGGTCGGCGTACGCCGCGAGGCTGGCGAGCGGCGGGCGCTCGAGCGCGGCGACGTCGTGGGTGCAGCTGGTGAAGCCGGAGGAGTCGCGGTCGAACTGGGTGAGCGTCGTGCCGAGGTCGCCGACGCCGGCCAGGTCGCCGCGGCGGGCCAGTCGCTCCAGCGCGGTGCGCACGATCTCGGCCGACATCCGGCCCAGGCGCCGCTCGTCGTGGTGGCGGTGCACGCGCACGCCGAGATCGACCTGCGCGATGGCGTCGAGGCCGTGCGCCTCGTAGGTGTCGACGAGCAGCGCCAGCTCGACGCCGTAGCCGCACGGGAAGGGCAACGACTCGAGCAGCGATCGCCGCGCGGCGTACTCGCCTGCGAGGGGTTGCACGAGCCCGGCGAGCTCGGGCCAGAGCAGGTTGACCAGCGGGCGCGCGACGAGCTCGGTGACCCGCCCGCCGCCGGCGTTGACGACCGTGGAGCCCTCGACGAGGGGCCGCTCGTAGACGGCCTTCACCAGCTGCACGTCGGGGTCGGTGAGCAGCGGGCCGAGCAGGCCGGAGACGTAGGACGGCGTGAACGACTGCAGGTCGGCGTCGACGTAGACCACGACGTCGCCCGAGGTCGCGGCGAGCGCGCGCCACATCGCCTCGCCCTTGCCGGGCACGACGGGGAGATCGGTGAGGACCTCCTCGCGCCGTACCACGCGGGCGCCGGCCGCGCGCGCGACATCGGCGGTGCGGTCGGTCGACCCGGAGTCGACGACGACGAGCTCGTCGACCAGGCGCCGTGCCTCGGGCACGCCCTCCCCGAGCGACGCCCGGATCGAGGCGACGATGCGGCCGACCGTCGGCTCCTCGTCCAGCGCGGGCAGCACGACCGACACGGTGGTCGCGCCTTTGCGCTCGAGCAGCCGCTCGCGCGACCAGTCCGTGACCGAGCTCGTCCGTGCGGCGAACCAGGACTCCGCCTCCGGCTGCACCCGTGCTCCCGTCGTCCGCCGGATGTCTCACCATCCGGACCTCGCGCGTCCCGGTCCTCGGGACTCCCGTACAGTCTCACCACCCTGATGGGCCGCAGGCCGACGGGGGGTCGAGGTCAGTCTGACCGACCCGGCACAACAGCACATCTCATCCAGAGGGGCAGAGGGACACGGCCCGGTGAAGCCCCGGCAACCATCGCCGCACGCTCGTTCGACGTCAGTCGCATCGAGGCCGGCGGCGAGAAGGTGCCAACTCCGTCCGGTGGTCGACCGACCGCCGGGAAGATGAGGAGAAAGGCCTCGCCGCATGTCCACCTCGTTCGACGCCCCCGCTTCCGGCCTCGGGGCCACGCCTGCGCCCCTGACCTCGGAGCCGACCCCCGCGTCCGCTCAGGCTCGTTCCGGGGCAGGCACTCCCGACTTCGGCCCCGCCACGGATCTCGTCTGCCGCGAGTGCGGCGCCTCCTACGCGCTCGGTGCGGCATACGCGTGCATCGAGTGCTTCGGCCCGCTCGAGGTCGGCTACGACCTCTCCGGGGTGACCCGCGAGCTCATCGAGTCCGGTCCGCAG
>DASSQW010000185.1:0-3292 GCA_035702165.1 Candidatus Nanopelagicales bacterium
CTGCACGAGCACGTTGCGCCGGGTCAGCTGCACGGCCGACAGGAGGAAGGCCACCGACGTGAGGAGCACGAGACCCTCGGGCACGAGACCGACGACCCCGGCCGCCGAGCGGATGACGACCTCGCGCCAGCCCTGGTCGCCGACGGTGCGCCACTGCGACCAGATGGTGATCGGCAGGGCCACGGCGATGACCCACGTGATGTACCTCAGCAGGACGTTGATCGACTCCTGGATCTCCGAGCGCGTACGCGTGAACCTCCTTGCGTCGGCGGCGATCCGGTTGACGTAGGCATCCGCGCCCACCTGCTTGGCGTGGTAGCGGCCGGAGCCCGCGACGACGCTCGTGCCCGAGAGGATCTCGTCGCCCTCGTCGTGCGCGACCGGGTCGGACTCGCCGGTGAGGTTCGCCTCGTCGAGCTCGAGCCCGGCGCTGGCGAGGAGCGTGCCGTCGGCCGGCACCTGGTCGCCCGTGCGCAGCTCGATGAGGTCGTCCTGCACGACGTCGCGCGTCGCGACGACCAGGACGGTGCCGTCCCGGACCACCCGCGTCGTCGGGGCGTTGAGCAGCGCCAGGCGGTCGAGCTTCCGCTTGGCGAGGTACTCCTGCACGATCCCGATGCCCGAGTTGACGACGAGCACGAGCCCGAAGAGGCCGTCGGCGAAGGACCCGGTGACCATCACGAGGACGAAGAGCCCGCCGAGGATCGCGTTGAACCGGGTGAGGACGTTGGCCCGGACGATCTCGCCGACCGAGCGCGAGGTCCGCTCGGTGAGCCGGTTGACCGCGCCGCGCGAGACCCGCTCGGCGACCTCGGCGCTGGTCAGCCCGTCCGTGCGGGCGAGCGTCGACTCGCCGGGTGTCGTCACCGCCCCATTGTCGTATGCCGTGTGCCCGGCCCTGCCGGGAACGCGCACGACCGCTGGGGTCACGTCGGCACGCGGCGGCGTGACGGCATACGGCTCGGTGTGCCACGGGCGCCTCGGGGCCGGTCCCGACGGGGCGCCGGCGGCGGGGACGAATGTTACTGATCGGTCCTCGGACCACGTCCGGTCCGCCTCCCGGATCGTGGGACGATATGGGGCGTGACTGAGTCGATCCAACGTGCCCGCGCCACCACCGCCTCCTACTCGATCACGATGCGGATCCACGCCGGGACGGACCCGGCCGTCATCGGGGCGCTCGCGGTCAAGGTCGCCGAGAGCGGCGGCATCACGACGGCGCTCGACATCGTCGACTCGCACCCGGACCGGCTCGTCATCGACCTCACCTGCTCGGCCAGCAACGCCGAGCACTCCACCGAGATCGTCGCCGCCGTCGAGACGCTCGAGGGCGTGCGGGTCCACAAGGTCTCCGACCGCGTCTTCCTGCTGCACCTCGGCGGGAAGATCTCCGTCGAGTCCAAGGTCAACCTGCGCAACCGCCAGGACCTCGCGATGGCCTACACGCCGGGAGTCGGCCGGGTCAGCCAGGCGCTCGCCGACCACCCGGAGGACGTGCCGAAGCTGACGATCAAGGGCAACTCGGTCGCCGTGGTCACGGACGGGTCGGCGGTGCTGGGTCTCGGCAACATCGGCCCGCAGGCGGCGCTGCCGGTCATGGAGGGCAAGGCGGCCCTCTTCAAGCGCTTCGCCGACATCGACGCGTGGCCCATCTGCATCGACACGACCGACGTCGACGAGATCGTCCGCACGGTCGAGCTCATCGCGCCCGGTTTCGGTGGGATCAACCTCGAGGACATCGCCGCCCCGCGCTGCTTCGAGATCGAGGCCAAGCTGCGCGAGCGCCTCTCGATCCCCGTCTTCCACGACGACCAGCACGGCACCGCGATCGTGGTGCTGGCGGCGCTGAAGAACGCGCTGCGCATCATCGACAAGAAGCTCTCCGACGCGCGGGTCGTCGTGTCGGGCGGCGGCGCCGCCGGCTCGGCCATCGTGCAGCTGCTCCTCGCCGCGGGGGCCATCGACGTCACCGTCTCCGACCGCCCCGGCCTGCTCAACAAGGACGACGAGTCGCTGACCCCGGCCTGGCGCGAGCTCGCGGAGAAGACCAACCCGCGCGGCCTCACCGGTACGCTGCGCGACGGCCTGCAGGGTGCCGACGTGTTCATCGGCGTGAGCGCCCCCCGCATCCTCGACCCGGAGTGGATCGACGAGATGGCCGACCGGCGCATCGTCTTCGCCCTGGCCAACCCCGACCCCGAGGTCGACATCTACGAGGCGACCCAGCGCGCGACCGTCGTCGCCTCGGGTCGCAGCGACTACCCGAACCAGATCAACAACGTGCTCGCGTTCCCCGGCGTCTTCCGCGGACTGCTCGACGCGCGCGCCACCGACGTCACGACCGAGATGCTCATCAAGGCCGCCGACGCCATCGCCTCCGTCGTCACCGACGAGCAGCTCAACCCGAACTACATCATCCCGAGCGTCTTCCAGCCCGACATGAGCAAGACCGTCGCCAAGGCGATCGTCGACTGCGTGCCCAAGGCCCCGGCGAAGTCGATCCCGATGACCGGCGCGAACTGAGGAGCCGGCCGACCGGATGAGCAGCACCCAGTCGGGCCAACGGTTCCCGCTCGACGGCCAACGCGCCTGGGCGGTCTGGGCGGCGGCGATCGCGGTCTACGTCCTCGCGGTCTTCCACCGCACCTCGCTCGGCGTCGCCGGCCTCGACGCGGCGCAGCGCTTCGGGATCAGCAGCTCGCAGCTGTCGACGTTCACGATCCTGCAGGTCTTCGTCTACGCAGCGATGCAGCTGCCGGTGGGGGCGCTCCTCGACCGCTTCGGCTCCAAGAAGCTGCTCGGGGTCGGGCTCACCTTCCTGACCGTCGCGCAGTTCGGCTTCGCCTTCGTCCACTCGTTCCCGGCCGCGCTGCTCTGTCGCGTGCTGCTCGGGATGGGCGACGCCATGGTGTTCATCTCGGTGCTGCGCCTGGTCGCCCTGTGGTTCTCGCCGCGTCGCACCCCGATGGTGACGCAGCTGACCGGGGTGCTCGGCCAGCTCGGCGCGCTGGCCGCGGCCGGCCCGCTCGCGGCCGCGCTGGCGCACTTCGGGTGGACGCCGTCGTATGCCGTCGCCGCGTCGGTCGGCGTCGTCAGCGGGGTCGCGCTCGTGCTCGTCGTCAGGGACAGCCCCTACACCGACCACCACCGCGACGAGCTGCGGCTGCGCGCCATCGCCCGCACGCTCCGGGCCGCCTGGCTCGTGCCCGGGACCCGGCTCGGGCTGTGGTCGCACTTCACGTCGCAGTTCGCGGCGAACATGTTCACGATGCTCTGGGGCTTCCCGTTCCTC
>DASSQW010000186.1:0-7204 GCA_035702165.1 Candidatus Nanopelagicales bacterium
TAGACGTTGCCGTGGTCGCTCATCGCGACCGCGGGCATCTCCAGGCGGGCGGCCTCCGTGAACAGGTCGTCGAGGCGGGCCGCGCCGTCGAGCATGGAGTACTCGGTGTGCACGTGCAGGTGCACGAACGAGTCGCTCGACATGCCCATCCCCTCGTACGCCGCGCCTCGGGCGGATGCCCGGACGACCCGTGACCGGGGCGCCGAGACGCTCCCGCTGACCCTCGCCGCCGGGGGAAGTCGACGGGTCGGAAGGGCTTCACCCTAACGCGGCGCTCCGACATCGCCGGGCACGGGCGGGGAGGTCCCAGGTCGGTCGGCGTGTCGGGCGGGGGCGCCTCCGACCGTGTCCTCCGGCGGCCCGTCCGGCACGGGCCGGAGCCGGCTGCGCGAGGTGGTCAGCCGCCGAAGAGGGCGGCCGCCGAGCGGGCCTCGTCGGCGGTCGCGAACCCGCTGATGTCGAGGATCCCGCCGCTGATCTGGTCGGTGACCGCCGGCGCGGTCTGCACCCGGCCGTGGGAGACGACGGCGAGCCAGTTCTTCGGCGACTGCTCCTGGGCCAGGCGCAACGTCTCGTTGGACAGCGCGGTGCCGCCGGTGGTGTCGAGCTCGACCCGGACGACGTTCGCGCCGTCGATGGTGCCGGCGTCGATGGACCGCGCGTTCGCGCCGTCGACGATCGCGGGCCCGAGCGTGAGCAGGGTGGTGAGGTCGGCGGTGCACAGGGTCGCCGCCTCGGTCTTGGGCGGGGTCGGCGGGTCGGTCCGGGGGCACTGCCCGGCGTCGGCCCGCTCGGCCGAGAGCACCGGCCGGAGCTGGAGGTCGGGGCCGGTCGGCGTGACCGGACCGGTGCCGCTGGCACTGGGCCCGGGACCCAACGGGTTGAAGTCCGACGTCGCCGGCTTGTCGCTGGTCGAGATGCCGCAGCCCGCGAGCAGCAGCAGGGCGCCCCCGAGAGCCAGGGCGCCGACGGCGCGGCGGGTGGGACCCATCAGGCGGCGAGCCCGTCGAGCTCGGCGTAGGTCGCGTCGTCGAGATCGAGCGCGCCCGCGGCGCAGTTCTCCTCGAGGTGGGCGACGGACTTCGTGCCGGGGATGGGCAGCATCACCGGCGACCGGCGCAGCAGCCACGCGAGCGAGAGCTGCGCGGGGGTGGCGCCGGTGCGCTGGGCGATCGCGTCGAGCGGGCCGCCGGGACGCGCCGTCTCGCCCGAGGCGACGGGGAACCACGGGATGAAGCCAATGCCCTGCGCCTCGCAGTGGTCGAGGACGGCCTCGCTCTGCCGGTTGGTGAGGTTGTAGAGGTTCTGCACCGTCGCGACCGGGACGATCGCCCGCGCGGCCTCGATCTCGTCGACGCCGACCTCGGAGAGCCCGACGTGGCGCACCTTGCCCTGCGCCACGAAGTCCGCGAACACGCCGAGCTGGTCCTCGGGCGGGAAGCCGGGGTCGATGCGGTGCAGCTGCCACAGGTCGATGGTCTCGACGTCCAGGCGGCGCAACGACATCTCGAGGCACTGGCGGAGGTAGGCCGGGTGCCCGCACATGGTCCAGACGTGCGGCCCCTGACGGGTGAACCCGGCCTTGGTGGCGACGCGCACGTGCCCATAGGGGTGCAGCGCCTCGCGGATGAGGTCCTCGGACACGAACGGGCCGTAGGAGTCGGCGGTGTCGATGAAGTCCACCCCGAGCTCGACCGCGCGCCGCAGCACCGCGCGAGCGTTGTCCGGGTCGTCGGGCATCCCCCAGCGCCCCTCGCCGAGGATCTGCATCGCGCCGTACCCGAGGCGGTGCACCTCGAGCTCGCCGCCGATACGGAACGTCCCGCTCTTCCCGATGCCCTCGGTGCTCATGGCCGACATCCTCCCCCACGGTCGGCGGCGCCGGGCACGATGGGCCTCCCCCCGGACGAGGAGAGGCCGATGTCGAACCGCACGCTCACGCCGCCGACCCTGACCGACGGGGTCGTCACCCTGCGCCTCGCGCGACGCAGCGACGCCGAGCCGATGACTGCTGCGCTGTCCGAGGAGAACACGGTGCGGTGGTTGCTCAGCGTGCCCCACCCCTACGACCACGCGGAGTCGCTGCGCTGGGTGGACGAGATCGCGCCCAACGGCTGGCGCGACGGCACTCTCCTGTTCCTCACCATCGCCGACGCGGACGACGACGCCTTCCTCGGCGAGGTCGGGCTCACCCATCTCGCGCTCGAGGACCAGCGCGCCGAGGTCGCCTACTGGCTCGTGCCCGAGGCGCGTGGCCGGGGCGCCGTGCGCCGTGCGCTGCGACTGCTGCTCGCGTGGGCGTTCGACGAGCTCGACCTGGTCCGCATCGACTGGGGCGCGCACGCCGGCAACGTCGCCTCGCGCGCCGCGGCCGAGGCCGTCGGGTTCCGCTTCGAGGGCACCCGGCGCGGCCGCGTCGTCCGCCGCTACGACGGCGCCCGGCTCGACGAGTGGTGCGCGGGGCTGCTGCGCGAGGACTTCGTGCCGGCCTAGCGGTCGCGCGCCCCGTTGCGAGCAGGCACAGTGGTCGCAACGGCGTACGAGGAGGCAACGTGTCGGACCCCAACGACTGGAACGCGGCGATCATCGCGGAGTTCCGTGCGAACGACGGCAAGGTCGGCGGTCAGTTCGCGGGGGCGCCGATGGTGCTCATGCACCACGTCGGGCGGAAGTCCGGCAGGGAGTCGGTGAACCCGGTCATGTACATGCCGTCGGACGACCCGCAGACCATCTACGTCTTCGCGTCCAAGGGCGGCGCGCCGACCCACCCGGACTGGTACTGGAACATGACCGAGGCCGGTCGGGCGACCGTCGAGGTCGGTACCGAGACCTACGACGTCACGGTGCGCGAGCTCGAGGGCGAGGAACGCGACCGCGTCTACGCCGAGCAGGTCTCGCGCTACCCCGGCTTCGGCGAGTACGAGCAGAAGACCGCCGGTATCCGCACCATCCCCGTGCTGGCGCTCACCCGGGTCTGACGTCCGGAGTCACTGCCAGGAGGTGGCGCCGACGACGTCGAGCGCGTGCTGGAGATCGGCGGGGTACGGCGAGTCGAGCTCGAGCCGCTCGCCGGTGCCGGGATGCTCGAAGCCGAGGCGCACGGCGTGCAGCCACTGGCGGTGCAGCGCGAGACGCTGCGCGAGCACCGGGTCGGCGCCGTAGGTGAGGTCGCCGACGCAGGGGTGGCGCATGGCGGAGGTGTGCACGCGGATCTGGTGCGTGCGCCCGGTCTCGAGGTGGATCTCGAGCAGCGACGCGTGCCGGAACGCCTCGAGGGTCTCGTAGTGCGTGATGCTCGGCTTGCCGTCGGTGACGACAGCGAACCGGTACTCGTGCTTGGGGTGGCGGTCGATCGGCGCGTCGATCGTGCCGGCCGGCGGATCCATCAGCCCCTGCACGAGCGCGTGGTAGGTCTTGTCGACCGTGCGCTCCTTGAACTGCCGCTTGAGGGAGGTGTAGGCGCGCTCGCTCTTCGCGACCACCATCAGCCCCGTGGTGCCGACGTCGAGCCGGTGCACCACGCCCTGCCGCTCCGCGGCGCCGGAGGTCGAGACCCGGTAGCCCGCACCGGCGAGCCCGCCGATCACCGTCGGCCCCGTCCAGCCCGGCGACGGGTGCGCGGCGACGCCTACCGGCTTGTCGACCACCACGAGGTCGTCGTCGTCGTAGACCACGCGCAGGCCCTCGACGACCTCGGGCACGACTGCCACGGGGGCCGGGGCGTCGGGCATCTCGACCTCGAGCCAGGCGCCTGCTGTCACGCGCGCGGACTTGCCGACCTCGACGCCGTCGATGCGCACTCCACCGGCGGCGGCGATGTCGGCGGCCTTGGTGCGCGAGAGCCCGAACAGCCTGGCCAGCGCGGCGTCGACCCGCTCGCCCTCCAGCCCGTCGGGGACCGGCAGGCTGCGCAGCTCGGTCACGGAGCCCTCGTGCCCTTGAGATCGATGCCCATGAGGGCCAGCACCACCATGAGCACGGCGGAGCAGGTGATCGCGGCGTCGGCGACGTTGAACACCGCGAAGTGCTTCACGAAGATGAAGTCGACGACGTGTCCCGACAGCATGCCGGGGTCGCGGAAGAGCCGGTCGATGAGGTTGCCGACCGCGCCGCCGAGCATGCCGCCCAGCGCGATCGCCCAGGCGAGGCTGCCCAGGTCGCGCGACGTGCGCACGATCACGATCACCACCGCGATGGCGATGACCGGGAAGACGAACGTGAAGCCGGTTCCGAACGAGAACGCGGCGCCGGGGTTGCGCAGGAAGTCCAGCGCCAACCAGTCGCCGAGGATCTGCACCGGCGGCTTTCCCTCGAGGTAGCGCACCGCGAGCCACTTGGTCAGCTGGTCGAGGGCGACGACGGCCGCCGCGACGGCGAACGTGGTGGCCACGAGGTGGCGACGATGCGGCTGCTCGCTGCTGCTCGCGTCGTGGGTGGGGGCGCCGGACGCGACGGGCGCGTCGGCAGCGACGTCCGAGGCACCCGTCTCGGGGTCGGGGTCGTGCTGCTCGGTGCTCTCCTCGCTCACGAGGAGCGAGGGTACGTGGCCGTGCGGGGCGCGGGCGAACCGCCGGGCGCCGCAGCGCTCAGCGGCGCTCCTCGAGCTGCTTGCACGAGACGCAGAGCGTGGCGCGCGGGAATGCCTGCAGCCGCAGCTTGCCGATGGGCTTGCCGCAGCGCTCGCAGACGCCGTACGTGCCGTCGCCCAGCCGCGCCAGCGCGCGCTCGTTCTGCTGCAGCAGCTCGCGCGCGTTGTTGGCCAGCGACATCTCGTGCTCGCGCTCGAAGGTCTTCGTGCCGGCGTCGGCCTGGTCGTCGCCCGCGCCGTCGCCGGAGTCGCGCAGCAGGTCGGCGATGCCCTCCTCGGCCTCGGCGATCTGGTGGTTGAGGCGGGCCACCTCGAGCTCGAGCTCGCCGCGGACCTCGGCGAGCTCCTTGGCGGTCCACGGCGACTCGTCCTCGCGGACGGCGAGCTTGGGTGTCGCTGTCCTCGCCTTCGTGACGGCGGGCGCCTTCGCGGCGGTCGTGGTGGCCGGTGCGGCAGTCTTCGCGGGCGCCACCTTCGCCGGGGTCGCCTTCGTCGCGGGCGCGGCCTTCGCGGGTGCCGCCTTCGCGGAGGCCGCCTTCGCCGGTGCCGCCTTCGTCGCGGGCGCGGCCTTGGCGGGGGCGGCCTTCGCCGGTGCCGCCTTCGCCGGTGCGGCCTTCTTCGCGGACGCGGGGGCCGCCTTCGCCGCGGGCGCGGCCTTGACGGGGGCGGCCTTCTTCGTCGGCGCGGTGGTGGTCGGCGCCGCCTTCGTCGCGGGGGCCGCCTTCGTCGCGGAGGCGGCCTTCGTCGCGGGGGACTTCGTCGTCGCGGGGGACTTCTTCGCCGCGGGCGCCGTCTTCGTCGCCGGGGACTTCTTCGCCGCGGGGGCCGCCTGCTTCGCGGGCACCGCCTTCTTCGCGGGCGCGGCCTTCTTCGCCGACGCTGCCATGACGGCCTCCCTCGTGGGCGTCGTACCGCGGGCCACCGGCCACCTGCCCAGGACGCGGCGCCGGTCTGCGGCACGAAGCCAGCCGAGGATAGGCACTGCCCACCCGAGGATCAACACGGCGCGCCGCACGGGCGGGTGACGAACCCGCAGGTCAGGGGTCAGGTGTTCCGCAAGGCGGACACGCGGGCGGCCAGATCCGAGGGCGGGTCGGCGATTTCGACCAGTTTGTCCCGACTGGTCGTGCCATGGACGAGCGCGACCTGGCGGGCGCGGACGCCGAGCGCCGCGGCGAGCGCGCGCAGCACCGCGGCGGTCGCGGCACCGTCGACCGCCCGCGCCGTGACCGAGACGAGCAGCGGTGCGTCGGGCCCCTCGCCGTACGCTCCCCCGACCCGCGTGCGCGACGCGCCGGGGCGGACGCGGACCGCGACGCGGTAGGGCTCGGGCATACGCGCAAGCCTGCCAGCCCCGCCGCCCGTTACCCTGGAGCGGTCCAGGCACGGCGACGACGGGGACGAGTAGTCCCGCACGCAGCCACGAGCGACCCGGGGACGGTGCGAGCCCGGGGGTGTGCGCGGGGTGAAGATCACCCCCGAGCTGTCGGAGGAGCCGCGGGAGACCGCGGGGTAGAACCGGCCGCCTGGACGTCCGAGAGGGTCCGGCGCGTCCGGACCAAGGAGGGTGGTACCGCGGGGCACGCGCCTCGTCCCTCCGTCCCGAGCCCGGCTCCCCGCCGGACCCGATCGACGACGGAGGCACCATGTATCGCCCGGTCCCGCCCCAGGTGGACCTCGCCGCGCTCGATCACGAGGTGCTCGCGCTGTGGCGCGAGCGCGAGGTCTTCGAGCGGTCGTTGGCCGCCACCGAGGGCCGCCCGCAGTGGGTGTTCAACGAAGGTCCGCCCACCGCCAACGGCATGCCCGGCACCCACCACGTCGAGGCGCGCGTCTTCAAGGACGTCTTCCCGCGCTACAAGACGATGAAGGGCTACCACGTCCCCCGCAAGGCCGGCTGGGACTGCCACGGCCTGCCGGTCGAGCTGGCCGTCGAGAAGGAGCTCGGGTTCTCCGGCAAGAAGGACATCGAGGCCTACGGCATCGCCGAGTTCAACGAGCGCTGCCGCGCCTCGGTGCTGCGCCACGTCGGCGCCTTCGCCGACCTGACCGAGCGCATGGGCTACTGGGTCGACATGGGCGACGCCTACTGGACCATGGACAGCCACTACGTCGAGAGCGTGTGGTGGTCGCTCAAGCAGATCTTCGACAAGGGCCTGCTGGTGCAGGACCACCGTGTCACGCCCTACTGCCCGCGCTGCGGCACGGGCCTCTCCGACCACGAGCTCGCCCAGGGCTACGAGACGGTCGTGGATCCGTCGGTCTACGTGCGCTTCCCGCTCACGAGCGGCGCGCTGGTGGAGCGGCACCCCGGCCTCGCGCTGCTGGTCTGGACGACCACCCCGTGGACGCTGCTCTCGAACACCGCCTGCGCCGTGCACGAGGACGTCGAGTACTCCGTCACGCGCATGCCCGACGGCGAGCTGCTGCTGGTCGCCGCGGCGGTCCGCGAGCAGGTGCTCGGCGAGGGCACGACCGTCGTGGAGACCGTCCGCGGCGCGGACGTCGTGGGAGCGGCGTACCAGCGACCCTTCACGGGCGTTCCGTTCCCGGACACCGACGGTCCGCTGCACACGGTGCTCCACGCGGACTTCGTCACGACCGAGGACGGCTCCG
>DASSQW010000187.1:0-9372 GCA_035702165.1 Candidatus Nanopelagicales bacterium
CGACGTACTCGCGGACGCCGGCCAGGCCGTCGACGACCTTGGCCCGGTCGGACGTGGGCAGGCCCCACGAGCGCAGCGCATCGTAGGCCTCGGACTGCCGCGACGGCTCGTGCCCCTGCCAGACGCCCACGCCGTGGACGACGAGGCGCAGCGACGCCAGGCGCTGGAGGGCCAGGCCGAGCTCGGCCTCGAGACGCGGCACGGTGCTCGACCGCTTGCCGCGCATCGTCTCGAGGTCGTTCTGGCGGCTGTCGATGCGCTGGCGCAGCGTGCCGGCACCCGCGTTGCGGGCGTTGGCGAACGGGGTGCGGCCCTGCGCGAGGACCTCGGCGTTGAGCGCCTCGAACTCCGCGGTCGGGAAGTAGACCTCTCCGCGGACCTCGACCAGGTCGGGGACGGGGTGCCCCTTCGACGGGGTGAGGGACTTCGGGATCGCGTCGATGAACTGCGCGTTGTAGGTGACGTCCTCGCCGACGCGGCCGTCGCCGCGGGTGGCGAGCGACCTCATGCGCCCGCGCTCGTAGACGATGTCGACGGCGAGGCCGTCGACCTTCAGCTCGCACAGCATCGACGGCACCGTGCCGAGGTCGCGCTCGATGCGCGCGGCCCAGGTGTCGAGCTCCTCGAGGCTGAACGCGTTGTCGAGGCTGAGCAACCGCTGCAGGTGCTCGACCGGCGTGAACATGCCCGACGCCTCGCCGCCGACGGACTGGGTCGGCGAGTCCTGGCTGACCAGCTCCGGGTGGGCGGCCTCGAGCGCCTCGAGCTCGCGGAAGAGCACGTCGTACTCCGCGTCGGACAGGGACGGAGCGTCGTCGACGTAGTACTGCGTGCGCGCGGCCTCGATCTGCTCGACGAGCTCGCGCCACCGGGCGGAGACGTCGGCGCCGGGATCCTGCTCGATCGCCTCGGACGCCGCCTGCTTGCCCCGAGCCATGTCAGGCCTCCTCGTCGCGGAGCCCGCGGCCGACCGCGGGGAGGGTGCGCAGCACGGCACGCACGTGGTCGGGGCTGCTCATGCCCAGCCCGCACGACGGCGACACCAGCACGCGCCGGGCGATCTGGTCGGGGTCGTGGCCGAGGCGGTGTCCGAGGTCGCGCACGACCTCGACGCTAGCGCGCACGTCCGACAGCGGCGGCACCGTCGGCAGCACTCCGGCGACGAGCCGCGCACCGGTCTCGAGCAGGTCGCCGACGGCCTCGTCGTCGCGCCGGTCGTGCAGCAGCAGGTCGACCGAGACGGCGTCGAACCCGGCCCTGCCCAGCAGGGCGTACGGCGGCCGCGCGGCGCACACGTGCACGACCGCGGTCGCACCGGCGCGATGAACGGCGTCGACGACCTGGCCGAGCGCGGCCTGCACCACCGGCTCGTCGATCGCCGAGATCCGGCCCAGACCGCTGCTCGTCGGGATCTCCCCGTGCAGCACCGCGGGCAGCGCGGGCTCGTCGAGCCAGAGCTGCACCTGCGCGGCGGGCAGCCGACGGCGTACGTCCGCGACGTGCTCTACCGCGGTGAGCGCCAGCGCCTCGGCGAGGTCGCGGCCGGCGCCCGGGTCCTTCACGGCGCGCTCTCCCCCGCGCAGCTCCACCGCCGCAGCGACGGACCAGGGACCGGCGAGCGAGACGGCGACGGGCCCGACGTACTCGGCGAGCGCCTCCTCGAACGCGTCGAGGTCCTCGCCCAGCCAGGACCGGGCGCGGCGCGACTCGCGCCCCGGGGCGTCGGCGAACCGCCAGCCGGTCGTCGTGGTCTCGGTGGCGAGGTCCGGCGCGACGGAGGCGAGCAGTCCCGTGGTGCGACCGACCAGGTCGGCGCCCGGCCCGCGAGCGGGCAGCTCGGGCAGGTGCGGGACGCCGTCGCCCGAGGCGCAGGTGTCGACGACCATCGCGACCGCCTCGCGCACCGATGTCCCCGGCATCGATCCGACCGTCGTGATGGCAGCGGGGAGCACGTCGAGAGGCACCCCGTCACGCTAGTGGGCGCCCGCCGGCCGGGCATCCACCACCGGTGCCGCCCACGTCTGCGGCTGCGTCGTCCGCCTCCCTCGGAGGCGCCCGAGGTCAGGTCCGGCAGTACAGCGTGTTCGCGATCCGCCACCCGTCGTCGGTGCGCACCAGGTGCAGGTACTCGTGGAACGGCGCCGACCGGACCAGGGCGGAGGCGATGTCGCGATGGACGTCGAGCACCTCCACCTCGAGGGAGTGGTCCGGCAGGCCGGCCGCGAGCTCGACACCTTCGCCGTCCCGCGTCCAGCCGATCATCTCGGCGGCGGAGATGAACGGAAGGCTCGTCGCCGGGTCCGGTCCCGGCGACCGCTTGACCAGGTCGCGGTGCAGGGCTCGCGCCATGCGTGCCGGGTCGCCGTCGAAGTACCCGTCGAAGTAGTCGTGCGCCGTCGCCGTGATCCCCTCGACGTCACGTGGGTCGAGCTCTGCGCGGTCCGTGCGGGTCATCGGGCACCTCCAGGGTCCGGTCGAGGAAGCGAAGGATCAGCTCGTTGGTCAGGTCGGGCGCGCGGCACTGGGGCTCGTGACCGCTGCCGTGAAGGACCACCATCTCGGCACCCGAGAGGTCCGCGAGGGCCTGGCCGCGGGCGAGCGGTGTGATGGCGTCCCTGTCGCCGTGCAGGACGAGGGACGGGACGTCGAGCGCCAGCGCCAGGTCGCGGCTGGCCTCCGCGGTGAGCCCGTTGTCGGCGGTGCCGCCCGTCGCGAGCAGCACCTCCGGCGTCGTCTCCAGGCCCATGCCGACGAAGTGGTCGATCTGCTCGTCGGAGTCCGGTTCGGTGAAGCACTGGGAGAAGAAGAACCGCAGGAAGTCCTCGTAGTGCTCGAGCCAGTAGCGCCTGTTCCACTTCTGCCAGCCATGGTGCTCGGGCAGGACGTCGTCGAACGCGGCGCCGGCAGCGGCCCGCTCGGGATGGGGCGGAGCCAGCAGCACGTGGGGCGCGATGAACACCGCCGCGCGTACCCGCTCCGGGTGGAGGGCAGCGAGCGCGAGGGCCCAGGCGCCCCCCGCCGAGACGCCGATCACCGCTGTTCGCTGCACGGCGGCGGCGTCCAGGACGCTGATCGCGTCCTCGACCACCGCCAGATCGGCGTACAGCTCGGGGTCGGTCGGACGGTCCGATGCGCCGTTCCCGAGGCCGTCGAAGGCCAGCACCCGGTAGCGCTCGGCCAGGACGGGCACCTGGTGCCGCCAGAAGTCCGAGTGCACGATCGACCAGGTGGGCAGGAGGAGCACGCACTCGTCGCCCGAGCCGAACTCCTGCCACGCGATGCGGCAGCCGGATCGCGACACCGACCCCGAGGCCTCGGGGGCCACGCCTGTGAGCACGAGCACCCTCCTCGGGCGGATCCCCCGCGGCCCGAGGCTACGCCTGGATCGACGGCCGACCGCTCGCGGACGGGCATCGATCGGCGCGGGCCCGCCGGCTGCAGCCGCGAGGGGCGGCCGCCGTGGGCTCAGACCGGGAGGACCGCGGTGACGTCGACCTCGACGAGCTGGCCGGGGTAGCCGAGCTGCGCGACACCGAGCAGCGTCGCCGCGGACGTGAAGGCGGCGGCGACCTCCGACGTGGTGAGCGCAGCCCAGACGCGCGACAGGTCCTCGCGGTCGTCGGAGCGGACGTAGATCACCGTGCGGACGACGTCGGACGGTGCGGCCCCGGCCGACGCGAGGGCGACGGCGATGTTGGCCGCGACCTGCTCGGCCTGGGCGGCGTGGTCGGCGCCGACGAGGTCGCCCCCAGCGTCGAGCGGGCACTGGCCGGCGAGCGCCACGAGGCGGCCGGGCTGCGCGACCGTCACGTGGTGGTAGCCGGGCGGGGTGTGCAGGGAGTCGGGGTTCCAGCGCTCGAGCATGACGCGAGCCTGCGTGCTCGGTGCTCGGCTCCGCAACGCGGTTCGGCGTACCCAACCGACTGGTTGACAACATCTGATCCGTGGCGCATGCTCGTGATCAACCAGATGGTTGACCACGAGGAGCTGCGATGGCCGCCGATCCCTTGTCGCGGGCGTTCTCGGCGCTCGCCGATCCGACCCGGCGCGACCTGGTCGCCCGGCTCGCGCTCGCCGACGCGACCCTCACCGAGCTCGCGACGTCGTACGACGTCAGCGTGCAGGCGGTGTCGAAGCACCTGCGGGTGCTCGAGGACGCCGGCCTGGTCTCGCGCGGGCGCGAGGCGCAGCGCCGACCGGTCCATCTCGAGGCGGAGGTGCTCGACCTCATGACCGGCTGGATCGAGCGCTACCGCCGCGAGGCGCAGGCCCGCTACGAGCGCCTCGACGCCGTGCTCACCGACCTCGCTCCCCCCGAGGGGCGGCGGAGGCCGGCGGCCCCGAAGCCCCGGACGGAACCGACGTCCGCGAAGACCCCGAAGTCCCGAACCGCATCCCGACACCCCGGAGGCCCCCGATGACGTACGACACCACGATCGAGGTCGACCAGCGCGTGCCCCAGGTCCACCTGGTCCGCGACTTCGACGCCCCGCCCGCGGCCGTGTTCCGGGCCTGGGCCGACCCCGCGATCGTCGTCCGCTGGCTCGGCCCGGTCGACGTGACGATGGAGACCGAGCGGTGGGACTGCACCACCGGCGGGTCCTACCGCTATGTGCACCGGCGCGGCGACGACGAGTTCTGGTTCCACGGCAGCTTCCACGAGGTGCGCCCCGGCGAGCTCATCGTCCAGACCTTCACCTGGGAGGGCATGCCCGACGGCGTCGCGCTGGAGACCGTGCGCTTCGAGGACCTCGGCGACGGCCGCACCCGCGTGCGCACGAGCTCGCTCACCGACAGCTTCGAGAGCCGCGACGCCTTCGTCGCGTCGGGCATGGAGTCCGGCGTACGCGACTCCTACGACAAGCTCGACTCGCTGCTCGCGGCCGGCTGACCTCCGACGCACGGCCCGCGCACCTGCCGACCGCGCGGGCCGTGGTGCATGGGCTCCGGCAGGGGTCGCGTCCTACGCTTCGCACCATGGTGAAGTTCCCGCTCGCGCTGCTGCCCGTCGTGACCGTCGCCGGCGGCCAGGCCCGCCTCGCACCCGACGCTTACGGCGTCTCCACCCGGACCGGTACGCCGGCGCAGGCGATCGCATCGTGGGCGCACGCCGGCGCCCCGTGGATCCACGTGGTCGACGCCGATGCGGTCTCGGGCACCGGCCACCACCGCGACCACATGGTGCGCAGCGCCGCGCACCTGCAGTACTCCGGCGGCATCCGCGACGACGCCTCGCTGGCAGCCGCGCTCGCGACCGGGGCCAGCCGCGTGGTCATCGAGTCCGACGACGTCGCGTGGGCGGCCGCCGCGCTCTCCGGGCACGACGACCGCATCGCCGTCGGGCTCGACATCCGGCACCCCGACGTCAACGACATCGGCCTCGAGCTGCGCCGCGCCGGCGCGCAGCGGTTCGTCGTCACCGACGACGCGACGTCGCACCACTGGCGCCACGGCGACCGGCACCTGCTGCAGGAGTTCTGCTCGCACGTGCACCGCCCCGTGATGGCACGCGGCGGCATCGCGCACCTCAGCGACCTGCACGCGCTGCACGAGCTGGTCCCCCACGGCGTCGACGGCATCCTCATCGACGAGGCCCTCTACGACGGTTCCTTCACCTACGACGAGGCTGTCTCCGCCAGCGCCGACCGCTTCGACCTGTTCTTCTGGGGGCCGCCCGAGTAGCCAGGCGCTACGTCTGCCGGTTGGTCCAGATGTCGCCGTGCGTCTGGGTCGTGTCGCCCTCGCCCATGACTGCGACCACCTTGCCCGCGCTGGTCACGGCCACGGCGTCGTAGTCGCCGTAGGGCATGCCGAAGCCGCTGGTGGTCTTGTACGAGGCGCCGCTGGTCGCGTCGGACACCTTGACGTCGGCGGTCCAGGTGGCGCCGCCGTCGGTGGACTGGCGCTCCCACACGTTCCACGCACCGCCTCGCTTGTCCATCCAGGTCGCGGCGATCAAGGTGCCCCTCGCACCCGCCGCGACCGAGGTGGCATCTGCTCCTCCGGCCGAGCTGGTGAGGTCCACAGCGGCACCCCACGTAGCACCCGAGTCGGTCGAGCGGCGGGCGAACACCCGTCCGTTCGCGCCCACGCTCGTCGAGCCGCTGTAGACAGCGACCGCGTTGCCGGCCGAGTCGCCGGTGATCGTGGTGACCGACGAGGTCGCGTACGTCGCCCCGGTGTTGAGCGTGTCGATCAGCACCCGGCTCCACGTGCTGCCGTTGGTGGTGCTGCGCAGGACGACGATGGGCACAGGCCCGGTCAGCTTGGTGTTGTTGCCGTTCTCGGGGTACTCCGACATCGCGAGCATCGCCGTGCCGTTGGGCAGGACGACGCCGCCGTTGGGGTAGTAGTAGATGCCGTTCTCGTTCGTCACCTGGGCCGGCGTCGACCAGGCGGCGCCCGCGTTGTGCGACGCGGTGATCGAGACATTGCCCCTGCTCGACCACCCGACGTAGATGTCGTTCCCGTTGCCGCTCACGGCGAGCCAGGGCTTGTCGGCCCACGTCGAGCCGGAGACCTGCACGGGGGCGGTCCACGTCGCCCCGTGGTCGGACGTCCTGGAGAACGAGATGTGGTTGCCCTGCATCCAGACCGCGTCGAGGGTGCCGGTCGCCGTGGTCGCCAGCACGATGTCGTACTGGCCCTGCTTGGTGCTGCACGACGGGCAGATCGGCTTCGCCGGACCCCAGCTCGCACCGCCGTCCGCCGACACGCGGTAGCTGATCGAGATCTTGGTGCCCGAGTACTGCATCCAGGCCTCGTAGACGTAGGGCGCCGACGGATCGGCCGCGACGCTGGGTTCCCAGCCGTCGCCGCTGGCCGTGGTCGAGACCAGCTGCTCGCCGCCCCATCCGGTCGTCGCCGCCTGCGCGCCGGACGCCGTCACCGCGACCGCCGCGACGACCGCGACCCCGAGAACCAGGCGCGCGGACCTTCTGACGCCCGAGTGCTGCTGACCCGACATGACGTCCTCCCCTCGTCGGCCGCACCGTAGCGGCCCGTGCCCGCGTCGCGCCGCGGCTTGGTGGATCTGGCACGAGCCCGCCACATGCTCGCGACGCCGGTTCGCGGTGCGGACCGGGCTGCGGCGTACCCGTGCTCTGCGTGCGAGGGTGGGACGGTGACGTTGCCCGCGCTGCCGCTGTCGTTCCTCGAGCTCTCGCCCGTCGGTGAGGGGCGCACGGCCGAGGAGGCGGTGGCCTCGATGCTCGACCTCGCGCGAGAGGTCGAGGGCCTGGGGTTCACGAGGTTCTGGCTCGCCGAGCACCACGGGATGCCGGGCATCGCGAGCTCGGCGCCGTCGGTGCTCATCGGGGCCGTCGCCGGCGCGACGCGGCGGATCCGGGTCGGGTCCGGCGGCGTCATGCTGCCCAACCACCCGCCCCTCGTCGTCGCGGAGCAGTTCGGCACCCTCGCGGCGTTGCACCCCGGGCGGATCGACCTCGGGCTCGGCCGCGCGCCCGGCACCGACCCGACGACAGCAGCCGCGCTGCGCCGCTCCGTCGACCCGCTCTCGGCGGACGACTTCCCCCAGCAGCTCATGGACCTGGTCGCCTACCTCGACGGCGCGAGCATCGGCACGGTCCGCGCGGTACCGAGCGCCTCCGAGCGCCCACCGGTGTGGCTCCTCGGCTCGAGCGGCTACAGCGCGCAGCTCGCCGGGATGCTCGGGCTGCCGTTCGCGTTCGCGCACCACTTCAGCCCCGACAACACGCTGCCCGCGCTCGAGCTCTACCGCCGCCACTTCGCGCCGTCGGACGTCCTGGACGCGCCGTACGCCATGGTCGCCGCGCAGGTGCTGTGCGGCGAGACCGACGAGCAGGCCGAGCTCCTCGCGCAGCCCTCGCTGCTGTCGTGGGTCCGGCTGCGTCAGGGCCGACCCGGTCCCCTGCCCAGTCCGCAGACCTGCGCGGCGCACGACTGGTCCGACCTCGAGCGGGCCATCGTGGCGGAGCGGGTCCGCGGCCAGGCCCTCGGCGGCCCGGAGCGCGTGGCGGCACAGCTCTCCGCGCTGCTCGACGCGACGCAGGCCGACGAGCTGATGATCACGACGACGGCGTACGAGCCGACCGACCGGATCTCCTCGGTACGCCGCACCCGCGCGCTCTTCGGCGAGGCGCCGCTGCCCGACGGCCTCGCGGCCTCGCGCACCACCGCCCCAGCCTGACGACGACCCGTACTGGGGGTGCCAGAGGCACGTTGCGGTGCCTCTGACCCATCCAGAGGGGGTAGGTGCGACACGCGCGCACGGCTGGAGGGCTTCCGCGCGACGGGCGCATGGGTGTTGGTTGTGCGCGGAGGTGGAGCGATGCCGACTCACGACGAGGTCCGCGAGCGCCAGCGCGAGACGTGGGCCGACCTGGCGCCCGGGTGGGACCGCTGGGACGCCGTGATCCAGCACCAGCTCGGCCCGGTGGGCGCCCGCATGATCGAGCTGAGCGGGGTCGGGGACCAGCAGCGCCACCTCGACGTCGCCTCGGGCACCGGCGAGCCCGGGCTCAGCGTCGCGCGCATCGCGCCGGCCGGTCGCGTCGTACTCACCGACATCTCGCCCGAGATGCTCGAGGTCGCGCGCCGGCGCGCCGCGGCCGACGGTCTCGGCAACGTCCAGACCCACGTCTGCAGCGCCGACGACCTGCCCTTCGACGACGCCTCGTTCGACAGCGTCTCGATGCGCTTCGGCTACATGTTCCTGCCCGACCTCGCCCTCGCGACCTCGGAGCTCTCACGGGTCCTGCGCCCCGGGGGCCGCCTGGCGTCGTCGGTGTGGGTGGATCCCGAGCGCAACCCGTGGACCACCGTGGTTCTGCAGGCGGTCGCGACCGAGGTCGAGCTGCCGGCCGCCGAGCCGGATGCGCCCGGCATGTACCGCTGCGCCGCACCCGGCCGCGTCGCCAAGCTGTACGCCGCCGCCGGATTGCACGAGATCGAGGAGCACGACGTCGCGCTCGACCTCGTGACGACGTCGCCGCAGGAGTACTGGGACATGATCAGCGAGCACGTGTCGCTGGTCGCCGCCGCCCTGCGGCACGTGGACGACGAGCAGCGCGCACGGATCGCCGGACGGACGATCGAGGCGGTGGCGGCCTACCAGCAGCCCGACGGCCGCGTGCACGTGCCCGGCGCGGCCCGGGTGGTGGTCGGCACCCGCTGACCCCACCAGCTCGTGCCCACCTCGTGGTTGGTTCAGCGCTCGATCGGCCGCCGGAAGCAACCACAGGGTGGGCAGAAGCTGGTGGGGTCAGCGCATCTCGGAGGGGAGGTCGCCGGTCCGGACGATCTCGAGGCGCGAGGTCGCGCGGGTGAGCGCGACGTAGAGGTCGGCTAGACCGGTCGGTGCCCCACGGATCTCGGCCGGTTCGACGAGCA
>DASSQW010000188.1:0-16891 GCA_035702165.1 Candidatus Nanopelagicales bacterium
AGTCGCCGAGGGCGAACGCGGCGACCGTGTTCGCCCTGACGTCGGGGAAGTCACGGCCCATCTGGCCGTGCTCGACGAGCAGCTCGCGGCGCTCGTCGTCGGCCAGCAGGTACCACTCGTAGGACCGCACGAACGGATACACGCAGATGTAGTTGCCGGGTTCCTCGCCGGCCAGGAACGCCGGGATGTGGCTCTTGTTGAAC
Organism: Candidatus Nanopelagicales bacterium; assembly: GCA_035702165.1. Taxonomy (GTDB): domain Bacteria; phylum Actinomycetota; class Actinomycetes; order S36-B12; family CAIYMF01; genus Longivirga. The sequence continues at coordinate 204 of DASSQW010000188.1, forward strand.
TCGGCCGGCCGGTGCAGCGCCATCTGCGACCACACCGGCTCGAGCACCGAGCCGAGCGTCGTACGCCGGAAGCGGTGGTAGGCGTCCTGCAGGTCGTCGGACGAGGCGGCGTGCATCCACAGGACGATGTCGGCGTCGGCCCGCAGCGCCACGACGTCGTAGAAGCCGCGCACCACGACGTCCTTCGCGGCGCGCTGCTACACGAGGTCGTCGACCTCGCGCGCGACCGACGCACGGTCGCCCTCGCCCAGCGGACGGGTGGCCCTGAACACCGACCAGCTCGTGTAGCGGATCGCGTCGTTGATGTCTCGGGCCACCTTGCCCTGCTGCGGGCGCTTGCCCGAGGGGCGGGGCTCGGCGGGAGTCGTGTCAGCCATGGCGCCATTGTCCGTCCGAGGCCAGCCGCTGAGAAATCCAGTCCGCGGCGCGCCCCGCGCGCGAGATGCACGCCGCGATGCCGACGCCGTCGAACGCCGCGCCGCATGCCGCGACCCCGGGGAGCTGGTGCAGCGCCTCGGTGATGCGCTCCATCCGGTCGACGTGCCCGACGGCGTACCTCGGCAGGCCGCCGCCCCAGCGCGTGACGACCGACGCGACCGGGCGCGCACGGCCGAACCGGCCGACGAACGCGAGCTCGTCGGCGGCGAGCGCGGCGAGCTCGTCGTCGTCGCGCTGCAGCGTCACGACGTCGTCGGCGTGCCCGAGCGAGCAGCGCGCGAGCAGCAGGCCCTCGGGCGCCGCGGCGTCAGCGACCCACTGCCACTTGTGCGAGGAGAAGGTCGCCGCCTTGACCGCGCGGTTCGCCGACGGCGGCACGAGGTAGCCCGAGCCCTCGGGCAGGTCGCCGTCGGGCAGGTCGCCGGCGCGGTAGGCCAGGCTCACGACCGCGACGCTCGTCGTCTGGATCTCCGAGAGCTCGGTCTCGGCCTGGATCGACAGCCCCTTCGCCAGCCTCGCGGTCGCCGGTGCCGGCACAGCGAGGACGACGGCGTCGGCGTGCACCACGCGCTGGTCGGTGGTGGGTCCCGTCACGACGTCCCAGCCGCCGTGGTGCCCCGGGCGGAGCGCGCGCACGGTGGTCGCGGTCTCGATGCGGGCGCCCGCGCGCACGAGCTCGGATGTGAGAGCCAGAGGCAGCCGTCCGACACCGCCGCGGATGCCCGCGAACGCGGGGACGCCGGTCGCCGGGCCGCGCGAGCGGGACGCCGCCGCGAGCAGCGACCGCTCGCCTCTCAGCGCCTCGAACAGCCGCGGCGCCGCGGCGCGCATCGAGACGTCGACCGCGCGGTCGGCGTACACGCCCATGACGAGCGGCGCCACGAGCCGGTCGACCACCTCGGGGCCGAGACGACGGCCGACGTACTCGCCGAGCGAGACGTCGTCGCCGACGGGGCGACCGGGCATGACGTGGTCGAGCGGGATCTGCGCGAGCGTGCGCGAGGACACCACGCCGGAGCGCGCGAGCGCGGTGAGATCGGTGGGCACGCCCATCACGAGGCCGGTGGGCATCTCGCGCAGGTCGCCGTCGACGAGCAGCCGCGGCCGGGCGTCCGTGGGGTGGACGAGGTCGTCGCCGAGCCCGCACTCCCGCGCCAGGGCCACCGCCTCGGGGCGCGTGGCGAGCATCGACTCCGCGCCGAGATCGGTCGCGAGGCCCGCGAGCTCTCCGACGCGGAGCTTGCCCCCGACCCGGTCCGACGACTCGAGCACGGTGACCTCGAGGTCGTGCCGCGAGCGGCAGAGGCGCCACGCCGCCGCCAGGCCCGAGATCCCGCCACCGACGACCACGACGTGCGGCCGGCGCGGCGGCGTGACGACATCTCCGGTGCTCACGCCCTCACCCTGCCACCAGGCGTACGCGCCCCGCGCCCCGGGACCGCGGCCGAACCGTGACCCGAGGAGGCGGAACCGCTCCCCGGCCGACGACGTCACAGCGCCGACGGCACGGCGCCGTCGGTCGTCCCACGGAGGCAGCCATGTCGGTCCGTCGCCCCTCCCGCGCGGTGCGCGCGGCCGTCCTCGCCTCGCTGCTCGGCGTCGCGCTCGCCGGCTGCTCCGGCTCGGGCGCGAGCTCGGGCGGTGCGGCCTCCCAGGCGCCCGAGGCCGTCGCCGCGCCCGGCGTGGCCGACAACGGGACGGCCAGCGTTGCCGGCGGCGGTACCGCGACCGGAGGCAAGACGTCGTACGACGCCGGCTCGGGCCTCGGCACCGTGACGATCGGGCGCGACGTCATCGTGCGCGCCGACCTCGCGGTGCGCGTCGACGACGTCACGGCCTCGACCGCGCGGGTCGCATCGGTCGCCGCGTCGCACCGGGCCGTCATCGCGAGCCAGTCGACGTCCGACGGCGCCGTACCACTGCCGGTGCCGGCGTCCTCGGACGGCACCGCGACGAGCGACTACTGCGCCAAGACCGGCTGCCCGAGCGGCTATGCCACCTCCGTGACCACCCTGCGTGTCGCGAACTCGGAGGTCGATGCGCTCCTGCGCGACCTCCGCGCGCTCGGCACCGTGACCTCGTCCTCGCGCACGAGCGACGACGTCACGGCGCAGGTCGCCGACGTCACGTCGCGCGTGGAGAGCGCCCGCGCGTCGCTCGCCCGCGTGCGCCTCCTCATGGACCGCGCCTCCACGCTCGGCGAGGTCGTGACGCTCGAGGCCGAGCTCGGCAAGCGGCAGGCCGACCTCGAGTCGCTCGAGGCCCAGCAGCGCGCCCTGGCCGACCAGACGGCGCTCGCCACCGTCACCGTCACCCTCACCAGCGAGGCCGCGCCCGTGGCCGCCGAAGCCGACACCGGCTTCCTCGCGGGGCTGAAGGCCGGCTGGTCGGCGTTCACCACGGCCCTGGTCGCCGGGCTCACGGTGGTCGGCGCGGTGCTGCCGTTCCTCATCGTGCTGGTGCCGCTCGGGCTGCTCGCCTGGTGGCTGGTCCGGCGCTCCGGCCGGCGCACGCCGCCGCCGGTCGAGGAGGTCTGAGCCTCAGCGCGCGGTGCGCTCGTGCACCTGCGCGACGACGCGCGCGAGGACGTCGGGATCGGTGCTCGGCAGGACGCCGTGGCCGAGGTTGAAGATGTGGCCCGGGAGCCCTTCGGCGTCGGCGAGCACCTGGTCGACGCGAGCGGCGACGGCCTCGGGGCCGGCGAAGAGCGCCGCCGGGTCGAGGTTGCCCTGCAGCGCGACACCGTCGCCCACGCGGCGCGCGGCCTGGGACAGCGGTACGCGGAAGTCGACGCCCACGACGTCGGCGCCGGCGTCGCGCATGTCGACGAGCAGCTCGCCCGTCCCGACGCCGAAATGGATGCGCGGTACGCCGAGGTCCGCGACCGCCGCGAGCGCGGCGGCCGAGTGCGGCAGGACGTACTCGCGGTAGTCGCGCGAGGGCAGCGCGCCGACCCAGGAGTCGAAGAGCTGCACGGCGCTCGCGCCTGCGAGCACCTGCTGGCGCAGGAACGCGCCGGCGACCGCCGACAGCTTCTCGAGCAGCGCGTGCCACACCGCGGGCTCGCCGTACATCAACGACTTCGTGCGCGCGTGGTCGCGGCTCGGGCCGCCCTCGACGAGGTAGGAGGCCAGCGTGAACGGTGCCCCCGCGAAGCCGATCAAGGGTGTGCTGCCGAGCTCCTCGGTGAGCGCGGTGACCGCGGAGAGCACCGTCGCCACGTCGTCGGGCTCGAGGTCGCGCAGCCGCTCCACGTCGGCCGCGGTCCGGAACGGCTCCGCCACGACCGGCCCGACGCCGGGCTTGATGTCGAGGTCGACGCCGATGGCTTTGAGCGGCACGACGATGTCGCTGAAGAAGATGGCGGCGTCGACGCCGTAGCGGCGGACCGGCTGCATCGTGATCTCGACGACGAGGTCGGTGCGGAAGCACGACTCGAGCATGGGCACGCCCTCGCGCACCGCGCGGTACTCCGGGAGGGACCGGCCCGCCTGGCGCATGAACCACACCGGCGTGTGCGGCACGTCGAGGCGCCGCGCGGTCCGGACGAGGGGTGCGTCGGCCGTCCGCCCGTCGACGAGCGGGTGCGAGGCCGGAAGAGCGGCGGAGGGCGCGGCGGAGGGCGCGGCGGCGGGGGCGGCGGTCACGCGGCGATCCTTCCACGGCGACGGTGCCTGCTGCCCCGGCCGCCTCCCGCCCGCCCCACGGGTGCCGCCTCGCACGCCGACGCGACCGCCTCCCGTCCACGGGTGATGAACGCGACTTCTAGGCCGCGCTCATCACCCACCGACGCGCCAGCCCCGCCCATGGCTGATGAGCGCGACTTCTAGCCCGCGCCGATCACCCATCGACGCGCCGGCCCCGTCCATGCGTGATGAGCGCGACTTCTAGGCCTCGCTCATCACCCATCGACCGGGCGCGAGGGGATGCGAGCTGCCGGCGCGCCAGGTGCTCCGGGCGCGGCGTCGGGGAATCGGGGCGTCGGCGACCTACTCTCGCGCTGTGACCAGCCGCGACCACGACGCCCGCGGCGGCGCGACGGTCGTCCCGGCCGACTTCGCGACCGCCCTCGCGAGCATCCGTGCGGCCGAGCTGCGCCCCGAGATCGTCATCGAGGAGACGCCCGCGCCCCAGCGGCTGTCCCCGTTCGCCGTCGCTCTGCAGGCCGAGGTGGTCGTCGCCGACGAGGAGGCCGCCAGCGGCCGCTTCGTCCTGCTGCACGACCCCGCCGGCCAGGAGCCGTGGGACGGCGAGTTCCGCGTCGTCACCTTCGCCAAGGGCACGGTCGAGCTCGACATCGCCGAGGACCCGATGCTCACCGAGGTCGCCTGGGCCTGGCTCGAGGAGGCCCTCGAGGGCCGCGGCGCGGCGTACCGCGCGGCGTCGGGCACGGTCACGCGGACGGCGTCGCAGTCCTTCGGCGAGATCGCCGATCGGGCACCGTCGGGCGACGTCGAGATCCGGGCCTCCTGGACGCCGGCCACACCCGATGTCGGCGCGCACCTCGAGGCATGGGGCGACGTCCTCGCCCAGGTCGCGGGGCTGCCACCGCTGCCGCCCGGCGTCGCGACCCTCCCCGGCCCGCGCCGGCGCTGACCGTCCTCGCGCGGCGGCTGCGGCCGCCGCATACCGGGCGGAGCGCCGCGGATTCACCCGTTCGTGTCACCGTCGTCACCGCAACTGGGTCGCTCCGACGGGTCAAGACCCCCGTCCGGCGGGTCGATAGGCCTCACGTAGCCGGATGAAGGGCGTCCGGCACAGGTGATGCCGGGAGGCTGGCCGTGGTCGCACTGGTCGAGCGCACAGCAGCGGTGGTGCCGCTGCCGAGGGCTCGTTTCACGGCTCTCGTGGTCGCGGAGTCCGCGGCACGTCGTCAGAACCTCGTCGGCCGCCTGCGCCTGCTCGGCGCGCGCGACGTCATCGAGGCCGCCAGCGGCGCCGAGGCGCGCGTCCGGGCCCACCACGACGGCCAGCGCGACCTCGTCGTCATCGAGGGCGGCCTCTCCGACGGGCCTGCGCTGCCCCTCCTCGGCGACCTCCGCACCATGGGCTGGCGCCGCGTCGTCCTGCTGACCGTCCGCGACGACCCCTACGCCGTCCGGGCCGCCATCAACGCCGGCGTGCGCTGCTACGTCGTCACCCCCGAGGACTCCCCCACCGCGTCCACGGCGCCGGTGGCCCGCCTGCGCCCGCGGGGCGGCTCCCCCGACGAGCTCTCCGCCCGTGAGGTCGAGGTGCTCCAGCTGGTCTCCGAGGGCCGCTCGAACAAGGACATCGGCGACGCGCTCGGGCTGTCGGCGCTCACCGTGAAAAGCCACCTCGCGCGCATCGCGCGCAAGGTCGGCACCGGCGACCGCGCCGAGATGGTCGCCCACGCGATGCGGGCCGGCCTGGTCCGCTGAGCGCCCCGCAACCGGTGCTGCGTCGCGACGTTCCGCCCGGTGCGTCTCGCACGGCGCTGCCTCGCGTCGTACGAACCGCGGGTTCCGTATCCTGACCGCGTGACGGACGCCCCCGATCCCGAGACGGGCGACGCCGTACCCGCTGACGACGGACCCGCCGCCGAGCCCCTGACCGCGCCGCGCGAGGGTGTGCCCCCCGTCATCGAGACCGATTCCGCGCTGCGCGACGCCGCCGCGGCGATCGCTGCCGGCTCCGGGCCGGTCGCCGTCGACGCCGAGCGGGCGTCGGGCTACCGCTACGGCCAGCGCGCCTACCTCGTGCAGCTGCGTCGGGCCGGCAGCGGCACCCACCTCGTCGACCCGATCGCGGTGCGCGATCTCGCTCCGCTGGCCGCGGCCCTCGACGGCACCGAGTGGGTCCTGCACGCGGCGTCCCAGGACCTCCCGTGCCTGCGCGAGATCGGTCTGGAGCCCGCCTCGTTGTTCGACACCGAGCTCGCCGGCCGTCTGCTGGGCCGTCCTCGCGTCGGGCTGGCCGCCCTGCTCGAGGAGGTGCTCGGCTACTCCCTGGCCAAGGAGCACTCCGCCGCTGACTGGTCCACCCGGCCGCTCCCCGAGCCGTGGCTGCGCTACGCCGCCCTCGACGTCGAGCTCCTCGTGGAGCTGCGCGACGTGCTCGAGGCCAAGCTCGCGCAGGCGGGCAAGCTGGACTGGGCGCACGAGGAGTTCGAGGCCGCGCGTCTCGCACCGCCCCCTCCGCCGCGGGTGGATCCCTGGCGGCGCACGTCGGGCCTGCACAAGGTCCGCAAGCCCCGGCAGCTGGCGGTCGTGCGGTCGCTCTGGGAGCGCCGCGACGACGTCGCCCGCCGTCGCGACACCTCCCCCGGCCGGGTGCTCCCCGACTCCGCGCTCGTGGCCGCGGCCCTCGCGACCGTCCCCGGCCAGCGCACCGAGCTCTCCGGCCTCCCGGCGTACGCCGGTCGCGGTGCCCGACGCCACCTCAGCGACTGGCAGGGCGCGGTCGACGTCGCGCAGGCGCTGCCCGACTCCGCGCTGCCCCCGCCTTCGCTCCCCTCCGACGGTCCGCCCCCGCCGCGCGCCTGGGCGGACCGCGACCCCGAGGCCGCGGCCCGGCTCACCGCGGCGCGCACGGTGGTCGGCAGCCTCGCGGAGGAGCGCAGCATGCCGGTGGAGAACCTCCTCGGACCGGACCTGCTGCGCCGGATCTGCTGGACCCCGCCCGAGCTGGACCGCGACTCCCTCGCGACCGCTCTCCGCGCGGGAGGCGCCCGGGCCTGGCAGGTCGACCAGGTGCTCGAGCCGCTGCTGGGCGCCCTGCTCGACCCGGCCTCCGTGGCGCAGGACACGTCCGTCCAGGTTGAGACGCCGGCCGAGCCCGTGGTTAGGTAACCCTCACTTGAAGGGGAGGAGCCCGCTCCGATGTTCGCCAACTACCTGATCGGCCTGCGTGAGGGCCTCGAGGCCTCGCTCATCGTCGGCATCCTGGTGGCGTACGTCGTCAAGGCGGGGCACAGCCACCGCCTCGGCGCCATCTGGGCCGGTACCGGCATCGCGATCGCCCTCTCCCTCGGCTTCGGCGGCCTGCTCACCGCGACGTCCTCGTCGCTGTCGGAGGAGGCCGAGCACGTCTTCGCGGGCACGATGTCGATCATCGCCGTGGCCCTCGTGACCTGGATGGTCTTCTGGATGCGGCGCACGGCGCGCGAGATGCGCGGCGAGCTGCACGGCAGGCTCGACAAGGCCCTGCTCTCGGGCGGCGTCGCGCTGGGCCTGGTGGCCTTCGTCGCGGTCGTGCGGGAGGGGCTCGAGACCGCCCTGTTCCTCTGGGCCGCGACCTCCGCGTCGGAGGGCACCGTCGCCGCGCTCGGCGGAGCGCTGCTCGGCATCCTCACCGCGGTCGTCATCGGCTGGCTGGTCTACCGGGGCGCCGTCCGGATGAACCTCGCGACCTTCTTCACCTGGACCGGTGCAGCCCTCATCGTCGTCGCCGCAGGCGTCCTCGCGTACGGCGTGCGCGACCTGCAGGAGGGCGGCGTCCTGCCCGGCGGCGACAACGTCGCCTTCGACGTCAGCGGCACCATCGACGAGAACGGCCCGGTCGGCACCGTCCTGGGGGGCTTCCTGCACTTCGACCCGGTCACCACGTGGCTGCAGGCGATCGTGTGGGTCGTCTATCTCGGCGTGACACTCACGATCTACTTCCGCCCCCAGCGCCCCGGCCGTCCGGTCGCGGCGCCCGCCGAGGCGCCGACCCTCGTCTCGCCCCCGACCGCCTGACGGTCCGCGAGACTGGGTGCGTGACCGCGCCCGACAGCTCCCTGGTCGAGGAGATCCGCACCGCGCTGCGCAGCGTCGCCGACCCGTCGCGGGCGCCGGCGATGCAGGCCTACATGAAGTCGGCGATGCCCTTCCTGGGCGCTGCCAAGCCCGCACGCACCGCCGCGCTGCGCCCGGCGCTCGCCCACGCCCCCGCCGACCGCGCGGTCTGGGAGGCGACGGTGCGCCGGCTCTACGACGACGCGGCCTACCGCGAGGAGCGCTACGCCGCGCTCGCGCTGATGTCCGTGCGCATCGCGCGGCCGTGGCACGACCCCGACCTCGTACCTCTCCTGGAGCACCTGGTCGTGACCGGCGCCTGGTGGGACCTCGTCGACGAGACCGCCGGGCGCCACGTCGCGCCGACCCACCGGGCGCACCCGGAGCCGATGGCGGCCGTGCTGCGCCGCTGGTCGCTGCACGACGACCTCTGGCTGCGGCGAGCAGCGATCATCGGGCAGCTCGGGTCGGGCGCGGCGACCGACCGCGACCTGCTCGTCGACGTCATCGCGCCCAGCCTCGACCGCCCGGAGTTCTGGCTGCGCAAGGCGATCGGCTGGGCGCTGCGCGACCTCGCGCACCGCGACCCCTCCTGGGTGCGCGCCTACGTCGACGCCACGCCCGGCCTGTCACCGCTGTCGCGCCGCGAGGCCACGAAGAACCTCTGAGGGCTCCCGGCACGACGCGGGGAGGCGGCGTGGCGGTTGTTGTTACTGACGGGTAGCATCGGCCGGGACGGCGTTCCACCGCCGGTCCTGCGCCCCCGAGGAGTCCCCGTGTCCCCCACCCGCGCCGTGCGCGACGTCGTCCTGGTCGACGCCGCCCGCACCCCGTTCGGCAAGGCCGGCGCCAGCGGCCTGTACGCCGAGACCCGCGCCGACGACCTCGTGGTCGCCGTCTTCCGCGAGCTGCTGCGCCGCAACCCCGGCCTGCCCCCCGAGCGCATCGACGACGTCGCCGTGGCCGCCACGACGCAGATCGGCGACCAGGGACTCACGATCGGCCGTACCGCCGGGATCCTCGCGGGCTTCCCGCGCTCGGTGCCGGGCCAGTCGGTCGACCGGATGTGCGCGGGCGCGATGACGGCCGTGACCAACCTCTCGAGCGGCATCGGCGTCGGTGCCTACGACGTCGTCGTGGCCGGCGGGGTCGAGCACATGGGCCGCCACCCGATGGGCGAGGGCATCGACCCCAACCCGCGCATCATCTCCGAGAAGCTGGTCGACCCCGAGGCGCTCCTCATGGGCAAGACGGCGGAGAACCTGCACGACCGCTTCCCCCACCTCACCAAGGCGCGCGCCGACGAGTACGCGCTGCGCAGCCAGGAGAAGACCGCCAAGGCCTACGCCGACGGCGCCCTCCAGCCCGACCTCGTGCCCGTCGCGATCCGCACGGCCGCAACGGGTTGGGGCCTCGCCACCGTCGACGAGCCACCGCGCCCGGAGACGACCCTCGAGGGGCTCGCGTCCCTCAAGACGCCGTTCCGCGCGCACGGCCGTGTGACCGCAGGGAACGCCGCCGGTCTCAACGACGGTGCCACCGGCGCGGTGCTCGCCGCCGAGGAGGTCGCCGACGAGCTCGGCCTGACCAAGAAGGCGCGGCTGGTGTCCTTCGCGTTCGCGGGCGTGGAGCCCGAGGTCATGGGTGTAGGTCCGGTACCGAGCACGCACAAGGCCCTGGCGCGTGCGGGTCTGACGATCGACGACATCGGCCTGTTCGAGGTCAACGAGGCCTTCGCCGTGCAGGTGCTCGCGTTCCTGGACGCGTTCGGCATCGCCGACGACGACCCGCGCGTGAACCCCTTCGGCGGCGCGATCGCCGTCGGCCACCCGCTCGCGTCGTCGGGCATCCGCCTGATGGCCTATCTCGCGAAGGGCTTCGAGCAGCACCCCGAGGTCCGCTACGGCCTCACCACCATGTGCATCGGTCTCGGCATGGGCGGCACGGTCATCTGGGAGAACCCGAACTACGACGGCAAGGACGCGTGACGACGTGAGCGACTCCACCACCACCCCCGCTGCGCCGGACGAGATCGTCACCCGGGCTCTGCTGCGCCTCGTCGATCTGCCGGGCGCTGCCGGCCGCGCCGCGCTCATCACGCTCGACAACGGCTTCGACCACACCAGGCCGAACACCTTCGGGCTCGGTGGCCTGGACTCGCTGGCCGAGACCCTCGACCACGTCGCCGCGATGGCGGACTCCGGCGAGATCGTCGCCGTCGCGGTCACCGGCAAGCCGTTCGTGTTCGGCGTGGGCGCCGACCTCACTGGCGTCGCCCTCATCACCAGCACCGAGCAGGCCCGCGAGGTCAGCGCGCGCGGGCACCGCGTGCTGCGTCGGCTCGGCGAGCTGTCGGTCCCGTCCTTCGCCTTCGTCAACGGTGCGGCGATGGGCGGCGGTCTCGAGATCGCCCTGCACTGCACCTATCGCTCGGTGTCGACCGGCGCAGGCCTGCTCGCGCTGCCCGAGGTCGGTCTCGGGCTCATCCCCGGCTGGGGCGGCGCCTGGCTGCTCCCGAACCTGGTCGGGGCCGAGAAGTCGGTCAAGGTCATCGTCGAGAACCCGTTGAGCCAGAACCGGATGCTGAAGCCGGCCGAGGTGCTGTCGCTCGGTATCGCCGACATCGCGTTCGAGCCCGCCGACTTCCTCGTGCAGTCGCTGCGCTGGGCAGCCTCGGTCGTGTCCGGCGAGGCCGTCGTCGAGCGACCCGCGGTGGACCGCGGCCAGGCCTGGGACGACGCAGTCGCCGCCGGTCGCGCCCTGGCCGACCTCAAGCTGCACGGCGCGGCGCCGGCGGCGTACCGCGCCCTCGACCTCATCGAGGCGGCGAGGACGGCATCGCGCGACGAGGGATTCGCTGCCGAGGACGAGGCCATCGCCGAGCTCACGATGACCGACGAGCTGCGGGCGGGCCTGTACGCCTTCGATCTGGTCCAGCGCCGGGCCAAGCGCCCCGTCGGTGCGCCCGACAGATCGCTCGCCCGACCCGTGACGAAGGTCGGTGTGGTCGGTGCGGGCCTCATGGCCAGCCAGCTCGCGCTGCTCTTCGTGCAGCGCCTCGAGGTGCCGGTCGTCATGACCGACCTCGACCAGTCGCGCGTCGACAAGGGCGTCGGCTACGTCCACGGCGAGATCGACAAGCTCGTGGGCAAGGGACGCCTCAGCAACGACAAGGGAAACCGGCTGCGCGCGCTCGTGACGGGCTCCACCTCCAAGGACGGGTTCGCCGACGCCGACGTCGTCATCGAGGCGGTCTTCGAGGACCTCAAGGTCAAGCAGCAGGTGTTCGCCGAGGTCGAGGCGGTCGTGGCCGAGACGTGCGTCCTGCTCACGAACACCTCGTCGCTCTCGGTCACGGCGATGGCCGAGAACCTGCAGCATCCCGAGCGCGTCGTCGGCTTCCACTTCTTCAACCCCGTGGCACTCATGCCGCTGCTCGAGATCGCGCGCGCCGAGCGCACGGACGACGCCTCGCTGGCGACGGCGTTCGCGCTCGGCAAGGCGCTGAAGAAGTCGTGCGTGCTCGTGAAGGACGCGCCTGCGTTCGTCGTCAACCGCCTGCTGACCCGCTTCATGGGCGAGGTCATGGCGGCGTACGACGAGGGGACTCCGTTCGATGTCGCCAACTCGGCCGTGGACCCGATGGGTCTGCCGATGTCGCCGTTCGTCCTCGTGCAGATGGTCGGCCCCGCCGTCGCGTTCCACACCGGCGAGACGCTGCACCAGGCCTTCCCCGACCGCTTCGGCGTCTCGGAGAACCAGCGGCGCATGATCGAGGCCGGCAAGAGCGTCCTCCTCGCCTGGGACGGCGCGACGCCCAGCATCGCTCCGGACGTCGCCGACCTGTTCACGCTCGGGTCGAGCCCGTCGACCGCCGACGAGGTGCGCCGGCGCGCGCTCGACGCCGTCGCCGACGAGGCCCGTCGCATGCTCGACGAGGGCGTCGTGGCCGCGCCGCAGGACATCGACCTGTGCCTCATGCTCGGGGCGGGCTGGCCGGGGCACCTCGGCGGGATCACGCCGTACCTGGACCGCACCGGCACGAGCGAGCGCGTGACGGGAGCGCGCTTCCTGCCGCCCGGGGTCGCCAGCGTCCGCTGACAGCAGACGAGGACCCGGGGCCGCGGCTCCGGGTCCTCGTGATCTCCTGCCCCGTTCGTGCGTCGCGCGCCGCCGCGCGCACCTACGCTCCGACGCATGGACGCGAGCCCGTCGACGGAGCCCGCGCCCGCCGACGTCCTGGGTGCGGCCGGCGTCGGCGTGCCGTTCCGCTGCGGTCCGCGCGAGGTCACCTACGCCGATGCACTCGAGTCCCTCGCGCTGCGCGGTGCCTGGTCGGCGGTCGTCGAGGAGGTCGGTGGGCGCGAGGCCGCGCTCCTCGCCGCGGAGGGACGTGCGCGCAGCGCGCTCGACGCCGGGATCCCTGCGCTCGAGCAGGCGCTGCGCCGCCGGCTGCGCCTCACCTCGGCCGACGACTACGTCGTCTGGCTGGGCCGCTGGGCCCTGACGGTCGACGCCTGCCGCGACCACCTTCGCCGTCAGTCCGTCGAGCCCATGACCGCAGGCGATGCGCCGGCAGTGGCGCTGCGCGCTCACGTCGTCATCGAGGGGGTGCTCGACGACGCCGTGCGGCGGCTCGCACAGGACGCCGCCCTCGCCGGCGCCGATTCCGGGAGCACGACGTGGCTCGCCGACGTCGTGGCCGCGGCCGAGGCGGCGCGTCGCGAGGACCCCGTGCCTTCGGCGGTCGCCGACCTGGTCGCCGAGCACCTCGTGGACTGGACCCGCGTCGACGCGACCGTCGTGGTGGCCGCCGACGACGACGTCGCCCACGAGCTGCTGCTCTGCGTGCGCGAGCAGCACACGCCGCTCCTCGCCGTCGCGCACGGCGCCGGCCTGGCCCCGACCGAGCTGGCGGCGACGCTGGACGACGTCGAGGACTGGCTCGAGCCGGCGCTCGTCGGCGCGGAGCCCGGGGCGCTCCTCGGGCCGCTGGCGCACCCCTCCGGTCGCGCGGTCGTCGAGCTGATCGCCCGGACGGTCCCCGACGAGAACGACGAGGTCGTCCGCCGCCGGGCCCGCGAGGAGCTCCTCGAGCGCCGCGCCGCCGTCGCGATGTCGCAGACGATCCGGTGGAGCGCCGGTGCCTGACGCCCTGCTCGACGACCCGCTCCGCGGCCAGCCGGCGTTCGCCCTGCTCCCGACCGAGACGCGCGGCCTCCTCGTCGCCAGCCTCGAGCCGGTGACCTACGCGTTCGGCGAGGTGATCGTTCGTGAGGGCGACCCGGCCGACAGCTTCTACGTGATCACCGACGGCACCGCGCGGGTGCTGCGCCGCGGCGAGTCCGGCGACGAGGTCGCCCTGCGCTCGCTGCACGCCGGGGACACGTTCGGCGAGGCGGCGCTGCTCGGGGGCGACGAGCGGCGTACCGCCACTGTGCGCGCGAGCGGACCGGTCGGCGCCCTGCGCATGCACCGCGCGGTGTTCGCGGCTCTGGTCCGCAGCCACCCGCAGGTCCGCGACTCGTTCGAGTCGCTCGCGCGGCTGCGCGACCTGTGGGACTTCTTCCGCGTCCACACCGAGTTCGCGGCCCTCTCCGACGTCGGTCTCGCCACCCTCGCGTCGCGCCTCGAGCCCGTGGAGGCGCGAGCAGGCGACGTGCTGATCCGCGAGGGTGATCCGCCGGGCCCCATGTACGTCGTGCGCGAAGGGCGGCTGCGCGTCTGGGTCCACGGCGTGGGCGACGTCGCGTTCCTCCGGAGCGGCGACTACGTCGGCGAGGCGTCGCTCTTCCAGGATGCGCGCCGCAACGCGACGGTGGAGTCGGTCGGCGAGTCCTCCCTCCTCCGCCTGCCGGTCGATGCCTTCCGCGACCTCGCAGGCCGCGAGCCGGAGTTCCGGGCCCGCATCGAGGAGCGGCTGCACCGCTACGAGTTCCGCACCCGTGCGCGCGTCCCGCTCGACTTCGCCGAGGAGATCCTCCCGGCCGACGCCGAGGCCGCTCCCCCGCCGTCGCCTGCCGACTCCCCCGATCCGGTGCCCGACTCCGCCGACGCGGGTGCGCTCCCGCAGCAGCGCCGGCCGCGCCGGTCGCGCCGGTTCCCGCTGGTCTACCAGCTCGACGAGATGGACTGCGGCGCCGCCAGCCTGGCGATGGTCTGCCGCGCGCACGGCCGCCCCGTCGGCATCGCGCGGATCCGCGAGCTGGCCCGCACGGCGACGGAAGGCACCACGCTGGCCGGGATCACCCGCGCCGCGACGGCTCTCGGCCTCGACGCCCGGTCGGTACGGGTGTCGGTGTCGCGCCTCGACGAGCTGCCGCTGCCGGCGATCGTGCACTGGCAGGGCAACCACTGGATCGTCCTGCACGAGGTGACGCCGACCCACGTGCGCGTGGCCGATCCTGCGCGCGGGCTGCTCCGGATGACCCGCGAGGAGTTCCTCGGCGGATGGAGCGGCTACGCGGCGGTGATGACGCCGACTGCGGCGTTCGACGACGCCCCCGAGGATCGCGTGGACGCGTCGTGGCTGCTGCCGTTCGTGCGGCCGCACCGTCGCGCGCTGGTGGCGGCCGTCGTCCTCGCCCTCGTCGCAGCCTGCCTCGAGCTCGTCCTCCCGCTGCTCGCGCGCTACGTCGTCGACGACGTGGTCGGGCAGGACGACCTCGCGCTGCTGCGCACCGCCCTGCCTGTCGCGCTGGTGGCTCTGGCCGCCCTCGTCGCAGCGTCCGCGGTCGAGCGGCTGCTCGTCGCGCGCGTGGCCGTCGACCTCGACCTCTCCACCCTCGACTTCCTCACCGGTCGGCTGCTCGCGCTGCCGGCGACGTACTTCGCGGCCCGACGCAGCGGCGATATCGAGCGACGGCTCGGCGGTGCGTCGCAGGTGCGCGCGTTCCTCGTCGACAGCGGCCTGCAGGTCCTCACCGCGGCCGCGACCGTGCTCGCGAGCGTCGTCCTCATGCTCGTCTACGACGTCCCGCTCACCGTCGTGTTCCTCCTCGCCGCGGCGCTCTACGTCGTCGCGGCACGCGTCGCGTCGAAGCGGCTGCGGCCGCTCGCGGAGAGCCTCGAGGAGTCCTACGAGCAGTACTCCGCGAGCCAGCTCGACGCCGTGCGGGGCATCGAGACCGTGAAGGCCCTCGCGGCCGAGGAGTCGCTGCAGGCGTTGATGCTGCAGCGGTTCCAGTCGCTCTCCGACCGCGTCCTGCGCAGCCAGTTCCTCGTGCTGGCCTACGACTCCTCGCTGCGGCTGATCACCGTCGCGTCGTACGTCGCGGTCCTGGTCCTCGGTGCGGCGCAGGTGGTCTCGGGCAGCATGACCCTCGGCGAGTACGTCGCCTTCCTGCTGCTGGTCGGTCTCGCGACCGCACCGCTGCTCGTGGTGCTCGGTCTCTGGGACAAGTTCCAGCGGGTGCAGGTCCTGCTCGGCCGGCTCGACGACGTGCTCGTGCAGGAGCCCGAGCAGGGGCACGACCGCACCGGCCTGGTCCCGGTCCGGTCGCTGCAGGGCAGCATCGCGCTGCGCGGCGTCGGCTTCCGCTACGGCGGCCCCACCGCGCCCGCGATCCTCGACGGCGTCGACCTGGTCTTCGAGCCCGGTACTCTCACCGCTCTCGTCGGCCGTAGCGGGTCCGGGAAGACCACGCTGGCCAAGATGCTCGCCGGCCTGCTCCTGCCGACCGAGGGCACGATCACCTACGACGGTGTCGACCTGCTCGTGCTCGACCACCGCACGCTGCGCCGCCAGATCGGCTTCGTGCTCCAGGACACCCACCTGTTCGACGACTCGATCGCCGCCAACATCGCTTACGGCGAGGCCGTCCCCGACAGCTCGGCTCTGCGTCTCGCGGCGGAGCGGGCCGCCGCCCTCGAGTTCGTGGAGCGGCTGCCGCTGGGCTTCGCCACCAAGGTGGGCGAGAGCGGGATGGCCTTGAGCGGCGGGCAGAAGCAGCGTCTCGCGATCGCCCGTGCGCTCTACCACGACCCGCCCGTGCTGCTCCTCGACGAGGCCACCAGCGCCCTGGACACCGAGTCGGAGAAGGCGGTCACACGCAGCCTCGGGCTGCTGCTCGCCGACCGCACCGCGGTCGTGATCGCGCACCGGCTCTCGACCATCCGTGACGCCGACAACATCGTCGTGCTCGACCGGGGCCGGGTCGTCGAGCAGGGCACGCACGACGAGCTGATCCGCCACGAGGGGCTGTACTTCTACCTCTCCAGCCAGCAGCTCGAGCAGTGAGAGCGCTACCGCGAGTGACGGCTGGCTGACAGATCCCTTCCCACCGTGACCCGTGCGGTCTAGCGTCAGCGCCAACCGGATCGGCTCCCATCCCGAGAGCCGGCGGTGCCTGGGGAGGGTTCCATGGCTGAGGTCAACAAGGACATCGAGGACATCGAGATCGCCGAGGACGCCGCTGAGGACGTCGAGGGTGGCATGGCCAGCAAGGGCCGCTGAACGCACCACCCCGCTCGAAGCACCGTCGGGGCCCCCCCGGCGGGGGGGGGGCCGCC
>DASSQW010000189.1:0-5535 GCA_035702165.1 Candidatus Nanopelagicales bacterium
GGGGCGCGACCATCGGTCGCGCCCCTTCTGCGTGCTCGAGGGTCAGGCGTCGAGGTCGACGACGTCGGCGAAGCGGATGCCGACGAGCTCCTCGCTGGCGGTCCAGAGCGCCGCGGCCAGCGACTCGTCGCGCGCGGCGGCCGACGGCTCGGCGATCTTCGGGTGCCCGCGCTGCTCGAGGAAGCCATCCGGTCCGACGTAGCTGCCTGGCGGCAGGCCCGGCACCGTGGCGGCGTACAGCGTGGGCAGCGCGCCCATCGCGGCCGACTGCGCGAGCACCCGGTTGCCCAGGTCGGTGAGCCGCTCCTCCCACGCGCGACCCCGCATGCGCGGCCCGGCCGACTGGAGGTTGGTCGACGCGTAGCCCGGGTGCGCGGCGTGGGACGCCACCGGCAGCCCGGCGGCGTCGAGCCGGCGCTGGAGCTCCAGGGCGAACAGCAGATTCGCGAGCTTGCTCTGGCCGTACGCCGCCCACGGCTTGTAGGCGTGGGCGCTCTGCAGGTCGTCGAGGTCGATCCGCCCCATCTTGTGGACGTTGCTCGACAGCGTGACGACGCGGCTGCTCGCCCCGGTGGCCCCGCTGCGTGCGAGCAGGGGGAGCAGCCGGAGGGTGAGCGCCATGTGGCCGAGATGGTTGGTGCCCAGCTGCATCTCGAAGCCGTCGGCCGTCGTGCGCTGCGGGATCGCCATGACGCCGGCGTTGTTCACCAGCAGGTGCAGCGGTCGGCCCGAGGAATCGACCGACTCCGCGAGGTCCTGCACCGAGCCGAGGCTCGCGAGGTCGAGATCGGCCGTCTCCACCGCCCCTCGCCCGGCCGCGGAGCCCAGCTCTGACTCGATGCGCTCGAGCGCCGCCCGGCCCCGCGCCCGGTCGCGTACCGGGATCAGGACGTCGGCACCGTGCCGGGCCAGCTCCAGCGCCGTCTCGAGACCGAGGCCCGAGCTCGCCCCGGTGACGAGCGCTCGGCGCCCGGAGAGGTCGGGGATGTCCGAGGCCGTCCAGCGCTTCATGCGCCCGATCCTCGCCCACGCGCGTCGGCGGCGCGCGCTGTGGTGGGCGTCACGACCGGGCACGGGATCCTGGGTGCGGCCCGTTTTGGAGGTTCGCGGGGCCGGAAGGTACTCTGCTCTGGCTCTACGCCCCCTTAGCTCAGTCGGCAGAGCGTCTCCATGGTAAGGAGAAGGTCTACGGTTCGATTCCGTAAGGGGGCTCGGAAAGCACCGGTTCTCGGCCGTCCGGCCGAGGTCCGGGACCCCGGCGGAGTAGCTCAGCCTGGCAGAGCAAGCGGCTCATAATCGCTGTGTCGCCGGTTCAAGTCCGGCCTCCGCTACACCGAACGAAGCACGACCCGAAGCACCGAGGAAAGGCACTCCCGTGGCCAAGAGCGACGTCCGCCCGAAGATCACCCTGGCCTGCCAGGAGTGCAAGGACCGCAACTACATCACCAAGAAGAACCGGCGCAACGACCCGGACCGCCTGGAGATGAACAAGCACTGCCCCAAGTGCAACAAGCACACGGTCCACAAGGAGACCCGCTAGCCGGGTGGCCCTCGGGCCCGCGACCTCACCGGACGGCCGTCCCCCTCGGGGCGGCCGTCCGTCGTCGTACCGGGTCCCGGGGCGAGGGGGCGCCGGGGTCCACTAGCGTCGGCGTGGGCGGGTGCCGACCGGGCGCCTGCGGCGTACGACGGAGGCAGACGTGGGACGACTCGACGACCGCGTGGCGATCGTGACCGGCGCGGGGCGCGGCATCGGCCGGGCCACGGCGCTGCGGCTGGCCCGCGACGGTGCGGCGGTGGTGGTCAACGACGTCGACGCCGAGGTGGCCGCCGAGACCGTCTCACTGGTCGAGGCGGAGGGCGGCCAGGCCCTGCAGCATGTGGCCGACACCGTCGACCTCGAGCAGGCGCACGGGCTGACCCGGGCGGCGGTGGACCGCTTCGGCAAGCTCGACATCGTCGTGAACAACGCGGGGATCACCCGCGACAAGATGTTCCACGGCATGACCGACGAGATGTTCGACTTCGTGATGGACGTCAACCTCAAGACCGGCTACCACACGACCCTCGCGGCGATGCCCTACCTGCGCGAGGTGGCGAAGGCGGAGCTCAAGGCCGACGGCAAGGTCGCCTACCACCGCAAGATCGTGTTCACGTCGTCGGTGGCAGCGCTGATGGGCAACCCCGGCCAGTACAACTACACCGCCGCGAAGGGCGCGATCATCGCCACCACGAAGACCCTCGCCCGCGAGCTCGGGCCGTTCGGCATCAACGTCAACGCGGTCGCGCCCGGCTTCATCGAGACGCGGCTGACGCAGGCCAAGACCGACGACAGCGACCTGGGGATCCCGGAGCAGATGCGTCAGATGTCGCTCATGCTCATCGCCCTGGGCCGCCTCGGGGTCCCCGAGGACATCGCCAACGTGCACGCGTTCCTCGTGTCCAGCGACGCCGACTTCGTGTCCGGCGTCACGATCCCCGTCACCGGCGGCCAGCTCGGAGGCATGTGAGATGGCGCTGAACCAGGACTTCGTCGGCAAGGTCTATCCGCCGAGCGCGCCGTACGAGGTCGGCCGCGAGAAGCTGCGCGAGTTCGCGATCGCCATCGGCGACGGCAACCCGGCCTACCACGACGTCGAGGCCGCGCGGGCTCTCGGGCACCGCGACCTCGTCGCCCCGCCCACGTTCGCCTTCACGATCGCGATGCGCGCCATGGCGGCGGTCACGTTCGACCCCGATCTCGGCCTGGACTACACCCGGGTGGTGCACGGCGAGCAGCGCTTCGCCTACACCCGTCCGTTGCTGGCCGGCGACACGGTCGTCGTCACCACCAGCATCGAGAGCATCCGCGTCGCCGCGGGCAACGACATCCTGACCACCCGCGACGAGCTCACCACGGTCGACGGCGAACACGTCGTCACCACCTGGTCGGTCATCGTCGCCCGGGGCACCGCCGAGGAGTCCGCATGACCGCGCGCATCGCCTTCGACGACGTCGAGGTCGGCACCGAGCTCCCCCCGCTGTCGGTCCCGCTGCAGCGGGTGAACCTGATCATGTACGCCGGCGCCTCGGGCGACTTCAACCCGATCCACTGGAACGAGCGGTTCGCCAAGGCGGTCGGCCTTCCCGACGTCATCGCCCACGGCATGCTCACCATGGCCTCGGCCGGCCGCATCGTCACCGACTGGGCCGGCGACCCGGGAGCCGTCGTCGCATACGGCGTCCGCATGACGCGTCCGGTCGTCGTCCCCGACGACGGCACCGGCGCCCGGGTGGAGATCACGGCCGTCGTCGGAGCCAAGAACGACGACGGGACCGTGCGCGTCGACATCACCGCGAAGTCGCAGGACGTCACGGTGCTGGGCAAGGCGCAGGCCGTCGTCCGGCTGGCCTGAGCGATCCGCCTAGGCTTCCGGGCGTGACCGACCCCCGCACGCTCGCCGAGCTCACGACGCTGCGCGTGGGCGGCCCCGCTGACCGGGTGGTCGTCGCAGACGACGAGCGCACGCTGGTCGACGCCGTGCGAGAGGCCGACGCCGGCGGCCGGCCCGCGCTCGTGGTCGCCGGCGGCAGCAACCTCGTCGTGGGCGACGACGGCTGGCCGGGCACCGTCGTGGTCGTCCGCACGCGCGGCGTCGCGGTCGAGGCCGACACCTGCGGCGGAGCCTGGGTGACGGTCGCCGCGGGCGAGCCCTGGGACGACCTCGTGGCGCACGCGGTCGAGCAGGAGTGGGCGGGGGTCGAGGCGCTGTCGGGCATCCCCGGCTCGACGGGCGCCACGCCGGTGCAGAACGTGGGCGCCTACGGCCAGGAGGTGGCCAGCACCGTCGCGCGCGTCCGCACCCTGGACCGCACGACCGGTCTGCAGCGCACGTTCGCCGCCTCAGACTGCGGCTTCGGTTACCGCACCAGCCGCTTCAAGGCCGAGGCCGGCCGCTTCCTCGTGCTCGATGTCAGCTTCCAGCTGCGCCTGTCTCCGACGTCCGAGCCCGTCCGGTACGCCGAGCTGGCGCGGGGGCTCGGAGTCGAGGTCGGCGGGCGCGCGCCGCTCTCCGCCGTGCGCGAGGCGGTGCTGGACCTGCGGCGAGGAAAGGGCATGGTCCTCGACGCCGTCGACCACGACACCTGGAGCGTCGGCTCGTTCTTCACCAACCCCGTCCTGGACCCCGCGGCCGCCGATCGCCTGCCGTCGGACGCGCCGCGCTTCGCGCAGGCCGACGGACGGGTGAAGACCAGCGCCGCCTGGCTCATCGAGCACGCCGGCGTGCGCAGGGGCGAGGCGCTGGGCGGCGCGGCGGTCTCGACCAAGCACTCGCTCGCGCTCACCAACCGTGGCTCCGCCACGGCGGCGGACGTCGTGGCCCTCGCCGGATCGGTCCGCGACCGCGTGCTCTCGGCCTACGGCGTCCTGCTCGAGCCCGAGCCCACCCTCGTGGGGGGCGCGCTGGCTCCACCGTCGCTGTGAACCCTCCTGGTCCGCTGCGATCGGCGAGGGGCCTGGGCTAGGTTTCCCCCGTGGCAGACGCCACCGTGAGGGAGGACACCCATGGCAGACCTCGTCGCCCCCGTCGGTCCCGTCGACATCGCCGTGGTGGCGTTCGACGAGCCGAAGTTCGACGGCTCCATCGCGTCGGCGATCGCCGACCTCGTGGCAGGCGGCATCGTCCGCGTGCTCGACATCATCCTGGTCAACAAGGACGAGGCCGGCGAGGTCACGATCCTCGAGGTCACCGACGTCGACGGCGACGGCATCCCGGACCTCATCGCCATCCAGGGCGACCTGCCCGGCCTCATCGCCGAGGACGACGCGCGCGCCGCGATCGAGGGCATGCCGAACAGCTCGGCCATCGCCCTCATCGCGTGGGAGAACACCTGGCTGATCCGCGCCCGCAACGCGATCGCCCGCAACGGCGGCACCCTCATCGCGTTTGAGCGCATCCCGGCCGAGGACGTCATGGCCGTCCTCGAGTCCGCCGACGCCTGAGCCATCACCGATCCAGAGGAGCACAGACATGCGACGCGTAGGACGTCCCGGCCTCGTGGGCACCGTTGCCCGCACGGCCGTCATCGCCGGCACCGCGACCGCGGTGAGCAACAAGGTCAGCCAGAAGCAGTACAACAAGGCCGAGCAGCAGGCCGAGGCGGACGCCTACCAGCAGCAGCAGGCGGCGGCCGCGCAGCAGGCCCAGGTCGACGCGCAGGTCCAGGCCGCGCTGGCCGCTCAGGCCGCTCAGCAGCAGGCGGTCGCCGCGGCCGCCCCCGCTGCGGCACCGGCCGAGGACATGACCGCCCAGCTCGAGAAGCTGGCCGGCCTCAAGGCCCAGGGCCTCATCGACGACGCCGAGTACGCCGCGATGAAGGCCAAGGTGCTCGGCATCTAAGGGGCTCCAAGCGAGCGCGGCCTCGCTGCGCTCGGCGGAGCCGTCCGCGCCGCGGCCCTTCGGGCCCGGTCTCGAACGGCTCGCGCTCGCCTCGCCCGCGCGCCGCGGATCGGTCGGCTCGGGCCCTGGCGGGCCGTCGCCGGCCGGTGCGGCC
>DASSQW010000190.1:0-2869 GCA_035702165.1 Candidatus Nanopelagicales bacterium
CCGGCCGCCGGTCTCGTAGGCCTCGTGGCTCACGCGCAGAGGGGACTCGGGGTCGGCGAGCGCCGCGTCGACCCCGAGGCTGACGACGAGCGCGCTGGCTCCGTGCGTCTCGACGGCGTTCGCGATCCGGTCGAGCGCGATCAGCCAGGCGTCGTCGCCGGTGCCCTCGGGAAGCGGCACGTTGAGGTTCGCGCCGCGTCCGCCGCCGCGGCCGGTCTCGTCGGCGAATCCGGCGTAGTGCGGGAACCAGCCGGAGGCGGGATCGATGTGCAGCGAGGCGTAGAGCACGTCGGCACGGTCGTAGAAGACGGCCTGCGTGCCGTTGCCGTGGTGGGCGTCGATGTCGACGACCGCGACGCGATCGTGCCCGGCGTCGCGCAGCGCCTGCGCGGCGACCGCGGCGTTGTTGAGGTAGCAGGACCCGCCGTACGCCGCTCTCGTGACGTGGTGCCCGGGCGGGCGCGCCAGCGCGTAGGCCAGCGGCTCGCCGCCGACCACTGCGTCGACGGCCGTCTGCGCGACGTCGACCGCGGCCCGCGCCGCCTCCCACGTCCCCGGGCCGACGAGCGTCATCGTGTCGTAGCACCAGCGGCCGGCGGCGGCGTGGACGGCCGTGGGCTCGCGCAGCGGCAGGCCGTCGAGCATCGCCGGGCTCGGGATCAGGTAGGGCACGACCCGGTCCTGGCCCGGCACGTCGGGGAACCCCGCCCCGACCCAGCGGGCGTAGACCGTGCGCAGGTGCGCGACGAGCCGGGGGTCGTGCACGCGGTGCAGGACGTCGTCGTCGTGCGGCACGGCGTCGACCACGCGGTGCCCGGCGGCGCGCAGCGCGTCCTCGATGCGTGTCGCGCGCTCGGGCACCTCGGTGCCCGGCGTGCGCACCCCGACCCAGATCTCCGCCCCCGGGACGTGCTGCAGGCAGTCGTCGCTGCGGACGACCAACGCGGAGCTCACGCCCGCGAGCATGCCACCCCGTATTCACTGAAGGTGCCCCTCGTAGCAAAGAGCGCAACAATCCTTCCCCTCATGGCGCAGCCGCACCGAGACCCGGCTGGGGCAGGATGGCGGCGTGGGGACTGTCGCTGATCTCGGGGTCAGGATCGGGTCGCTGCCCTCGGGGCCGACCGCGTCGGTGCTCGACGTCCCCGGAGTGGGGCTCGGCCACGCGACGATCGTGTACGACGACCCGCCGCCGCCCTTCGGTCGCGGCGTCGCGCGCACGGGCGTCAGTGTCATCGACCTCGGCGGCGACGCGTGGGAGCGACCGGTGCCTGCAGGGGTCGCGGTGCTCAACGGCGCCGGCGAGCTCACCGCGCGCAGCCAGGTCGACGAGTGGGGGCTGCTCGAGACACCGGTTTTCCTCACCTCGACCATGCAGGTCGGCCGGGTCTACGACGCCGCGTGCCGCCTGCTCATGGCCGAGCAGCCGCGCATCGGCGTCGACGACGTGATCATCCCCGCGGTCGGCGAGTGCGACGACTCCTGGCTCAATGACCCGCGCCACATGCACGTGACCGACGAGCACGTGGCCGCCGCGCTCGGGAACGCCCGCGCCGCAGCAGGTTCGGTGATCGCGCCCGAGCAGGGCGCTGTCGGTGCCGGCACCGGGATGTCGTGCTTCAACTGGAAGGGCGGCATCGGTACGGCGTCGCGCGTGCTGCCCGACGGCCACGTCGTCGGTGTCGTGCTGCTCACGAACTTCGGGCAGTGGGACCGGCTCACCATCGACGGCGTCGCCGTCGGTCGCGAGCTCGGCGCCCCGCCGCACCTCGCGCCGCCGCCCGCCGGCTCCTGCCTCGGCGTCGTCGTCACCGACGGACCGCTCGACCACCGGGCGTGCGAGCGCCTCGCCACGCGCGTCGGCCTCGGTCTCGCCCGCACCGGATCGACCGCGCACCACGGCAGCGGCGAGATCTTCCTCGCCGCCGCGCTCGGCCTGCGGGCGCCGCGCGGTCAGTCGCCCAGCGGTACGCCGGTCACCGGCCGCGGTCTCGACCCGTACTTCGAGGCCGTCGTCGACGCGGCCGAGGAGGCGGTGCTCGCCTCGCTGCTCGCCGCGCACGACGTCACCGGCGTCGAGGGACGCACCATCGCCGCGCTGCCCGTGGACCGGGTCCGCCGCCTCCTGGAGGGACGCCCATGACCGACCAGCCGTTCGAGCCGCAGCCCGAGCCGATCGAGCCTGCCGCCCACCCGGTCGGGGCCGACGCCGAGCCGCGCCCCGAGCCCGCACCGGCCGAGAGCGTCGACGCGCGCGTGCTCGAGGGAACGCGGACCGACGCGTGGGTCCCCATGAGCGACGGCGTCTACCTCGCGGTGAGCCTCTACCTCCCGCACGAGTCGCTCGGCCCGCAGCCGTGCATCCTCGAGGCGCTGCCGTACCGCAAGGACGACATGACGTCGTCGTACCGGCCGGAGTACCTGAGGCTGCGCGACGAGCACGCCTACGCCGTGGCGCGCCTCGACGTCCGCGGCACCGGCAGCAGCGGCGGCCGCGCGACCGACGAGTACCCCGAGCAGGAGCAGCGCGACCTCGCCGAGGTGCTCGCGTGGCTCGCGGCGCAGCCGTGGTGCGACGGCAACCTCGGCATGTACGGGACGTCGTACAGCGGATTCAACTCGCTGCAGATGGCGTGCGAGCAGCCGCCCGAGCTCAAGGCGGTCATCGCGATCTACGCGACCGACGACAGGCACACCGACGACGTGCACTACATGGGCGGCCTGCGCAAGTGGATCGACCTCGTCGACTACTGCCACTACATGACGCCGATGAACGCGCTGCCGCCCGTGCCGGCGGTGTTCGGGCCGTCGTGGCGCGGCGAGTGGCAGGCGCGCATCGCCGAGCACGAGCCGTGGCTGCTGACCTGGA
>DASSQW010000191.1:0-8631 GCA_035702165.1 Candidatus Nanopelagicales bacterium
GCTGGAGGAACCTCGTAGGAGTTCCCCGAACGTGATCATGTTCGGGGAACGACGTCCGGGACGTGTGCGGACCGTTCGGCTCAGCCCGTGACCGCGGCGACGACCGGGTAGTGGTCGCTCCCGGAGGTCCGCAGGTTCGCGACGATGCGGGCGTCCTGGTCGGCGATCGTCGTGAGCTGGCCGAAGTCCTCGACGCGGCCGGAGGTCGGGCGCGCACCGCGGACGAGCACGTGATCGATGTCGCCCCACTGCCCGTTGCCGTAGTACTTCTCCGTGTACGGCGAGGTCCAGGTCGACGTCCCGACCGCGTCCAGCACGTCGACGAACCCCGCCTTCGCGAGCGCGGTGTGGAAGTTGCCGGTGTCGGTGTCGGTGTTGAGGTCGCCGGTGAGCAGGTCGAGCGATCCGGTGCCGGGCGGCAGGAATGCCAGCGCCGCGTTCAGCTCCCGGTCGCGGTTGCCCGCGTGGTCGGAGTCGAGGTGCGCCGAGATGACGCGCACCGTCCGGCCGGTCGTCGTGCTCGTCGCGGTGAGCATCGCGGCGTGGTCTCCATCGGTCGTGAGCGCGATGTCGGCGAACGACAGGGCGTCGAACCGGCTGCGCTTCACGAGCAGCGCCACCCCGTTGGGCTCCCAGGGTGCGGCGGGCGTGATCCAGTTGCTCCAGTGCTCGGGCGTGTGGTTCGCCTGGAACGGCGTGAAGCCGGGCAGCGCGGCAGCGACGTAGCCCATCTCGACCGGTGTCGTCTCCTGCAGCGAGAACACGTCGGTCGTGGCTGCCTGGCTCTGCAGCCACGCCACGATGTGCGCCCGGCGGGTGGCGCGGTCGAGCAGCGGGGCCGCGGCCGCGGGGTAGTAGGACGGGTCGGTCCAGGGCGGCGCCAGGACGTTGAAGGTGACGACGCGGACGGCGTCGACGGGGATCACAGGCTGCGGCCGGGCCGCTCCGGCCGGGGCGAGCCCGGCCAGTGCGAGGGCGGCCGCCACCCCGGCGATGCCGCAGCGGCGCAGCCAGGTGCGTGCGGTCCCGGACATGGCCCCTCCTCCTGCGCGGCAGAGTAGGCGCACGGGGGCCCGGCGTCCGGCCTTCGCCCCGATGCGCGCCGGTGGGCCGTCCGCGTGACTCTGGGCAGCCAGGGGCCTC
Organism: Candidatus Nanopelagicales bacterium; assembly: GCA_035702165.1. Taxonomy (GTDB): domain Bacteria; phylum Actinomycetota; class Actinomycetes; order S36-B12; family CAIYMF01; genus Longivirga. Next base: position 1,144 of record DASSQW010000191.1, read on the forward strand.
CGGTCGTGGGCCGAGCGGGTGACGAGCACTTCACACGGCGTGAGACCCGGCGGGATCCTCGGACGCACTGCAGGACAGCTTCGAGGGACGGCGATGATCCGGCGAGTCGTGACCAGGGTCGGTGCGGCCGGGTTCGCCCGCCGCCTGGTGACCGCCACGCCGGGCCTGCGCGAGAGCGCCCGCCGCTTCGTCGGCGGCGAGGACGCCCCGAGCGCCGTCATCACGGCGGAGTCGCTGCACGAGCAGGGCCTGCGCAGCACCGTGCACCTGCGCGCCGCCGAGGTACGCACCGTCGAGGACGCGAACGAGCACGTGCGCGCCTACGCCGAGCTCGCTGTGCGCCTCGCGACGGCCGGCTGCGCACCGGCGTCGGAGATCTCGGTCAAGCTCGCGCAGCTCGGCCTGTACGCGCCCGGCGGCTGGGAGGTCGCGGTCGAGCGGCTGCACGCTGTCGTCGCCGACGCCGCGGAGCGCGGGCTGTTCGTCACCGTCGACATGGAGGGCGAGCACGAGGTCGAGCAGACCCTCGCGGCGGTCGGCATCGTCCGGGAGGACCACCCCTCGCTCGGCGTGGCGCTGCAGGCGAACCTGCGCCGCACCGAGCACGACTGCCGGATGCTCTCCGGCGCCGGCTCGCGCGTGCGCCTGGTGAAGGGCGCGTACGCCGATGGCGCGCAGACCTCGTTCACCGAGCTCGACGACATCGACGCGTCGTACCTGCGCTGCCTCGACGTCCTCATGCACGGCCACGGCTATCCGATGGTCGCCACGCACGATCCGCGGATGATCGAGGCCGCGCGCCGCCTCGCCCGCGAGACCGGTCGTCGCTCGCCGGAGTGGGAGCTGCAGATGCTCCTCGGCGTACGCCCCGCCGACCAGCGGGCGCTCGCCGCCGACGGCGTCCGGGTGCGCATCTACGTCCCCTACGGACCGGAGTGGTACGGCTGGTTCGTGAACCGGATGGCCGAGCGCCCTGCGAACCTGCGCCTGCTCGCCCACGCCCTCCTCTCCCGCGACGAGTCCCGCGCCACCGAACCCGTCTAGCCGTTGTCACTGAAGGTGCCACTCGTTGCAGAGAAGGCAACATTCCTTCCATTCATGACCGCGCTGTCCCGGGGGCAGCGCGACGCGGGTGACCGTGCTGCCGGGCTGCTCCCGCCGCACCGGCCGGACCCGCGCGATCGGGTTTCGGGTCGCGGCCCGCCCCCACGTACCCTGGTCGCACCATGCGCACGTACGAGGTCCGCACCTACGGGTGCCAGATGAACGTCCACGACAGCGAGCGGCTCTCCGGCCTGCTCGAGGGCGCCGGCTACTCCCGCGCCGTCGAGGGGGAGCAGGCCGACGTCGTCGTGTTCAACACCTGCGCGGTGCGCGAGAACGCCGACAACCGCCTCTACGGCAACCTCGGCCACCTCAAGTCGGTGAAGGACGCGAACCCGGGCATGCAGATCGCGGTCGGCGGCTGCATGGCGCAGAAGGACCGCGGCGAGGTCGTACGCCGTGCGCCGTGGGTCGACGTCGTGTTCGGAACGCACAACATCGGGTCGCTCCCGGTCCTGCTCGAGCGTGCTCGGGTGCAGGCCGAGGCGCAGGTCGAGATCCTGGAGTCGCTCGAGGTCTTCCCGTCCACGCTGCCGACGCGCCGCGAGTCGGCGTACGCCGCGTGGGTGTCGATCTCGGTGGGGTGCAACAACACCTGCACGTTCTGCATCGTGCCGTCGCTGCGCGGGCGCGAGAAGGACCGTCTGCCCGGCGACGTCCTCGCCGAGATCGAGGCGCTCGTCGCCGAAGGCGTGAGCGAGGTGACACTGCTCGGCCAGAACGTGAACGCCTACGGCGTCGAGTTCGGCGACCGCGCCGCGTTCGCGAAGCTGCTCCGCGCGTGCGGCGAGGTCGACGGCCTCGAGCGCGTGCGGTTCACCTCGCCGCACCCCGCCGACTTCACCGACGACGTCATCGCCGCGATGGCGGAGACGCGAAATGTCATGCCCTCGTTGCACATGCCGCTGCAGAGCGGGTCGGACCGACTGCTCCGCGCGATGCGCCGGTCCTACCGCAGCGAGCGCTACCTCGGGATCATCGAGCGCGTCCGAGCCGCGATGCCCGACGCCGCGATCACGACGGACATCATCGTCGGCTTCCCCGGCGAGACCGACGACGACCACCGCGCCACCCTCGACGTCGCGCGCGCGGCACGCTTCGCGAGCGCGTTCACGTTCCAGTACTCGCCGCGCCCCGGCACTCCGGCTGCGACGATGCCCGACCAGGTGCCGGCCGAGGTCGTGAAGGAGCGCTACGCCGAGCTCGCCGCGCTCGTCGACGAGATCGCCTGGGACGAGAACAAGAAGCTGATCGGCCGCTCGGTCGAGCTGCTGGTGGCCGAGGGCGAGGGTCGCAAGGACGGCGCCACCGAGCGCCTGTCCGGTCGCGCCCCCGACAACCGCCTCGTGCACTTCACGCCGAGCACCGACGTGCCCCGACCCGGCGACATGGTCACCGCCGAGATCACCTACGCCGCACCGCACCACCTCGTGAGCGACGTCCCGGCGACCGCGCTGCGGCGTACCCGCTCGGGCGACGCCTGGGAGCAGCGCCAGGCCGCCGACTCCTGCGCCCCCGCCGACACCGCCCCCGTGCTCCTCGGCCTACCCGCTGTCCGCCCCTGACCCGCCACGAGTAACAGCCTGACAGTGCACTTTCGGGGCCTGGATCTGCACTTTCAGGCTGTTACTCGCACGGAGAGGTGGGCTGGAGCGGTCTCACTTAGGGTCAGGACGTGATCACCGCCGCCGCGTTCGTGCCGAGCACCCCGCTGCTCGTGCCCGAGGCCGGGTCGGGAGCGGCGTCCGAGCTCGACACCGTGCGGAAGGCTTCGCTGCAGGCTCTCGACGCCGCGCTGTCGACCGGCCCGGCGCGCGTGGTCGTCCTCGGCACCAGCTCGCGGGTGATCGGTACGCCGGCCCCTCACGGCACGGCGACCTACGCCGTCGGCACGGGGACCCTCCGGGGCTTCGGCGTCGATCTCGACGTCGCGCTCGGCCCCGCCTCGTCCTCGGACCAGCGGCTCTCGCTGTCGTCGACGATCGGCGCGTGGCTGCTCGCGCAGCGCGGCTGGGCGGGCGAGCGGCTCGCCGTCGAGCTCGACCCCGCGTCCGACGACGCGAGCCTCGACGACTGCGGCCGCGCGCTCGCCGACGACGACGACGTCGCGACCGCCCTCGTCGTGGTGGCCGACGGCTCGGCCGCGCGCACCGAGAGGGCCCCGGCGTCGCTGCATCCGCAGGCGGCCGCGTTCGATGCGGCGGTCGCCGCTGCACTGAGATCGGGCAAGCCCGACGAGCTCGCCGCCCTCGATGCGTCGCTGGCCGCCGAGGTCGCGGCTGGCGGGCGCCCCGCGTGGCGCGCCGCGGCCGCGGCTCTGCAGGGCACGGCGTACGACGCCGACCTGCTCGCCGACGAGGCGCCCTACGGCGTGGGCTACCTCGTCGCGCGCTGGCTGCGCTGACCCCCGGACGTCGGCGTCGAGGCTGCCGAGATGTCGAGCGACATACGGCCATGCCCGCACCACGTTCGACATCTCGCGACCGAGAGGTGGCGCCGTCGGACGCGCCCGGGCGGGGGTTGCACTACGCGCGCGCCGCGCTCACGGCCTAGGGCCGAACGGGTCAACCGTCCGCGGGCCGCTGGGCCGAACGGAGGAGGGGCGGCTCCTCCGAGTGGGCCGCGTGAGCGAAAGCCCTCGCCGTCTGCGAGGGGTCGGTCGCAGAGCGTGAGATCGGCCTGCTGGACCGCGGCTCAGGAGTGACCGAGGTCGTCCCCGGCGTCCTCGACGTCGTCCGCGGCGTCGGCCACCGTCTCGGCGGCATCGTCGGGCTCGTGGGCCGTCCACTCGGTCGGGGTCGACTTCAGCGACTCCACCGCCATCGCGGTGACAGCAGCGGCCGTGCCCGTGACGGTGTCGAGCTTGCCGCCGGTCCTGTCGCTCACGAACTCGTGCGCGGCCCCCACTGCGTCGGTGACCTTGTCGCCGTGCTGGTCGGCGAGCCCGCTGACGGCACCCTTGGCCGCACCGGCCGCACCCGCCGCGGTGTCGGCGGCCTTCGCGGCGGCGGCTTTGGCGGCGTCGGGCACCGGCACGGCCGAGGCGGCCGCGGCGGCGGTCTGCGCGGCGCCCGAGGCGGCGCTGACCGCGGACTGGGCCGCACCGGAGGCGGCGCTCGCGGCGCTCGAGGCGACCCCGGACGCCGCGCCGGCGGCCTTGCTCGCGGCCTCGGTCGCCTTCGAGGCCGCCTGGGTCGCGGCCTCGGTGGCCTTGTCGGCGCCGCCGCCGAAGAGTCCCTTGATGCTGTCGAGCAGACCCATGTCGTCCTCCGTGGTGGGTGGGTGCGCCGATCCTCGCGGGCCGTGCCGGACGGCACAAGACCGGTGCGCAGGCTGTCCTGCGCACCGGCCTCGGCGGATCGTCTCTAGTTGTTCGCCATGCCGTCGATCACGCCGTCGGCGGCCTCGTCCACCTTCTCGGTGACGGCGGCGGACGCTCCGCCGGTGACCTCGTCGACCTTGTCGGTCGCCTGGTCGACGACCTCCTTGGCCTTGTCGCCGCCGACCGCATCGACAGCCTTGTCCGCCAGGTTCTTGGCGTCGTCGAGCAGACCCATGACATCCTCCAGGACGGTGTCGGTAACAGTGGTCCGACGCTAGGCCCAGATCGGCGAGGTGGGAGCCATTCCGGAGAACCTGTCCGGTGGACCGTGCGTCGTCGCGGTCGTCGGACCCACGGCGTCGGGCAAGTCCGACCTCGGCGTCGCCCTGGCCCGCGAGCTCGGTGGCGAGGTGGCCAACGCCGACTCGATGCAGCTCTACCGCGGGATGGACGTCGGCACCGCGAAGCTGACCGCGGCCGAGCGCCACGGCGTACCGCACCACCTGCTCGACGTCTGGGACGTCACCGAGGCTGCGTCGGTCGCCGACTACCAGCAGCGTGCTCGCTCCGTCGTCGACGGGCTGCGTGCCGCCGGCCGTACGCCGCTCCTGGTCGGCGGTTCCGGCCTCTACGTCCGCGCTGTGCTCGACGCCCTCGAGTTCCCCGGCACCGACCCCGCGGTCCGTGAGCGGCTCGAGGCGGAGCTCGATGCGCTCGGTCCCGGCGTGCTGCACGAGCGGCTGGCATCGCTGGATCCCGTTGCGGCTGCTGCGATCCTGCCCTCCAACGGCCGGCGCGTGGTACGCGCGCTCGAGGTCGTCGAGATCACCGGAGGCTCGTTCACCGCGACGCTGCCGGAGCACCGCGACGTCTACGCGTCCGTGCAGATCGGCCTCGACGTACCGCGGACCGAGCTCGACCGGCGCATCGACGTGCGCGTCGAACGGATGTGGGCTGCCGGCCTCGTCGACGAGGTGCGCCGTCTGCTCGTCGACGGTCTGCGCGAGGGCCGCACGGCATCGCGTGCCCTCGGCTATGCGCAGGTGATCCGGTTCCTCGACGGCGAGCTGTCCGAGGAGCAGGCGCTCGAGGAGACCCAGCGCGCCACGCGGCGCTTCGCCCGCCGCCAGGACACCTGGTTCCGCCGCGACCCCCGTGTGGTGTGGCTCCCCTACGACGCCGACGACCTGCTCGCCCGCGCCCTCGCCGCCGTGCAGTCCGTCGACGCGTGACGAGCGGACCGTAGAGCGTCCCCTCATCGCGCGTCGACGGCGCTGCCTGTGCCGAGCGCGGTGCTGAGACCGCGCTCGGCACAGGCCGATCCGACTCGACGTACCCGACTGGCTCAGCCGGCGACGTGGAACCCCTGCACCATCCCCAGCGCTGCGTGCGGCGCGTGGGGGGCCTCGTCGTCGGGGACGAAGCAGACGGCGATGTAGTCGCCGGGAGCCAGGTCCAGCCGGACCCAGGACTCCGCCCCTGGTGCGATGGCACCGCCGCCGCCATCGGCTTCCGCGAACGGCGGAGGTCCGGCGGGGGAGGGGTTCTGGATCCATGCGAGCGCGTCGGCCGCGGTCGCGCCCGGTGCCAGCTTGATGATCGTGAGCTCGTGGGTGTCGGCCGTCGCCGAGTTGGTGAACCGGTAGAGCCCGTGACCGTCGATGACCGCCGGCATGTGGAAGCCGAACGAGAAGGCCGAGATCGTCCCGACGACGTTGCCCGGCGGGTGCGCCGAGTTCCCCTGGCCGCTCACGGCGAAGGAGGCGTACATGCCCTTGACGAAGTGAGGCGGCCCCCCGGGCCCGTCCTGGAAGCACAGGACGCCGTAGGTGCCGGCGACCAGGGTCACCCAGGTCTCCTGGAACCCGCCGGCATGGATCGCGTTCGGTCCACCCGTGGCATCGCCGAGGACGAGAGCGGTTCCGCCGCCGCTCGCCTCGAGCGCAGCGAGGTACTGAGCAGGCGTGACCCCGTCGTGCAGGCGGACCAGCTGCGCCTGGTGGTCGACGCTGCCGGTGTTGTGCAGCCGGACGTCGACCAGACCGGCCGTGACGCGGTCGGTGCTCAGCACGTAGGAGTCGATGCTGCCGCCGGCGCTGTCGGTGGCGGTGATGTCGAGGCTGCGGATGGCCGGGCCGTCGGCGGCGGCCACCGGCCCGCCGAGGGCGACGATGCCCCCGGCGAGCAGGAGGGTCGACGCGAGGACGGCGACCCTCCTGCTCCGGTGGCGCGGCGCTGCGGTCGTGGTGCGGTCGTAGGGATGCATGGCGACTTCTCCCCGAGGACGATGCGTCCTCATGTGCGCGGCGGGCTCCCGCTGGTGACGGCCACGGACGTCCGGAGCCAGCCCCAAGACCCCCTGCATCGGCCCGGTGTCCGCGACGCTAGCCACGGCCCGACGGCGCACGTGAGCATTGAGGCAATCCTTACCCGGCGTGGCCGTCACCGGACACGTCGCCGGGTCCCGCGGGAGCGTCTCTGATCCGGCGACCTCCCGGCAGTGGGGCCGCGACGCTACGTCGCACCCCGGAGAGGACGTCGACGTCGAGGGGTGCCGTGCGCGGCTTCTATACCGCTCTGCGCACCCGTCGACGCGAGCAGGGTGCCGAGGGGTGCTGTGCGCGGCTTCTAGGGCGCGCTGAGCACCCGTGGACCGCTCGCACGACTACGGACGGACGCGGTAGTACTCGGTGCCGAACACCTTGCGGTACAAGGGTTTCGGCATGCGCAGGAACGCGGCCAGCGTGCGGTCGCCCTCGTCGGCGGTGGCCTGCGATGCGTGCGCGGCCATCGAGGCGCGTTTCGCGTCGCAGTACCGGCGTACGTCGACGCGGTGCGTGACGTCGGCGCTCGCGGTGAACGCGTGCTCGAACGACGTGGGGTCGAACTCCGGCGGGAACCGGTAGACCTTCGAGGCCAGCATGATCCCGCGCAGCAGCAGGTCGCGCGGCACGGTGGCCTCGAAGACCTGCGGTGTGCCGGCGAGCTCAGCGGCGCGAACACCCAGCTGGTGCACGCGGACGTGGTCGGGGTGGCCGTAACCGCCATTGGGGTCGTAGGTC
>DASSQW010000192.1:0-7713 GCA_035702165.1 Candidatus Nanopelagicales bacterium
TTGGTGAAGGAGTCGCGTCCGAACAGGGCGACGAAGAGGCCCAGCACAGCGAGCACGACGAGCGCGCCCACGAGAAGACTCATCATGGGGCGCAGGCTAGCGCGGGGGCCGTCGCAGGAGGCGGGATCGTGGTGTGGCTCGGCGGACGGGGTCCCAGATCGAAGCGCCAGGGAGTCAGCGGCGGTACGGCCGGGCGAGCGGCGCGATCGCGGTCGCGCCTTCCGTCATCCACGACTTCGAAGCCGGTGCGCAGGTGCCGTTACGTGCCGGGATGACGGGCGCCGGCAAGCAGGATCTCCTGGTGGAGGTTCCTCGTTTTCGGGTCGGGTTCGACGCCGAGCTCGTCGCTGAGCTTCCGGCGTAGGGCCTCGTAGGCCATGAGCGCTTCCGCGGTGTTGCCCTGCGCCGCAAGTGCGCTCATGAGTGTGCGGTCCCCGCTCTCGCGGTAGGGCGCGGCGGCGACGAGTTCTCGCGCAGCTCGCTCGGCGGTGGCGAGCTCGGTGTGGCTCAGGTGGAGGGCGGCCGTGGCATAGGTCTCGAGGGCGCGCAGGTAGATCACGTCGAGTTCTCGACGGGTGGCGGTGGCCCAGTCGAGGTCCTCATCGGGGAGGAATCCACGGCGGGAGACGAACAGGCTGATCTGGGCCGCTCCCCATGCTCGACCCCACTGCTGCAGCGCGAGCGCGGATTCTGCGCGGTGGACGCCGTCGCGTGCGGCCTCGAGGTCTACCCACGAATCCGGTGGCAGGGTCAACCGGATCGAGTCGCGCGAGGACAGCAGGTCGGGGCCGATGCCCGCCCGCAGCTTGGAGATGAGGGCGTAGACCGCGTTGTCTGCGGCGTTCGGCGGGTCCTCAGGCCACAGGGCTTGCACGAGGTGGTCTCGACCTGACCGGTCATGCCGGTGCAGTACGAGGTAGGTCAGCAGAAGCCTTCCCTGCCGACCGGGAAGCCGTGATTCGCGACGTTCACCGTCGACCTCCACAACCAGACGCCCGCACACCTGGATGCGCACCTGAGATGAGTCCATGATCGCCCCAAGGTCCCACCAAGGCCGGTCGGTTATCCATGGTTCCACACGACGAGAGGCCCCAGATGTCCAAGCTCATCAGGTGCGAGTGCGGGTACGTCGCTCAGGGCGAGGATGACGAGCAGGTCGTCACCGCGATCGAGACTCACATGGCCGCTGACCACCCCGCTCTGCTCGCACAGGTCGATCGTGCGGACATCTTCGGCTGGATCGAAGCGATCTAGACCTCCTGGGAGGAACCGATGGCACGTTCGACGACAACAGCGACGCCCGCGGCACCGCAGTTCGATGCGCAGCGCTACAAGGCGACAACGACCGATCAGTGGCAGGCGGCGGCTGCCGCTTGGCACGGATGGGGCCCGGTGATCGACGCCTGGCTGGGCGAGGCGACTGAGCAGATGCTCGACCTCGCCGGGGTGACGACCGGGTCTCTCGTGCTGGACGTCGCCGCTGGCGCCGGCGGTCAGAGCCTGGCCGCAGCCCGTCGGGTGGGTCCCGACGGGCGTGTGCTCGCCACGGACATCTCCTCTCACCTCCTCGACTACGCAGACCACTCCGCACGCATGGCGGGACTGTCCGGCATCGTCGCCACGCGGGTCATGGACGGGGAGGAGATCCTCGTCGAGCCCGGACGCTTCGATGCGGTCATCTCTCGAGTCGGGTTGATCTACTTCCCCGACCGACGTCGAGCGCTGGAGGGGATGCGGCGCGCCCTTCGTCCGGGCGGCCGTATCTCCGCGATCACCTACTCGACAGCCGAGGCGAACAGGTTCTTCTCCATCCCGGTCTCGGTGATCCGCGCCGAGGCTCAGCTTCCACCTCCAGCCGCTGGACAGCCTGGTCCCTTCAGTCTCGGGACGATCGAAGCACTCACCGATGCACTGGAGGGCGCGGGCTTCACCGAGATCGAGGTGCGGCGCGTCTCCTCCCCTCTGCATCTGCCGTCGGCGGTCGACTGCGTCCTCTTCGAGCGCGAGTCGTTCGGCGCCCTGCACCAGATGATGGCCGGTCTCGATGCTCAGACGCGAGAGAGCACGTGGGCTCGGATCACCGACGAGCTCACGGCCTTCGACGGGCCGGACGGGTTCGTGGGGCCGTGCGAGATGCTCGTCGCCGGCGCCATGAATCCCGGCTGAAGCGACGTTGCCCCGGCGTTCCGCACCGTCGATCAAGGAGGACACATGACCGCTCAGTCCGTGAAGGTGGCAGTCGTGCAGCGCCCGCCCGTCCTGCTGGATCGAGAGGCCACCCTGAAGGCCGCGGTCGATGCGGTGTCCGAGCTCGCCGACGCCGGCGCCGGTCTCGCGGTCTTCCCCGAGACGTACCTGCCCGGCTACCCCGTCTGGATCTGGTCGCTGCGCCCCGGCGACGACTACGGGCTCAGCCAGGACATCCACGCCCGGCTGCTCGCCAACACGGTCGACCTGTCCACCGACGACCTCGCACCACTGCAGCAGGCGGCCGCAGAGCGCGGCGTGGTCGTCGTATGCGGCATCCACGAACGGGAAGGCTCGTTCAGCCGGGCGACGATCTACAACACGCTGGTCACCGTCGGCGCCGACGGCTCCATCCTCAACCGGCACCGCAAACTCGTGCCCACCAACCCCGAGCGCATGGTGTGGGGACAGGGCGACGCATCCGGGCTCCGCGTCATCGACACCCCGTTCGGTCGGCTCGGTGGCCTGATCTGCTGGGAGAACTACATGCCCCTGGCCCGCTACACCCTGTACGCCGAAGGCATCCAGATCTACGTCGCCTCCACCTGGGACAGCGGCGATGCCTGGATCGCCTCCATGCGCCACATCGCCTCCGAGGGACGATGCTGGGTCATCGGGTCCGGCTGCGCCCTCCACGCCCGGGACGTACCACCGTCCTTCCCATCGCGCGACCAGGTGTTCCCCAACCCGGACGTATGGATCAACTCCGGAGACTCCGTCATCGTCGGACCCGACGGTCAGATCGTCGCCGGGCCATTGCGCGACGACTACGGGATCCTCTACGCCGACATCGACCCCGAGAAGTCCCGGGCGCTGCATCGGACCCTCGACGTCGCCGGCCATTACGGCCGCCCCGACATCTTCACGCTCACTGTGAACCGGTCCCCTCGCGCACCCATCGCGTTCGCCGAGGCCCTGCCCACCGCCCGGTCCGACTGAACATCGACGCGAGCCAGGTGTGCCGCTAGTCGTCGGCCCGAACGGGCCGCTCGCCAACCTGACGAGGGACACGCCCTCTCAGGAGCGCTTGAACGGATCGGTGCGCGGCATCGAGTTGAGCTCGGCCCGCGGGCAGCTGGCCAGGGTGAGGTTCGCGAAGCGCAGCGCGTCGTCGCACAGCGCCTCGACCGACCAGCCCATCTCGCCGCCGGCTGGCGTGATCGTGACGCGGTAGATCGTCACCTCGTGCCGCGCGGGGGTGTCGTACATGACCGCGACGCTGCCCATCAGCCGGGCGTCGCCGCGGGTGCCCCCCACGCCGTTCCACGGACGGTCGTAGCGCTGCCAGACCGAGGCGGAGGCGTTCCATACACCGCCCGTCGCGACGTCGTCGCCACGCAGCGAGGTCAGGACCTGGGTCGCAGCGCGCGCGTCGAGGACGGCAGCCGGTCGGATGACCTCGACGCGGTCCTGCAGGTTCGTGTTGGGCTCCACCCCCTGGTCATCGGCAGGCGTGCGCCGGGGTTGAGCCATCGGGGTGAACTTCCTCGGCGGCCCGGGAGCAGCGCGGATCGGTACGGTGGCGGCATGAGCGTCGAGACCGGTCCCATCCACCCCGTCAGCACCCCGCGCGACCCCGCCGCGGGCAGCCGAGCCGTGCTGTCGGAGGACGTCGTACGCCGTGCCCCCAAGGCCCTGCTGCACGACCACCTCGACGGCGGGCTGCGCCCGGAGACGATCGTCGAGCTCGCGGCCGAGACCGGCTACGACCGGCTTCCGACCACCGACCCGGCCGCCCTGGGCGCCTGGTTCGTCGAGGCGGCCGACTCCGGGTCGCTCGAGCGCTACCTCGAGACCTTCGCGCACACCGTCGGCGTCATGCAGACGCCGGCCGCCCTCGCCCGCGTGGCGTCGGAGTGCGCGCAGGACCTCGCCGCGGATGGCGTCGTCTACGCCGAGGTGCGGTTCGCCCCCGAGCTGCACGTGGAGCAGGGGCTGACGCTGGACGAGGTCGTCGACGCGGTGCTGACCGGCTTCGCCGAGGGCGAGGCCGCGGCGGGCGCGTCCGGGAACCCGATCCGGGTGCGGGCGCTCCTCACCGCGATGCGCACCGCCGCCCGCTCGCGCGAGATCGCCGAGCTCGTCGTGCGCTACCGCGACCGCGGCGTCGTCGGGTTCGACATCGCTGGCGCCGAGGCCGGCTTCCCGCCCTCACGGCACCAGGACGCGTTCGACTACCTGCGCGGCGAGTCCTGCCACATCACGATCCACGCCGGCGAGGCGTTCGGGCTCCCGTCCATCCACGAGGCGGTCGCCTTCTGCGGCTGCGAGCGGCTCGGGCACGGCGTACGCATCGTCGACGACATCACGGTGGCTCCCGACGGAGGCGCGCTCCTCGGCCGCCTGGCGGCGTACGTGCGCGACCTGCGCATCCCGCTCGAGCTCTGCCCCTCGTCCAACGTCCAGACCGGCGCCGCGCCCTCGATCGCCGAGCACCCGATCGGCCTGCTCTCCCGATTGCGCTTCCGGGTCACGGTCAACACCGACAACCGGCTGATGAGCGGGACGTCGATGAGCCGCGAGATGCTGCTGCTCTCCGAAGCGTTCGGCTGGGGCCTGGACGAGATGCGCTGGGTGACCGTGAACGCCCTGAAGTCGTCGTTCCTGCCCTTCGACGAGCGCCTGGCCCTCATCGAGCAGGTGGTCAAGCCCCGCTACGCCGCGCTCGTCGCCGACCACCCCTGACCCCGCCGCCTCGCCGGCTACTCGGGCACGGTGGGAGAGGTGCTGGCCAGCGCGCGCAGCAGGGCATCGAGCTCGCGTGCCGTCACGGGGCGGCAGCCCTTCCCGGTCGCGGCCGCCACGACCGAACCCTCCTGGTGCATGAGCAGCCGCCCGCGCCGCACGAGCGTGAGCGGCGGCTTGCGGTGCTCGGCCAGGTCGCGAGCCAGGCGCCGGACGAAGTTGGTCCACGGCGCGCGCAGCAGCACGACGGCGTCGGCGAGCATCCCGGCGTCGCGGCAGGCGTCGACGATCTCGGCGGCGAACACGCCCTCGGCCACCACGGCGGGCGCGCCGCCGCAGCGGAAGACCGACGTGCCGGTCGCCCGGCTCAGCGAGATGTCGTACGTCGGCACCTCCGTCGACCCCGACGAGCACACCTCGGTGAGCGCGGCCACAGCGCGGTCGCGGTGCCAGGCGTCGACGTGGTCCCAGTCGGCGATCCCCAGCTCGGTCGACAGGGGGAGGGTCGGGTCGTCGGCGTCCTTGTAGAAGTCGTCGAGGCGGAACACCGGCAGGCCGCTGCGGGCGGCGAGGTGCGACTTGCCCGACCCCGACGGGCCGGCGAGCAGGACGACGCGCGCGGTCATGAGGCTGACGCGAACGACAGCCCGTCGAGCCGCTTCAGCGCCTCCCACGAGCTCCCGACGATGCGGAACCCGCGTCGCGCGTACCAGTGCAGCGGCCAGTCCTCGGTGAGCGCCGACAGCACGACGTGCGTGCAGCCGGCGTCGTACGCCGCCCGCACGCCGGTCGCGAGGAGAGCGTCGGCATAACCGCGGCCGCGCGCGGGTTGACGCGTCGCGACGGCGTCGATCTCCGCCGCCCACCCGTGCACGTGCAGGTCGAGGCACGCGGCGAGGTCTCCCGACAGCGGGTCGTCGAGCGCCGCATCGCGCACGATCCACGACAGCTCGCCCGCTCCGTCGCCGCGGCGGTCCACGAGCTGGGCGATCTCGTCGTCGCCGATGCCGGGCAGCCACTCCGTGCGCCAGAGCACGGAGTGCAGGCGTGCGATGTCGTCGTCGGACGCCGCCTCCACGTGGGCATCGTCGGAGAGCGTGGGCGGCTCGTCGAGAGGGCGCGCCATGAGCACGAGGCTGGTCAGCTCGTAGCCCGCCGTCTTGAGTCCCGCGCGGGTGCCGTCGTCGAGGTCGCACAGCGCCGCGACGTAGCGGTGGTCGGCGTCGGCGAGGATCTGGTCGGCCCAGCCGGTGAGCACCTCTGCCCCGGGGTCCTGTCGCACGAGGATCGCGTTCTGCGAGAACGACTTCGGGAACTCCGGTGTCCGCATCGCCCAGGCCGCGTCGGCGAGCTGCTCGACCGTGGTGGCGCGCCCGCGCGAGGCCTCGGCGTACCAGTCGGCGACCCGCTCGCCGAGCTCGGCGTCCCCCTCGTCCACGTCAGACGCCGATCGGGTGCCAGACGGTCTTGGTCTCGAGGAACGACCGCACGCGTCCGAGCCCCGGGTCCGCCGACCAGTCGGTCGTGTCCGGCCGGCGCACCCGCTTCACGTTGTCGGCCGCGGCCACCTCGAGCTCGCGACGCAGCGCGGGGTCGTCGACGCCGGCGAGGTCGATGGCGTTGACGTCCATGTGCGCGGCGAGCCAGGGCGCGATCTCGGGCGCGCGCCCGGTCAGCAGGTTCACGACACCGCCCGGCACGTCGGAGGTCGCGAGCACCTCCGACAGCGTGATCGCCGGCAGCGGTCGGTCCTCCGACGCGACCACGACACAGGTGTTGCCCGACACGACGACCGGCGCGACCACCGACACGAGGCCGAGCAGCGATGAGTCCTGCGGTGCGACGACGGCGACGACGCCGGTCGGCTCGGGCACCGAGAAGTTGAAGTACGGCCCCGCCACCGGGTTCGACGCCCCGAGGACCTGCGCGAGCTTGTCGGCCCAGCCGGCGTACCAGACCCACCGGTCGATCGACGCGTCGACCATCGCCTCTGCGCGACGGGTGGTCAGGCCCTCGGCGGCCACGACGTCGGCGACGAACTGCTCGCGGCGTCCCTCCATCACCTCGGCCACGCGGTAGAGCACCTGGCCGCGGTTGTACGCCGTGGCGCCCGACCAGCCGCCGAACGCCTTGCGCGCCGCGACGACGGCGTCGCGCGCGTCCTTGCGCGACGCGAGCGCCGCGTTGGCGAGGAACCGGTCCTTGGTGTCGGCGACCTCGTAGGTGCGGCCGCTCTCGCTGCGCGGGAACGCTCCGCCGACGTAGAGCTTGTAGGTCTTGCGGACCTCGATGCGCGATGCCATGTCAGTGCCTCAGTTCACGTCGAGGTACGCCGCGAGCCCGTGCCGACCGCCCTCGCGGCCGTATCCGGACTCCTTGTACCCGCCGAAGGGGCTCGTGGGGTCGAAGCGGTTGTAGGTGTTGGCCCAGACGACACCCGCCCGCATCGCGTTGGCCATCTTGAGGATCCGCGACCCCTTGTCGGTCCAGATGCCCGCTGACAGCCCGTACGGCGTGTTGTTTGCCTTCTCGACCGCCTCCGCCGGCGTGCGGAAGGTGAGCACCGACAGCACCGGTCCGAAGATCTCCTCGCGTGCGATGCGGTGCGCCTGGCTGACACCGGTGAACACGGTCGGTGCGAACCAGTAGCCCTTCGCCGGGAGATCGCACTCGGCCGTCCAGCGCTCGGCGCCCTCGTCGTCGCCGACTCCGGCGAGCGTGCGGATCCGCTCGAGCTGCTCCAGGGAGTTGATCGCCCCGATGTCGGTGTTCTTGTCGAGC
>DASSQW010000193.1:0-16382 GCA_035702165.1 Candidatus Nanopelagicales bacterium
GTCATCGACCGCACCGAGGCGATGACCGTCGTCGACGTCAACACCGGCAAGTTCACCGGGCAGGGCGGCAACCTCGAGCAGACCGTCACCGAGAACAACCTCGAGGCCGCCGAGGAGATCGTGCGCCAGCTCCGCCTGCGCGACATCGGCGGCATCGTCGTCATCGACTTCATCGACATGGTGCTCGAGAACAACCGCGACCTCGTGCTGCGGCGGCTCATCGAGTGCCTCGGTCGCGACCGCACCAAGCACCAGGTCGCGGAGGTCACCTCGCTCGGCCTGGTCCAGATGACGCGCAAGCGCATCGGCCAGGGGCTGCTCGAGGTCTTCAGCGAGCCGTGCGAGGCCTGCCAGGGTCGCGGCTACCACGTCCACTCCGAGCCCGTGGTCGCCAAGCAGGCGCCCGCGGTCGAGGCCGGCGAGGAGAAGCCGGGCCGCGGCGGACGCCGTCGCAAGGGCGGCGAGGACAAGGCCCGCAGCGCCAGCACCCCCGAGGCCGAGCCCCGCGCGATCGACCCCAAGGTCTCCGAGGCCATGGAGAAGGTCCACGCGGCGGCCGCCAAGCGCGCCGCCGAGGCCGCGGCCCGCGGGGAGGACCCCGATGGCGGACTCGACGCCGAGGAGGGCTTCGCGGCCGCCGAGGACGTCGAGATCGCCCACGAGGCGCTGGTCGACGAGCAGATCGCCCTCGCGGTCGAGGTCGCCGACGCCGCGGAGGCGCTCGGGGCCGAGGCCGACGTGGACGCCGAGGCCGAGGCCTCGGCCGCGCCGGGGGCTCCCGAGGTCCCGGAGGCCGAGGTCGTCGCCGAGCCGGAGCCGGTCGCGGCGCCCGCGCCGCGGCGGAGGGGCCCCCGCAAGGCCACCCGGAAGGCCGGGCCCGCCCGCACGGAGTGACCCTGACCACGCAGCGGGCGGTCGTGGACCGGCGCAGTTTGACCCGCCGGGTGCCCGCTTCGTACCCTTGACCCTCGGTGCCCACGCACCTCGACGCATCCACGTGCCGGTCGCCCCTTCGGGGCCGTGCTCGCGTGCGCGTCATCCGAGAACGTTCCAGAAGGAGATCCGCGGTGTACGCGATCGTCAAGGCTGGCGGCCGCCAGGAGAAGGTCGCTGTCGGCGACGAGTTCGAGCTCGACCGCGTCGGCTCCGAGGCGGGGGAGACCTTCACCCTGCCCGCGCTGCTCCTGGTCGACGGCGAGGCCGTCACCAGCGACCCCGCGAAGCTCGCGGGCGTCACCGTGACCGCCGAGGTCGTCGAGCACACCAAGGGCCCGAAGATCCGGATCATGCACTACAAGAACAAGACCGGCTACAAGCGCCGCCAGGGCCACCGCGCCCAGCTCACGCGCGTGCGCGTCACCGGCATCGAGACGGCGTAGGGGACTGACTCATGGCTCACAAGAAGGGCGCGTCCAGCACCCGCAACGGTCGCGACTCGAACGCGCAGCGCCTCGGCGTCAAGCGCTTCGGCGGCCAGTTCGTGAAGGCCGGCGAGATCATCGTCCGCCAGCGCGGCACCCACTTCCACCCCGGTGACAACGTCGGCCGCGGCGGCGACGACACGCTGTTCGCGCTGGCCGAGGGCAACGTCGAGTTCGGCACCCACCGCGGTCGCCGGGTCGTCAACGTCGTCGGCGTCGAGGCCTGAGACCTCACCACCACCGACCACCGTTGAGGGGGCGAGCCGCTCGGCTCGCCCCCTCGACGCTTTCCTGACCGAGGGTTCCTGATGACCAGCTTCGTCGACCGCGTGGTGCTCCACGTCTCCGGGGGCGACGGCGGGCACGGCTGCGTCTCGGTCATGCGCGAGAAGTTCAAGCCGCTCGGCGGCCCCGACGGCGGCAACGGGGGACACGGTGGCGACGTGCGCCTCGTCGTCGACTCCAACGTCACCTCGCTGCTGGAGTTCCACCACGGCCCGCACCGCCGCGCCGGCAACGGCCGCCCCGGCGAGGGCAGCCACCGCAACGGCGCCAACGGCGAGAGCCTCACGCTGCGCGTGCCGCCGGGCACCAGCGTGCAGAACCAGCGCGGCGAGGTCCTCGCCGACCTGGTCGCGACCGGCATGGAGTACGTCGTCGCCCGCGGCGGCCACGGCGGTCTGGGCAACGCCGCGCTGGCCAGCACCCGCCGCAAGGCGCCCGGCTTCGCGCTGCTCGGCGAGCCCGGCGACACCCTCGACGTCGTCCTCGAGCTCAAGACCGTCGCCGACGTCGCCCTCGTCGGGTTCCCGAGCGCCGGCAAGTCCTCGCTCGTCGCCGCGATGTCCGCTGCGCGGCCCAAGATCGCCGACTACCCGTTCACCACCCTCGTGCCCAACCTCGGCGTGGTGACCGCCGGCGACACGGTCTTCACCGTCGCCGACGTACCCGGCCTGATCCCGGGCGCCAGCGAGGGCAAGGGGCTCGGCCTGGAGTTCCTGCGCCACGTCGAGCGCTGCCACGTCCTCGTGCACGTGCTCGACTGCGCGACGCTGGAGCCCGGGCGCGACCCGGTGAGCGACCTCGACGTCATCGAGCACGAGCTCGCGCAGTACGGCGGTACCGAGGGCGACCTCGCCGATCGTCCGCGCCTCGTCGCGCTCAACAAGGTCGACGTGCCCGAGGCCCGCGAGCTGGCCGACCTGGTCACGCCGATCCTGCGCGATCGAGGCCTCACCGTGGTCGAGGTCTCGGCCGTCGCCCACGAGGGCCTCAAGCCGCTGGGGTTCGCGATGGCCGAGCTCGTGCGTCAGGCCCGGGCTGCAGCCCCGGCCGAGGAGGCGCCGCGCGTCGTCATCGCGCCCAAGGCGGTCGACGACACCGGCTTCACGGTGGTGCGCGAGGACGACGAGGACGGCGTGCGCTACCGCGTGCGCGGCGAGCGTCCGCAGCGCTGGGTGCGGCAGACCGACTTCGCCAACGACGAGGCCGTGGGCTACCTGGCGGACCGGCTCGCGCGCCTCGGCGTCGAGGACCGGCTCCTCGAGCTCGGTGCGACCGCGGGTGCGACGGTGCTCATCGGCCCCGACGACAACGCCGTGGTCTTCGACTGGGAGCCGACCATCGCCGCGGGCACGCCGCTCACCGGCCCGCGCGGCTCCGACGACCGCCTCTACCAGTAGCCCTCCGTCGACGGGTCACCAGCGACCTGGTCCCTCCGTCGATGCGTGACAGGCGGACGCTCGAGCGCCCGCTCGTGACGCGTCGACGGCAGCACGGGGCGATCCTGCAACTGATGGTTGCGCTTCGTGCCGTCGTGCCCTACCGTGATCTGCAACCGAAGGTTGCGTGAAAAGGAGAGGGACATGGAGCAGGGGACCATCGAGCGGGAGATCCGGATCGACGCCACGCCCGAGGTGGTGTTCGACGTGATCAGCAGCCCGCAGCACATCCGCGGCTGGTGGAACGGCGCGCAGACCGACGTCGAGCCGCGCTCGGGCGCGACGGCCCCCATCACCTGGGACGGCGGCGCCGAGCACGACCCCGTCGAGCAGATGACGGTCGTCGACGCGTCGCCGTACTCGCTGTTCTCCTTCCGCTGGGTCTACGGCCCGGAGACCGTCGCGACGCCGACCAACTCGCTGCTGGTCGTGTTCGAGCTCGTGCCCGACGGCGCCGGCACCGTGCTGCGGATGACCGAGTCCGGCTTCCGCGAGCGCGGCTGGGACGACGCGGTCGCGCAGGGCTGCTACGACGACCACGTCGAGGGCTGGGACCGCTTCGTGCCGAGCATCCGCGACTACACCGAGGCGCTGGTCGCGGCATGACGACGGCCCTCGTCGACGACGACCTCTGGTCGGCCGTCGGCGACCCGACGCGGCGTCGGATGCTCGACCTGCTGCTGGCCGAGGGCGACAGCACGGCGACGTCGCTCTCGGGCCACCTGCCGGTGACGCGGCAGGCGGTGGCCAAGCACCTCGTGGTGCTCGACCGCGTCGGCCTGGTGCACGCGCAGGCGATCGGCCGCGAGACCCGCTACCGCGTCGACGAGGCGCAGCTCGCCCGCGCGGTCGCGCAGCTCACCGAGGTCGGTGCCGCGTGGGACGCCCGGATGCGCCGGATCAAGGCGATGGCCGAGCAGATCGAGCGCGCGAAGCGCTCGCGCTGACCCTGAGCCGTCGACGTGCGATCAGCGGACCCGTGTGCGTCCGTCCCTCGCGCGTCGACGGTGGGTCAGAGGCCCTGGCGCATGTGCCAGGCGTCGGTGACGAGCACCTTGAGGCGGCGTACGCCGACCCTGTCCAGGCGCAGCATCACCAGTGGGAAGCCGTCGTAGCCGGGCGTGGTGAAGAACAGGTCGGGCTCGCCGAGCAGCAGCGCCTGCTTCTCCGCCTCGTCGCCGACGTACAGGACGGCGACGTCGGTGCGGATCACGCGCCGGCCACCCTCGCGGTCCGGGTAGCTCCACACGAAGCCCTTGCCGGCGACCCGGAAGTCGAAGCCGTCCGAGGGGATCTCCTCGACGTCGTCGAGGGCCAGCGCGATGCGGCGTACGTCGTCCTCGTCGGCCATGCGGCGGCCCACCTCCTCCCGGTCGCCCGAGTCTGCCCGACGGGTCCGACCGGGACGAGGTCGGCGCGTGGTGGGGAAGGATTGTTGCGCTCTTAGCAACGAGGGTGCCCTTCAGTGAGAACACGGGTCGCGAGGGCTCGACGGGGGGCCCGGCCGGCGCCCTGACAGGATGTCGGCATGCCCAGGACGCGTGAGGCCGTGCGCTCGGCGTCGCGCGTCGTCGTCAAGGTCGGGTCGTCGTCGCTCACCGCGGCCGCCGGCGGTCTCGCACCGGACCGCGTCGACGCGCTCGTCGACGCCCTCGGCGCCAAGCTCGGCACCGGAGCGGAGATCGTGCTGGTGTCGTCGGGCGCCATCGCGACCGGGATGCCGGCCCTGGGGATCACCCGCCGGCCGCGCGACCTCGCGACGCAGCAGGCCGCGGCGAGCGTCGGCCAGGGCGCGCTGCTCGCGCACTACACCGGCGCGTTTGCCCGCCACGGCCGCACGGTCGGACAGGTGCTCCTGACCGCCGAGGACGTCACGCGCCGCTCGCACTACCGCAACGCCCAGCGCACGCTCTACAAGCTGCTCGAGCTCGGCGTCGTACCGATCGTGAACGAGAACGACACCGTCGCCACCGACGAGATCCGCTTCGGCGACAACGACCGGCTGGCGGCTCTCGTGGCGCACCTCGTGCACGCCGACCTGCTGGTCCTGCTCTCCGACGTCGACGGCCTATACGACGGCCCTCCGTCGCGCGACGGTGCGCGGCGCATCGAGGAGGTGCGCGGCGACGACGACCTCGAGGGGGTCGTGGTGCGCGGCACGGGCTCGGGCGTGGGGCTCGGCGGCATGGTCACCAAGGTCGAGGCGGCGCGCATCGCGACCACCGCCGGCATCCCCGTGGTGCTCACGTCCGCGGCTCAGGCGCAGGCTGCGCTCGCGGGCGAGCCGACGGGCACGCTGTTCCACCCGACCGGCCAGCGGACCGGCACCCGGCTGCTGTGGCTCGCGCACGCCACCGCGGGCCGCGGCCGCCTCGTGCTCGACGCAGGTGCGGTCGACGCCGTCGTACGCCGACGCCTCTCGCTGCTGCCCGCCGGGATCACGGCGGTCGAGGGCTCGTTCGTCGCCGGCGATCCGGTCGACCTGGTTGAGCAAAACGGCCACGCGGTGGCTCGCGGGCTGGTCAACTTTGACGCGACAGAACTCCCCGGACTCCTCGGGAGATCGACCCGGGAGCTGGCCGCGGAGTTGGGACCGGCGTACGAGCGCGAGGTCGTGCACAGAGACGACCTGGTGCTGCTGCGCCGCTAGCGTCCGCGCGGAGGTCCTGTGCCCGGTTGGCCGTTCTGGCACGTGACCCTCACCGTCGCCGGCGAAGCCGTCCCCGACGTCGAGATCCGCCACGGTCTCGAGCGGCTCAGCCACGAGCACCCGTTCCTGCTCTCGGGCCGCTACTCCGCCGACCGCGCCGAGGTGCGGTACTGGGAGGAGGCGCCCGACGCCGGCACCGTCGCGTCATTGGCGCTGCGCCTCTGGGACGACCACCGCGCGTCGGCGATGCTCCCGGACTGGCACGTCGTCGGCGTCGAGGTCGTCGACCGCGACACCTTCCACACCCGCGGTCGTACGCCGCTGGCGCCCGTCTCCCTCGTCGGCGTCGCGCCCTTCTGACATCGCCGTCGCGACCCGCCATGATGGCGGCCGCGGTGCGTGCCGCGGTCTGGGGGAGACGTGAGCGACGAGTGGCGTCACGGCGAGGTGCCGCCGGGGGACTGGGGACGTCCCGCACCGAGGACGCGGCAGCCGCGGCGGTATCCGGTGGTGCTGCCGCTCGAGGGACGCCGGCCTCCGCTGGCGGTGTTCCTCGTCCTCGAGACGCTGTTCGTGGGCGCGGCGGTGCTGCTGTGGCTGCGCCACGGCCCGTCCGTCAACGACCCGACCCGCGTCCTCGCGTCCGCGATCTCGCTCGGCGAGCTGGCGCTCGCCGCGCTCGTCGTCATCATCACCGTCGCCGGCCGCTGGTCGCGGGCGGTCGGCTGGTTCCCGCGCCGGGGCAGCGACCCGGCGGTCCCGCGCATCGCCGTCGCGGTGTGCGCGGTGAGCGCGGTGACGATCCTGACCGCAGGCGCGGATCTGGCCTGGGGGCCCAGCGCGTACGTCGTGCTGCTGGTGAACTGCCTCGCCGTCGGAGTCTTCGAGGAGACGATGTACCGCGGGCTCCTGTGGGCGTCGCTGCCCGAGCGGTGGAGCGCCTCGCGCGTGCTGCTCGTGACGTCGCTCGTCTTCGGGGCGACCCACCTGACGAACGGCTTCGCGACCGGGAGGTGGGGGACGGCGATCGGTCAGGCCTGCATCGTGAGCGTCACCGGTCTCGGCCTCGGTGCGATCAGGATGCGGTCGGGCTGGCTCGGCCTCGGTGTCCTCACCCACGCAATGGTCGACGCCGCACTCGCTGCCGGCGGCATCTCGCTGGCCCGCTCCCTGGCGTCGTCCCCCGACGGCCGCCACGTCCCGGGGCTCGTGCTCCTCAGCGAGCTGGGCGTCTTCGCGATGTACGTCGTCCTCGGCGTCGCGGGGATCGCGGTGCTGGTGCGCACGTTCCGGTCCGAGCGCCAGCTGCGCGAGATGGCCACCTGGCCCCCGCCGGGGCCGTGGCCGCCGCCGTCACCGCCTACCCTCGACGTGTGACCACCACCGACGACCGCGACGCCGTCCTCGAGACCGCCCGCCGTGGCCGCGAGGCCTCGGTGCTCCTGCGCACGCGCACCCGCGCCCAGAAGGACGCTGCCCTGCGCGCGATCGCCGACGCCCTCGACTCCGCCATCGACCGCGTCGTCGCGGCCAACGCGGACGACGTCGCCCGCGCGGTCGAGAGCGGCACCGACCCCGCCATCGTCGACCGGCTGACGCTGGACCCCGAGCGTCTCCACGCCATCGCCGACGCGGTGCGCTCGGTCGCGGCGCTGCCCGATCCGGTCGGCGAGGTGGTCCGCGGCTGGACCCAGCCCAACGGCCTGCAGATCCGCCAGGTGCGCGTGCCGCTCGGCGTCGTGGCGATGATCTACGAGGCGCGCCCGAACGTCACGGTCGACGCCGCGGTCCTGGCGCTCAAGAGCGGCAACGTCGCGCTGCTGCGCGGATCGTCGTCGGCGTACTCCTCCAACACGGTCCTCGTCGACGTGATGCGCGAGGCCCTCGCCGGCACCGACGTGCCGGTGGACGCGATCCTCCTCGTGCCCGGCACGTCGCACGACTCGGTGAAGCACCTCATCACCGCGCGCGGCCTGGTCGACGTCGTGATCCCGCGCGGGGGAGCCGGCCTGATCGCCAGCATCGTCGAGCAGTCGACCGTGCCGGTGATCGAGACCGGCGTGGGGAACTGCCACGTCTACGTCGACGCCGACGCCGATCTCGACAAGGCCGTCGCGATCCTCGTCAACTCCAAGACCCAGCGGGTCAGCGTCTGCAACACCGCCGAGACCCTGCTCGTGCACCGCGACGTCGCGGCTCAGTTC
Source organism: Candidatus Nanopelagicales bacterium (assembly GCA_035702165.1). Lineage (GTDB taxonomy): Bacteria > Actinomycetota > Actinomycetes > S36-B12 > CAIYMF01 > Longivirga. Next base: position 7,997 of record DASSQW010000193.1, read on the forward strand.
CTCCCGCGCGCTCTCGACGCGCTGCGGGAGAAGGAGGTGACCGTCCACGGCGACGACCGCGTCGCGGCGTACGCCGAGAGCTCGGGCACCGCGTTCGCGCCGGTCACCGACGAGGACTGGGCCGCGGAGTACTACTCCCTCGACATCGCCGCCGGAGTCGTCGACGACCTCGACGCCGCGCTCGCGCACATCCGGCGGTGGTCGAGCGGCCACACCGAGGCGATCGTGTCGGACTCGGCGTCGGCGATCTCGGCCTTCGTCGCGGGCGTGGACTCGGCGGCGGTCATGGTCAACGCCTCGACCCGGTTCACCGACGGAGGCGAGTTCGGCTTCGGCGCCGAGATCGGAATCTCGACCCAGAAGCTGCACGCGCGGGGACCCATGGGCCTCGCCGAGCTCACGAGCACGACGTACGTCGTCACCGGCGACGGTCACGTGCGAGGCTGACCGAACCGCTGCACGGGTCGCACCGGCGTGCCCAGGCGGCCGGTTGGTAGGCTCGCGCAGACCCCGGCATCCGGGGCCCCTGAACCGGGGGAACCGTGGGAACGATCGACGCGAACGGTGAGGTAGGGCGATGAGCGCCGTCCAGCAGGTCAAGGACTCCGTGGTCCCGACCTACATCGAGTTCGACCCGGGCAAGTGGTTCTACGGCATCGGCGCCCTGGTCGTGTTCCTCCTCCTGCTCATCGTCGTCACGCGCTTCAACCTCGACCGCTGAGCCGCCCATGCGTCGGGTCGGGGTGATGGGTGGGACGTTCGACCCGGTCCACCACGGCCACCTCGTCGCCGCGTCCGAGGTCGCGCACCGCTTCTCCCTGGACGAGGTCGTCTTCGTGCCTGCGGGGCAGCCGTGGCAGAAGGACGAGCGCGACGTCAGCCCGGCCGAGGACCGCTATCTCATGACCGTGATCGCCACCGCCGCCGACCCGCGCTTCAGCGTGAGCAGGGTCGACGTCGACCGCGAGGGTCCGACGTACACGGTCGACACCCTGCGCGACCTGCGCGCCGGGCTCGCCGCCGACGACGAGCTGTTCTTCATCACCGGGGCGGATGCGCTGGCCTCCATCGCCTCCTGGCACCGCAGCGACGAGCTGCTCGGCCTCGCCCACTTCGTCGGCGTCACCCGTCCGGGCCACCCGCTGGTCGACCCCGGTATGCCCGAGGGCAGCGTCACCCTGGTCGAGATCCCGGCGCTGGCCATCTCCTCGAGCGACTGCCGCGCCCGCGCCTCGCGCGGCGAGCCGATCCGCTACCTCGTGCCCGACGGCGTCGTCGAGTACGCCGCGAAGCGCGAGCTCTACCGGGCGCCGGCATGACCGAGCCCCGCGACCTGCCCGCGCCCGAGGGCGCGGCCCTCGACCTGCCCGCACCCGACGGTGCGCCTCTGGACCTGCCCGGCCCCGAGGGCGCCGCCCTCGACCTGCCCGACCCGGACGGCCCGCCGGCGGCGGCCGACTTCCCGGCGCCGGACCTCACCGGCGCGACCCCCGTGCTGGACGCCGCGGCCGTGCCCGACGTCACGACCGGTGGGGGGAACCCCGGTCCCGCGCCGGACGTCGATCCCACCGTGACCTCGGGACCCGGCACGCCTACCCAGGCTCCGCCGACCCCCGACGGGGGCCGGGCCGCGCGCCGACGCGCGACCGAGGAGGCCGCCCGCGAGCAGGCCGACGTCTCCCGCCGACGCGCCCTCATCGCCGCGGGGGTGGCGGTCGCCCTGCTCGTCGCGTTCGTCGGCGGCTGGTTCCTGCTGGGCCGCGGCTCGTCCGACGACGCCGGCGCCTCGCCGACCGCGAGCCCGAGCGCGAGCGGTCCCAAGCAGCCCACGCTGCTCGTGCAGGTGACCGACAAGGAGGGCATCGGCGTCGGCAACGCGCTGCTCTCGATCGGCGGCAGCGGCTCGCTGGCCAACATGCTCACGGTGTCGCCCGACACGATCGTCGACCCGGCCACCGGCGGCACGATGCCCTTCGGCGAGGTCGACCGGCTGCCCGACGCCGACGCCGCGGCCAACGCGCTGTCCGACGCCATCGGCGTCACCGTCAACGGCACCTGGACGATGGACAAGCTCGCGTTCTCGGGGCTCGTCGACGCCGTCGGCGGCGTGGTCATGGACGTGAACGCCGACGTCATCGACAGCACCGGCGGCACCCAGAGCGTGATCGTGGGCTCGGGCCAGCACCAGCTGCTGCAGGGTCCGCAGGCGGCGGCGTACGCGACCTTCCTGGCACCCGGGGAGACCGAGGCGGCCCGCACCGCGCGCTTCGTCGAGGTGTTCCGCCTCGCCATCGCGAAGCTGCCCACCGACGCGACCAAGGCCGAGGCGATCATCACCGGCCTCGGCGCCTCCGCGCGGTCGACCGAGTCCAGCCGCGACCTCTCGACCTTCCTCGTGAAGCTGCACGAGTACGTGCTGGCCGACAACGTGGCCTACAACGCGCTGCCCACCGTCCCCAACGACGCCGGCGGTGCCACGGCCGGCCAGCGCATCGACACGGTCGCGGCGGCCGACATGGTCGACAAGTACTTCGCCGACGCCCAGCGCACACCGGGCCCGAACTCCAAGACCCGTGTGCTCGTGCAGAACGGCGTCGGCACCCCCGGCCTCAACACCGGTGCGCGCGACCTGCTCGTCGAGGCCGGGTACAGCTTCGTCAACGGCGGCAACGCCTCGGTGCGTGGGCTCTCGGCGTCGCAGGTGATCGTGCAGGACCGCAGCCCCGAGCAGCTCAAGCTCGGAGCCGACATCGCCACCGCGCTCAAGCTCCCGCCGACGGCCGTGGTCGTCGCGGCCGAGGGTCAGAGCATCGCCGACGTCGTGGTCGTCCTCGGACGCGACTTCGCGCCGCCTGCCGCGGGCTGAGCGACGCCAGATCCCGTGAGACGATGGGGCGCCGCCTCGGGCGGCGACCTCCCGCCCGGACGCACCGGGCCACGACCCGGAACGAGGCGCACGTGACCGCATCTCCCCGTGCCATCGAGCTGGCGACCATCGCCGCCGAGGCCGCGTCGGAGAAGCTGGCCGAGAACATCGTCGCGATCGACGTCTCGGACACGCTCGTGATCACCGACGTCTTCCTGCTGTGCTCGGCCGCGAACGACCGCCAGGTGCGGTCGATCGTCGACGGCATCGAGGAGGCGCTCGACAAGATCGACGTCGACCCCGTACGCCGCGAGGGCGAGCGCGACGGCCGCTGGGTGCTGCTCGACTACATCGACATCGTCGTGCACGTGCAGCACGCCGAGGAGCGCACGTACTACGGCCTCGAGCGGCTGTGGAAGGACGGCGCGCGCATCGAGCTCCCCGAGTCGGTCACCCGGCCGCGCAGCAGCCACGACGAGACGTGAAGAGCGGGCGGCGCGTCGTCTTCTGGCGGCACGGACGCACCGCCTGGAACGCGGAGACCCGCTTCCAGGGCACGACCGACGTCCCCCTCGACGAGATCGGGGTGCTGCAGGCCGAGCGCGCTGCGCGCGACCTCGCCACCCTCTCGCCGGACCTCCTCGTCTCCAGCGACCTCGAACGGGCGCGGTCGACCGCCGAGGCGCTCGCCTCGGTCGTCGGTCTCGACGTGACCACCGACGAGGCGCTGCGCGAGACCTACGCCGGCACCTGGCAGGGCCTGCTCCGCGAGGAGATCGTGGCCGTCGACGGCGACCTGTTCCTGCGCTGGCTGGCAGGCGACGACGTCCGCCCCGGTGGCGGCGAGTCGCGCGTCGAGGTGGCCCAGCGGGTCGCCGACGCCGTGGAGCGGCACATCGCCGCGGTGCCCCCGGGCGGCACGCTCGTCCTCACCACCCACGGCGGTGCGGCCCGTGCGGGCATCGGCCGGCTGCTCGGCCTCCCGGTCGACCACTGGACCGTGCTCGGCGGCCTCACCAACTGCGCCTGGTCGGTGCTCGAGGAGCTGCCCGACGGCCGCTGGCGGCTGCTGGAGCACAACGCCCGCTCCCTGCCCGAGGACGTCGAGGGCGACGAGGAGTAGGCCGGATCCGGTGTACGTCGGATCCTCCGGCCTCGCCGCGGGGGCGATTTCGCCTCTCCCGGGGCTCGCCGTTATGCTTCTCCGGCACGACCGCACGGGGCTGTGGCGCAGCTGGTAGCGCACCTGCATGGCATGCAGGGGGTCAGGGGTTCGAGTCCCCTCAGCTCCACAAACGCAGAGAGCCGCCTTCGGGCGGCTCTCTGCGTTTGTGGACCTCGCTCGACTCGATCGGCTCGCGCCGACGCCGTCTCGTCGTGCGTCATCGCCTCGGACGTCGCGACGGTCGCTCGTCGCCCGCGCGCGCCTGCAGGCGTAGACCGTTCAGGAGCAGGTCCAGCCCGGCGCGGAACTGGTCGGCGTCGACGTGGACGGCGAACTCGTCGACGATGTGGTGGACGAACGGGTACTCGTCGGGATCGAGTGCGCGCCACTCGTCGGCGGCCTGGCCGAGGAACGCGTCGCGGGTGACGCTGCCCCGGACGACGGCGTCCGGAGGCTCCTGGCCCAGATCCGTCGCGGTGCCGATGACGTACCCGGTGATCGCCGACACGGCATGGAACCGCTGACGCGCCGTGAGGTCCAGGCGCAGGGTCTGCTGGCCGAGGTGCTCGTAGATGGCCAGCGAGCTGGGCTGGACCGAGGTGTTGCGCAGGAAGTACGCCGCCAGCCACGGGCGGTCGACCACCCCGTCGAACAGCGCCACGGCGATGGTGCGGAGGTCGTCGATGGGGTCGTCGGTCGTCGGGAGTGCGCGGATGGTCGCCAGGACGGACTCGACGGCGAAGTCGCTCGCCCGGTCCAGCAGCTCGTCGCGGCTCGCGACGTACCAGTAGATGCTGGCCTGACCGCCGCCGAGCCGGGCGGCGAGGGCGCGGAACGTGAGTGCCTGCTCGCCGGCCGCGTCGAGCAGGGCGACCGCCTCGGTGAGCACGGCCTCCATGGAGTGCGTGGCGCGGTGCCGGTCGCGGCGCGCACCGGCTCGCTGCTCGCTCATGGCCACCTCCCTGACGACGTCGGTTGCACTCTATCGAACGCCGTTCTATCCTATCGAACAGTGTTCCATGAACGAACAATGTTCGAGAAGAGAGGAGGTGCGCCATGGGCCCCACCCACGTCAGCACCCGGACCGCGCCCGCCCGCACCTACGCGTCGCTGCGCGCCGCCGCCGTCCCCCTGGGGGCGCTCTGCCTCGCCTTCTTCGTGGAGATGGTCGACAACACCCTGATGGGCATCGCGCTGCCCACGATCGGCCGCGATCTGGGCGGCGGAACGCTGTCGCTGCAGTGGGTGGTCGCCGCCTACTCGGTCACGTTCGGAGGTCTGCTCCTCACTGCCGGTTCGGCGGCCGACCGGCTGGGCCGGCGCCGCGTGCTGCTCGTCGGCCTGGCCGTCTTCGGTGTCGTCAGCCTCGGCGTGCTGGCCGTGCACTCCATGGGGGAGCTCATCGGGCTGCGCGCCCTCCTCGGCGTCGCCGCCGCCATGATGGCGCCGGTCACCAACTCCCTCGTGTTCCGCCTGTTCGCCGACGACGTCCTCCGGCGCAAGGCCTTCACCGTGATGATCACGGTCGGCATGACGGGTTTCATCCTCGGCCCGGTGCTCGGCGGCACGCTCCTCACGCACGTCGCCTGGCAGTGGCTCCTGCTCATCAACGCGCCGGTCGCCCTCGTCGCCTGGATCGGCGTCCGGGCCGGGGTGCCCGCTGACCACCCCGAGGATCTGACCCATGACCGGCTGGACCTCCCCGCGGCGCTGCTGAGCGTGGTCGCCATCGGTGTCGGCTGCTACACCTTCACCAGCGGGGTGCTCCACGGCTGGCTGTCGTGGCAGACCATCGCCGCGGCAGCCGGTGCGCTGGTCGCGCTGGGCCTCTTCGTCCACCACGAGCGGCGCACCCGCGAGCCGATGCTCGACCTCGGCCTCCTCGGTCGGGGCACGGTGCGGGGCGCGCTGGTCGCGCAGCTCGCCACGGCTGTGGCCGTGGCGGCGGTGATGTTCGGGCTCGTCCTGCACTTCCAGTACGCCTACGGCTGGAGCCCGATGAAGGCCGGCCTTGCCAACCTCCCGCTGATCCTGACCATGCTCGCCGCCTCGCCGCTGGCCGAGGACCTCGTGACGCGGTTCGGACACCGGATCGCCTGCGTCATCGGCAGCGCACTGCTGGCCGGGTCGCTCACCGGCATGGCGCTGGCCGTCGACCACGGCTACCTCGCGATCGTCGTCTTCATGGTGACCTTCACGATCGGGCTCCGCATCGTGATGACGACGTGCGCTGTCGCGCTGGTGGATGCGTTGCCGGCCAACCGCACGTCGCTCGCGACGTCGCTCAACGACACCGCGCAGGAGGTCGGCACCAGCATCGGCACCGCGTTCATCGGCACCGTCATCGCCGTCCTGGTCACCACGGTGCTCCCCGACGGCGCGTGGGGCGATGAGCTCGTGTCGTCGTACTTCCAGGGTGAGCGGGTCACCTTCCTCGCCCTGGCGGTGATCGTGGGCCTGGTCGCCGGCTGGGGGTCGCTGACCCTCACCGACTCGCACGCCACGGAGGAGCACTAGCCACCGACGGACGCGCGCGCCTCGTCACGCCGGTTCGGGTGCGGCGATGGTCTTGTACGACAGGTGCGGGCTGGTCGATGCTGCGTCCGTGCCGGACTACACGTTGCGTCAGCTGGAGTACTTCGTCGCCGTCGCGGAGTCGGGCAGCGTCACCGGCGCCGCGCAGCGGGTGCACCTGTCGCAGTCGGCGATGTCGACGGCGCTGTCCGACCTCGAGCGCGTGCTGGGCGTGCAGCTGCTCGTGCGTCACCATGCGCGCGGCGTCACTCTGACCACCGCCGGCGAGGAGCTGCTCAGCGACGCCCGCGCACTGCTGCGCCAGGCGCAGGACCTCGAGTCGGCGGCGACGGCGCACGGGTCGGGCGTCACCGGGCGGGTCACGCTCGGCTGCTTCGCGATCCTCGCGCCGTACGTCATGCCTCGGCTGCTGCAGGGGGTGCGCGAGCGGTTGCCCGGCGTCGAGCTCGCGACCACCGAGGAGGCCCTCGACGGTCTTGCCGAGGGCCTGCGGCACGGCCGCCTCGAGCTGACCCTCGGCTACGACCTCGGGCATACGAGCGGTGTGCGCCAGCGGCCGCTGTTCTCGGTGCCGCCGCACGTCGTGCTGCCGGTCGACCACCGCGCCGCGAAGCGCAAGGCCGTGACCCTCCAGCAGCTCGAGGGAGAGCCGTTGGTCCTGCTCGACCTCCCGCACAGCCGCGACTACTTCGCGCGCCTGTTCGACGCGGCCGGCGTCGTACCCGACGTCCGGTACAGGACGCACAGCGCGGAGACGGCTCGCGCGCTCGTCGCTCGCGGGATGGGCTACACGGTCCTGAACCTGCAGGCCGCGCACCACGTGTCGCTCGAGGGCGATGCCTACGCCGTCGTGCCGCTGAGCACCCCGCTGCCCGCCGACGAGGCCGAGCTGCGGGTCGTGCTCGCCGCGTCGGAGGGCAACCGGCTCACCCGGCGGGCCCACGCCGTGTCCGACGTCGTCACCGACCTGTTCTCCGCATCGCCTCAGCCGAAGCGCTGATGCGGATAGTTCTGCTTTACGGGACCACGGCGCAGCCGGGAGGATGCCCGGGACCCGCTCCGACGTCGGCTCGAGAGAGAACTCCGTGACGCACACCCGCATCCGCCCGTTCAACACCCAGGCGACCTACCCCGAGCAGAACCTCGACAACGACCTGTGCCAGGCGGTCGTCGCGAACGGAGTGGTCTACCTGCGCGGGCAGATCGGGCAGGACCTCGACAGCCGCGAGAGCGTCGGCGTCGGCGACGTCGAGGCGCAGGCCGAGAAGGCGATGGCCAACATCGCGATGCTGCTCGACGAGGCTGGCTCCGAGCTCGGCGACATCGTGAAGGTCGTCGTCTACCTCACCGACATCCGCTTCCGCGAGCCGGTCTACCGCGTGATGGGCCGATGGCTCAAGGGCGTCTTCCCGGTGTCGACCGGTCTCGTCGTCACCGCGCTGGCGCGACCGGAGTGGCTCGTCGAGATCGACGCCACCGCGGTGATCCCCGACGAGCGTCGCGCATGACGTTCAGCGTCGTCGGTCGCTGCGCGCGCACCGGCGCGTTCGGGGTGGCCATCACGTCGTCGAGCCCCGCCGTCGCGTCCCGCTGCGCCTACGTGCGGGCGGGCGTCGGCGCCGTCGCGACGCAGAACGTCACCGACCCCCGTCTGGGCCCGGCGGCCCTCGACGCCCTGACGGCGGGCGTCGACGCAGCGGCCGCGGTCGCGCAGGTGTCGTCGTCTGCGGCGTACGCCGAGTTCCGTCAGCTGTCGGCGATCGGTGCGAGCGGGAGTGCTGCGGTGTTCAGCGGGAGCAGCTCGCTCGGCGTGAACGGCC
>DASSQW010000194.1:0-8326 GCA_035702165.1 Candidatus Nanopelagicales bacterium
TCGGCGCGCAGCACCTCAAGCGCGTGCATCTCGAGCTCGGCGGCAACTCCGCCATGCTCGTGCTCGACGACGTCGACATCGACGCTGCGTCGTCGGTCGGCGCGTGGGGCTCGTTCGCGCACCAGGGCCAGGTCTGCATGACCACCGGCCGCCACCTCGTGCTCTCGTCGATCGCCGACGACTACGTCGCCGCGCTCTCGGCTCGCGCCGACCACCTGCCCGTCGGCGACCCGACGAGCGGCCAGGTCGCTCTCGGCCCGGTGATCGACGCCGGCCAGCGCGACAAGATCCACGGCATGGTCACCTCGACCGTCGACGCCGGCGCGCGGCTCGCCGCTGGCGGCACCTACGACAACCTCTTCTACCGCCCCACCGTGCTCGACTCCGTGCCGCTGGACTCGCAGGCCTACCGCGAGGAGGTCTTCGGCCCGGTGGCACCGGTCGTGCGCGTCGACAGCGTCGACCAGGCCATCAAGCTCGCGAACGACAGCGACTACGGCCTCTCGCTCGGCATCCTCACCAACGACGTCATGCGCGGCCTCGAGATCGCGGAGCAGATCCCGACCGGCCTGATCCACATCAACGACCAGACGATCAACGACGAGGCCACGATCCCCTTCGGCGGCACCGGTAGCTCCGGCACCGGCGGCCGCCTCGGCGGTCCCGCGGCCAACATCGAGGCCTTCACCCACACTCAGTGGATCACCGTCCGCGGCAGCCTCCCGGCGTACCCCTTCTGACCGTCGACCGTTGATGTGTGTCCACGCCCCCCTCGAGGCCCGCCTGGACACACATCAACGGGTTGTCAGGCGGATGACGCCGCAGCGCCTCCCGCGACGGTTCCGGCAGGGCTAGCCTGCGGTTCATCGTCTGCACTCCTCGAGGGGGAGCCATGGCCGCTCGACGACCCGCCGTCCTCGCGCTGCTCACCGGCGCCGCGCTCGCCCTCGACGGTCTCGCGGCCGCACCCGCGCAGGCGTCGTCGCCGCAATCCGAGTGGATCGTCGTGCTCCGCGCCGGGCACGACCCGGCGGTCGCGGCCGCCACCGCCCGAGCCAGCACTGGCGGACGGGTCGGGTTCGTCTACCGCCATGCGCTGCACGGCTTCTCCATCACCGCCAGCGCGGCTGCCGCCGATGCCCTGCGGCACAACCCGGAGGTCGCGTCGGTGACGCGGAGCGGGACGTACTCCATGACCGCCACGACCCAGCCGAACCCGACGTGGGGGCTCGACCGCGTCGACCAGCGCTCGCTCCCGCTGGACTCGGCGTACACCTACGACGCCACCGGCGCAGGCGTCGTCGTGTTCGTCCTCGACACGGGGATCCGGTTCACGCACGTCGACTTCGGCGGCCGGGCCTCGGCGGCCTATGACGCCATCAACGACGGCACGGCGGTCAACGACTGCCAGGGGCACGGCACCCACGTCGCCGGGACCATCGGCGGCACGACGTACGGCGTCGCGAAGGCCGTGACGCTCGAGAGCGTGCGGGTGCTGGACTGCAGCGGCAACGGCACCGACGCGCAGGTGATCGCCGGCGTCGACTACGTGACGGGCCAGAAGCAGGCGAACCCGGCCGTGCCCATGGTCGCGAACATGAGCCTCGCCGGAGCCACCGACCCCACGGCGGTCGACACCGCGATCCGCGCGTCGATCTCGGCGGGAGTGACCTACGTCTTCGCCGCGGGGAACGACAGCGGCAACAAGTGCGCGACGCTGTCCCCCGCCGACGTCACCGAGGGCATCACCGTCGGCGCATCGACCAAGTCGGACGCGCAGGCCTTCTACTCCAACTACGGGCCCTGCATCGACCTCTACGCCCCGGGCGGCGACGGTCTGTTCACCGGGGTCGTCTCCGACTCCAACGCCAGCGACACGGGCACGGCGTCCAAGAGCGGTACGTCGATGTCCGCGCCGCACGTCTCGGGTGCTGCCGCGGTCTACCTGTCGGCCAACCCGGCCGCGACGCCGGCACAGGTCGCCACCTGGCTCACGAGCAACGCCAGCGTCGGGAAGCTCACCTCGGTCGGCGCCGGGTCGCCCAACCTGCTGCTCGACACCCGCCTCGTCGTGCCCCCGCCGCCGCCGACGGTCACCACGGGGGCGACCATCACCGGGTCCGCCGCGAAGTCCGGGACCAGGTCGTGGACGGCGACCGCCACCACGAGGGTCACCGACACCTCGACCGGCTCGCCGCTGTCGGGAGTCACGGTCACCGTGATGCTGTCGGCCGGCGCGACCGGCACGAAGACGTGCACCACGACGACCGCGGGCACCTGCGCGGTCTCAGCGTCGCCGTCCACCAAGGTCGCTTCGGTCACCTTCACGGTGACCGGCGTCGCGAAGTCGGGCACCACCTGGAACGGCACCCGCGTCGCCGTCGTCGTGGCCCGCCCCTGACGCCTCCAGGTCCGGCCGTCAGGAGGTGGCCGCGTGATCGCGCTCGCGCGCACGGTCGCCCTGTGGACCGCCGTGATCGGCCTCGCCGGTCTCGTGGCCCTGGTGCTCATGGGCGCGGGCCTCGGGTTCCTCGGTCCGGTGAACGACGTGCTCGGCGGCGTCACCGGCCTGCTCGCGCTCACGCTGGCCGTGGTCGGTCGCGACCTCCTCCCCGCCTCCCCCGCCGTCAGGACAGGCGCCCTGCTCGCGGCTGTCGTCGGAGGCGTGCTGGTCGCGGCCGGCTCGGTGCTCGTCCTCACCGGAAGGACGGGGTGGTACCTCGCGGGCCTGTGGAGCGCGCTGGGCTGGGCGTTCCTCGGGATCTGGTTCCTGGTCCTCGTCCTCGCCCTGCGCGAGGACACCGGGTGGCCCGCGTGGGCGAGCGTGGTCGGCCTGGTCGGCGCGATCCTCATGATCGTCGGGTTCGGCGTCGTACCGGGCATCGCACGAGCGGTCGACGACTGGGGTCAGGCCGGCTGGCAGCTGGTGGTCCCGCAGGCGGCGAACGCGCTGGGCTCGCTGCTCTTCCTGGTCTGGTGCCTCGCCGCCGGCCGCGGCGGACCCGGTTGAGATGTGTCCACGCGCCGGTATACCGGCGTCTGGACACATCTCGACGGGGTGGTGGGGCGGGTCGGGCTCGAACCGACGACCTGACGGATTATGAGTCCGCTGCTCTGACCAGCTGAGCTACCGCCCCGGTACCGCGAGCCTAACGGCCCAGCACCCACGCATCGTCCGCGGTCGACGAGCCGGTGGCCGCTGGTGCCCCGACGCAGGGCTCTTCCTGGAGCCCCGGCCACGGCGTACGCCGCCCGCCGGTCGGGGTGCGGCAGAGTGGTCCCCGTGGCTGAGGGCATCGCAGGGATCGGCGAGCGCCTTCGCGACTGGGCCGACGACCTGCAGCGTCGCCACAGCATCGTCGGCTTCCCGTACGGCGTCATCAAGAAGTACGGCGACGACGAGGGCGGTCGGCACGCGGCACTGCTGACGTACTACGGCTTCCTCAGCATCTTCCCGCTGCTGCTGCTCGTCGTCGTGATCGTGCAGATGGTGCTGCAGGGCGACCCCCAGCTGCGCCAGGAGATCATCGACAACATCGTCCCGCCCGACCTGCAGGACACGGTCGAGAACGCGGTCTCGCGGCTGCCGAGCAACGGGGTGCCCCTCGTCGTCGCCATCGTCGGTCTGCTGTTCTCCACCATGGGCATCGTGTTCTCGGCGTACCAGACGCTCAACCACCTCGCGGCCGTCCCGCATCGCAAGCGCCACGAGTTCTTGCCGCGCTACCTGCGGATCCTCGCGATGCTCGTCGTCCTCGTCGTCGGCATCGTCGGCGTCGGTGCTCTCGGCGTGCTGGTGGCCGCGATCCCGGACCTGCCGGGCGACTCGCGCATCGCGGCCGCAGCCGGCACGTCGCTGCTCGTCTTCGGGATCCTCTGGGCCGCAACCGCGCTGCTCCTCCCCCACCGCGCACGCCTGCACGTGGTCTGGCCGGCCGCCCTGCTCGGAGCGCTGGCGATCACCGGCCTGCTCACGTTCGGAGCCCGCGTGCTGCCGCGCCTGATCGCGAGGTCGGGACCGGTCTACGGCTCGTTCGCCACGATCGTCGGCATCTTCGCGCTGCTGTACCTCGTCAGCCAGGTGCTCGTGTACGCGGGCGAGATCGCGATCGTCCGGCGACGTCGGCTCTGGCCGCGGGCGCTCGACATGACCAAGCCGACCGCCGCCGACCGCCGTGCCCTGACCTATCTCGCGCGCGAGCAGGAGCGCACCGTCGTCGAGCGCATCGACGCCCGGTTCGACGCCCCGCCGCCGTCCTGAGAACGACGGAGGCCCCGGGACCGGTGGACGGTACTCCTGGGCCTCGATGGCTCCCGCGTCTGGATTCGAACCAGAAACCGCCCGATTAACAGTCGGGAGCTCTGCCGTTGAGCTACGCGGGATCGTGCACCGCCGCTCTCGCGGCGCCCGGAGAGGATAGCAAGCGGGCGGCTCGCGACCGAAATCGGCGTACGCCGGAGCGCCGGCCTCGTCAGACGCCGAGCGAGCCCCGCAGCCGGGCGAGCTCCTCGTCGGCGCGGGCGCGCAGCGCCGGGTCGGTGGGGTCCAGGCCAGGATCGAAGACCACCGACCAGCGCAGGACGGTGTCGCCGGGAGTGCGGCGGGCGACGAGGCGCGCCCCCTGCTCGCCGTGCAGCTCGACGTGGTGCTGGACGACGATGCTCGCCTTGACGCGTTCGCGCACGACCTCCGGCAGCGAGCCGTGGTCCTCGGGCACCGGGATGCGGAGCTCGGTCGGGCGGCCCCCGGCCGGATCCTGCGCGGTGAGGCGCAGCGAGCCCGGGTCCCAGGACGCGTGGAGCACCCGGTCCCACGGCACGCGCTGAGGCTCGACGCCCGCGGGCAGGACCAGCGCGCGGTCGGTGGCGACCAGCGAGGAGCCGACGGCAGGGAGCCACGCCAGCACCCGCTCCCCCTGCGCCCGCGCGCGGACCTCGGCCGGCGGCCGCAGCCTCACGATGTCCCTCCGGCGACCTGCTCGCGCAACCCGCGCCGGTAGGCCTCGAGCGCGATCACGTCGCCGAACACGGCCTGGTAGGTGTCGGGGTCGGTCGCCGGCTCGATGCGCTGCAGCCGGGCCTTGAGGTCGGTGATGCGGCGCGAGGCGTCGATCTCGAGCAGGCGCGCGATCACCGACTGCGCGTAGCGCTGGTCGGCCTCGTCGGTGGGCAGCGGGTCGACCGCGAGCTCGTGCACGACGGACCGGACCGCGTCGTCGGGACAGGCGGCGAGCACGGCGTCGAGCCAGGCCCGGTCCTCGAGCCCCGCCGCAGCACCCCCCGCGGCGGCGATCGCGCGGTGCACCGCGAGATAGGCCGGCGAACGGAACGCGTCGTCCTCGAGTGCATCCACCCACGTGCCCGCCGCCTGCGGCAGCTGCAGGCAGACCTTCAGCACCTCGCGCTCGACCGAGGCCACCTTGTCGCGCGGGTCGGGTCGCGGCAGCCGGGGCACGGCCCCGGGCTCTGCTGCGGGAGCGGGCAGGTCCGGCGTACGCCGCTGCGCCGCGGGCTGCGAGCGAGCGGCGGCCACGGCGCGGCGGACCTCGTCGTCGGGGATCGCGAGCCACCCCGACACGAGGCGGACGTACTCGGGGCGCAGCGCCTCGTCTCGGATGCGCGCGACGACAGGCGCGGCCGCACGCAGGCCCGCGATGCGGCCCTCGGGGCGGTCGAGGTCGAAACCCTTGAGCTCGGCGCGGATCGCGAACTCGAACAGCGGCACCTTGCGATCGATGAGCGCCTGCACCGCCTCCGGTCCCTGGGCGATGCGCAGCTCGCAGGGGTCCATGCCGCTCGGCTCGACCGCGACGAAGGTCTGCGCGGTGAAGCGCTGGTCCTCGCCGAACGCGCGCTGCGCGGCCTTCTGCCCGGCGGCGTCGCCGTCGAAGGTGAACACGACCTCGCCGGTGAAGACGCCGTCGTCCATGAGCAGCCGGCGGAGCACGCTGATGTGGTCGGAGCCGAAGGCGGTGCCGCAGGTGGCGATCGCCGTCGTCACGCCGGACAGGTGCGCGGCCATGACGTCGGTGTAGCCCTCGACGATCACGGCCTGCTTGTTCTTCGCGATGTCCTTGCGCGCGAGGTCGATGCCGTAGAGCACCTGGCTCTTCTTGTAGAGCGGGGTCTCGGGCGTGTTCAGGTACTTGGGGCCGTCATCGTCGTCGTAGAGCTTGCGGGCGCCGAACCCGAGGACGTCGCCCGACGTGTCGCGGATCGGCCAGACGAGCCGCCCGCGGAACCGGTCGTAGGTGCCGCGCTGGCCGCCGCGCGCGACGAGGCCGGCCTCGACGAGCTGGTCGTCGGTGAACGTCAGCCCGCGCAGATGGCCGAGCAGGACGTCCCAGCCCTTGGGCGCGTAGCCGACGCCGAACTGCGCCGCGGCCTCGGCGTCGAACCCGCGCTCGGTGAGGAAGCGGCGGCCGATCTCGGCCTCCGGGCTCGCGAGCCGCTCGACGAAGAACGCGGCCGCGGCCTTGTTCGCCTCGACGAGCCGGCTGCGGTTGCCCGCTGGGCGCGACGGGCCGGACGACCCCTCGGCGTAGCGCAGGGTGACGCCGTACCGACCGGCCAGCTTCTCGACCGCCTCGGTGAACGAGAGGTGGTCGATCTTGCGGAGGAAGCCGATGACGTCGCCGCCCTCGCCGCACCCGAAGCAGTACCAGGCGCCCTTGGCGGGGCTGACGTTGAACGACGGGCTGCGCTCGTCGTGGAAGGGGCACAGGCCCTTGAGGCTGCCGCCGCCCGCGCTCTTGAGCGTGACGTAGTCACGGACGACCTCGTCGATCCGGGCCTTCTCGCGCACGAGGACGACGTCGTCGTCCCGGATCCGGCCTGCCACGTCCCGATCCTAGGTGGGGCGTCCAGCCAGGGGTCGTGGCCGGTCCACCGCCTGGCACCACCCATGCTGCCCCGGGCCGTGATGGGATCGGGGCGTGGGCAGCACTCAGGACGTCGTACGCCGCGCCAGGGCCGCCATCGAGACGCTCGAGGCGCGTAGCGACCTCGCGACCGCACCCCTCGCGGTCGAGCAGTGGGACCTCGCCGGCGAACCGCTGCCGGTGCCCGAGGCCCTCGCGCGGCTGCGCGACCAGGCGCGCCCCAGCGAGGTCGGCGCGGGGTGGGCGCCGGCCTGGGGCACGACGTGGTTCCGACTGCGCGGCGAGGTGCCCGAGGCGTGGGACCGCAAGGCGGTCGACGTCGTCGTCGACCTCGGTTACGACGGCTGGGGGCCTGGCTTCCAGGCCGAGGGGCTCGTGGTGTCGGCGTACGGCGAGCCGGTGGTCGGCCTGCACCCGCGCCGCAAGCGCCACCGGCTGTGGGTCGAGGCCGGCGCGGGATGGCCGGTCGACGTCCTGATCGAGGCGGCGGCCAACCCCAGCGCCGGTCCTGGCGAGCGCGGCACCGATCCGGTGGCCCGCCCGGACGGATCGGTCTACACGCTGGCCCGCGCCGAGCTGGCGCTGCCCGACGACGAGGCGCGTGCGCTGGCCCTGGACCTCGACGTGTGCGCCACCCTGCTCGCGGTGAACGAGGGCTCGCGCGGCCCGTCCCGGCTCGCCGACGACGCGCGCGTCGAGGAGGTCGCGACCGCGGTGCTGGAGGCGTGCGCGGTCGTCGAGGGCGCGGCGCGCGACCTCGCCCCGGCGCGTGCCGTGCTGGCGAAGGTGCTCGCCGTACCGGCCCCCGACGACGCCCCGCGGCTCTCGCTCGTCGGTCACGCGCACCTCGACACCGCGTGGCTGTGGCCGATCCGCGAGACCGAGCGCAAGGCGGTGCGCACCGCGGCGAACGTGCTCGACCTGATGGACGGCGACGGCGAGATCACCTACGCCGCGAGCCAGGCGCTGCACTCGGCGTGGCTGAAGCAGCGCCACCCCGCCGCGTGGCGGCGCGCCCAGGAGCGCGCGGACGACGGCCGCTACGTGCCGGTCGGCGGGATGTGGGTGGAGAGCGACGTCCTCATCGCGTCGGGCGAGGCGCTCGCGCGCCAGCTCGTGCACGGGCAGCGGTTCTTCACCGACGAGCTCGGGCGCGAGGCGCGCACCGGATGGCTGCCGGACTGCTTCGGCTTCACGCCCGCGCTGCCGCAGCTGCTGGCGGCCGCGGGCATGGACTCGTTCCTCACCCAGAAGCTGTCCTGGAACGACACCAACCGCTTCCCCTACCGCTCGTTCTGGTGGGAGGGCCTCGACGGCACGCGCGTGCTCTGCCACTTCCCCACGGTCGACACCTACAACGCGGACCTGGGCGAGAACGACCTGCTCATGGTGACGCGCACCGACGACCAGCACCGCCACCACGCCGACTCGCTGGTGCCGCTCGG
>DASSQW010000195.1:0-17833 GCA_035702165.1 Candidatus Nanopelagicales bacterium
CACCGAGAACAGCGGCCTCGACTTCGTCGACCCGGTCGGGTTGCTGGAGTACGTGCCGCGGCTGGACTCGCTGGGGTTCCAGGTGCACTTCCACGCGCTCGGCGACCGCGCCGTCCGCAACGCGCTGAACGCCGTCGCGGCCGCGCGCGAGGCCAACGGCCCGGGCGGCAAGCACCACCTCGCGCACCTGCAGGTCGTGCACCCCGACGACATCGCGCGCTTCGCGCAGGTCGGTGCGACCGCCAACATCCAGACCCTCTGGGCCGCCCACGAGGACCAGATGGACGAGCTCACCATCCCGTTCCTCGGCGACCGCCGCGCGTCGTGGCAGTACCCGTTCGGCGACCTGCTGCGCGCCGGCACGTCCCTCGCCGCGGGCAGCGACTGGCCGGTCAGCAGCGCCGATCCCATGGACGCCATCCACGTCGCGGTCAACCGCATCTACCCCGGCGCGCCGGAGGGCAAGGAGCCGCTCTACGCCGAGCAGGCGCTGCCCCTCGCGGTCGCCCTCGCGGCGTACACGGCGGGGACGGCGCGGGTGAACGGCCACGACGACACCACCGGGCGCCTCGAGGCCGGCATGTACGCCGACCTCGCCGTGCTCGACCGCGACCCGTTCGCCGGACCGTCGGCCACGATCGCCGACGCCACGGTGGTGGCCACGTTCGTCGAGGGGGAGCGCGTCTTCACGCGCGAGGGTTGATGAGCGCCAAGGCGAAACCGAAGCCGAAGTCGAAGCAGCGGGTCTCGCTCTCGCGCGAGATCATCCTCGATGCCGCCTTCCGGATCGTCGACGGCGGCGTCGACGACGTCACGATGAGCAAGCTCGGCGCGGAGCTCGGCGCCGATCCGAGCGCGGTCTACCGGCACTTCCGCAACAAGGACGAGCTGCTCCTCGCGATGGCCGACGTCATGCTCGAGGAGTCGATGAACGCCTACGTCGAGGGCGACGACCCGATCGACAACCTGCGGCGGATGGCTCTCACCCTGCGTCGCTCCTACCTGCGCAGGCCGGGCCTCGCGCGCGAGGTCGCCTCGCGGTTCACCGGCGGTGCTGCGGAGGAGGCGAGCGTGCGCCACATGCTCGGCGATGCGCAGGCGCTGGGCTACGACGAGCAGCAGGCGATAGCGCTCATCCGAGCACTGGCGGAGATGACGCTCGGCCACATCCAGCTCACCGCCGAGGTGCTCGCCCTGCCGCGCAAGGCGCAGGCCTTCGAGCTCGAGATGCAGAGCAGCTACTACGTCCGGCCACGCGAGACCGGACCCCGGCTGTCGGTGGAGGAGCAGCGCGAGGCGCACCTCGTCGACGGCGAGGCGGTGTTCACGACCATGCTCGAGACGTTCCTCACCGGTCTGAAGCAGAGCGCACCGAAGAAGCGCTGACCCTCCACGGCCCGACGGGCACACTGAGGGGATGGCAGCGCACCCCGACCGCGTCGTGCGCGCGGCCGTACCCGTCCGCTACGTCGAGGTCCGCGACGTGCCCGACGAGGTGCCCTCGTCCTTCCCGGCGCTCGAGGCGCGCGTGGGGTCGTTGCGCGGTCGGCGCTTCCTCGCGGCCTTCTCGCCCGAGGAGGGCTGGTACCGCGCCTGCGTGCAGTCCCGTCCGGACGCCTCGGAGGCCGAGAGCTCGCTGCCGGAGATGGAGGTCCCCGGCGGCGCCTACCTCAGGGTGCGGCTGCGGGGCGAGCCGCCCGCCCTCTACGACGAGATCGCTCCCGCCTTCCGGCTGCTGGAGGACTCCGCCGAGCGCGACCCGACCCGGCCGGCCCTGGAGCTCTACCGCCGGGAGGGCGAGGTCGACGTCCTGATGCCCGTGCGCTGACGATCGCGACGGTGCCGGCCTAGGAGGCCGGTGCGGTCCGGACCGAGGACGGCACGACCGGGTGCCCGGGCGTGCACCGAGGCGCACACCCGGGCACCGGCGCTACTTGGCCTGGAGCTTGAAGGTGGCGGACGTCGCGGAGCCGCCGTACTGGCTGGCGTCACCGGCGTACGTCGCCGTCAGGGTGTAGGTGCCGTTCTTCTGGACCAGCTTGATGCCGGTGGCGGCGATGCCCGAGGCGTTGGTCGTCGCGGTCGCGGTCTGCGACCCGAGGACGAACGTGACCGTCTTGCCGGACAGCGCCTTGCCGGACGCGTCCTTGAGGGTCGCGCTGAACGTGATGGTCTTGTTCGGACCACCGGTGAGCGAGCCGGTGTACACGATCGACGTGGCCTTGAGGCCGACGCCGAACGGCGAGGTCGCCCCGGCGGCGTCGTACAGGCTCGACCCCGGGTACGCCGCGGACAGCGTGTAGCTGCCGGCCCCGAGCCCGAGCGTGGCGACCTGGCTGGCGATGCCGCTCGACGACGTGCCGACCGTGCCCTCGTCCTCGGCACCGATGGTGAACCTGATCGGTCCGGAGTTGATCGCGTTGCCGAACTGGTCGACGAGGCTGGCCGACAGGGTCGCCGGCGTGTCGAACACGCCCGACGTGGTCCCGAGGTAGGCGAGCGTCACCGAGCGCTTCGTCACGACGATGGTGCGCGTCGCGACGTTGCTCGTGGCGCCGTCCTTGTCGGTGACCACCAGCGTCGGGTGGTAGGTGCCCGGCGAGGAGTAGCTGTGGAACGTCGTCGCGCCGGACGCGCCGGTGGTCTGCGGCGGTGTGCCGTCGTCGAAGTTCCACGTGTAGGACAGCGTCGACTGGTCGGAGGACCCGGGGTCGACCGCGCTGCCGGCGAACGCCACCGGGCGCCCCCACGCAGCCGTCGTGCCCGGGCCGGCGTCGGCCGCCGGAGCGGCGTTCGACGTCGTCACGGAGAAGGTCTGCTGCGCGGCATTCCCGTTCGGGTCGGTCACCGTGAGCAGACCCGACCAGGTGGCGTTGTCGGTGAACGTGTGCACCGGGCTGATGCCGTAGGCGATGCCTCCGTCGGACAGGTTCCAGACATAGATCAGGCTGCCTGGGCAGACCGAGGTCGTGCCGGTGGCGTCGAGCTGCACCGGCGTCCCTTCCACCCCGGTGTACGACGTCGGGCTGACGATGGTCGGGGGGATGTTGTTCGCGAGCACCGGCCCGAAGTCGACGGGTGCCGATCCTGCGGTCAGGTGGAACGTCCCCGTCCCGGGTCCGACCGACACGATCTGCTGGTTGAACACCGTCGCCGTGACGAACAGCACGGTGATGTCGATCTTCAGGTTCGCCGACGTCGTCGCGGAGTAGTCGGGATCCGTGGTCGACGAGGTGAGGTCGTAGACGAGCTCGTTCCCGGGGACCGCGTTGCACGGCACCGCGAAGGAGTCGGAGATCGTCGAGGGCGACGGCCCGTCGAAGGTCAGGGTGTCGGTCTTCAGGACGCTCCCCCCGACGGAGATGTTGCGGACGGTCGTGACGCCGTCGGGCGAGAGGCTCACGGTCGTGGTCATCGGCACGGAGATGTCGACGCCGCCGACGCCGAGGTCGGCGTTGAACACGTCGAAGGTGTGCGTGACCTGGCAGCTGTAGCCGCCGTCGCCGGAGAGCTTCAGCGGGCAGTTCGAGGTCTCGGTCACCGACGCGCCGTAGTCGGCCGTGTCGGACGTCTTCGAGGTGTCGGAGGGGAACTGGTCGGCAGGGTCGCCGCCCGTGAAGTTGTAGACGCCCACGTCTCCGGACAGCGACCAGGTCAGCGTGAGAGGGCCGGTCCCCGGCGTCAGCTTGTCGGTCAGGTCGAGGGTCTGGCCCTGCCGGATGAGCGACGGCGAGTACTGGTAGGTCACCGACGCCGTGGGCTCCCAGTGGGCGGAGACGGCAGCGGTCAGACGGACTCCGAGCCCGTCGTCGCCGGGGATGCAGCTGTCGCAGCCGACGGCGAACGACTTCCCCTGCAGGGTGGCGTCGCCGGAGAAGTTCAGCGTGGTGCTCGGGGTCGCTGCTTGCGCAGGTGCGGCAGCGACGACGCCGAGCGCGGTGAGGCCGACGACGGCGGCCAGCGCGGTGCTCCGGGTGCGGAGCGACGGCAGTCTCATGGGTTCTCCCTCCGGCGCGCGGAGGCGCCTTCGAGACGAAGACGATCGTGTTCGCGGCGGCCGAGAACCACGGTGCGAGCCAGCGACCTCGGTGGACCCCTCCACGGTCGTCTGTCACGGCGGATGCCATGGCGGTGGCCGAACCTACGCTCGCAGCATCGGGCCGATCTCGGACGCAACCCCAGTTCATCCATATGGCAGAACGGTTCTCACCGGTTGCCGAGATGAGAGCGTGTGCGGTCGCGCAGCGTCACCGCTCTGGATGCGCCACCGGCCGGTATACCGACCTCTCACCCATCCAGAGCGGGGCTACTCGGCGGCTGCGGCTCCGAGGAGGCGCTCGCGCATGCGCTGGGGCTTCCAGCCCGGTCCGGGGACGCTCGCGCGCAGCAGCATCGTGTAGGCGTTCTGCGGCGCGTCGAGGATCTGCGCCGTCGGCCCGCTCTCCACGACGATGCCGCGCTGCATGACGATGGCGTCCTCGGTCAGCTGGCGGACGACAGCGAGGTCGTGACTGATGAGGATGTAGGAGATGCCGCGCTCGTCGCGGATGTCGGCCAGGACGTTGAGGACCTGGGCCTGGATGGAGACGTCGAGGGCCGCGACGGACTCGTCGAGGATGAGCACACGCGGGTCGGTGGCCAGGGCGCGGGCGATGGCGACGCGCTGGCGCTGCCCGCCGGACAGGGCGCGGGGCATGGCGTCGATCTGGCGACGGTCCAGGCCGACGAGGTCGGCCAGCTCGTTGACGATGCGGCGGCGGTCCTTGGCGTCGTGGTCGTGGTGGACGCGCAGCACCTCGTCGATGAGCTGCGCGCCCGACTGCCGCGGGTCGAGCGAGGAGTAGGGGTCCTGGAAGACGATCTGCACCTCGCGCCCGCGCTGCTTGCGCTCCTTGCCGCGGCGGGCAGGGCGCGACCGGTCGCGGCCGCAGGCCGTGATGGTGCCCGAGGTCGGCCGCTCGAGCCCGGTGATCATGCGGGCGACCGTCGTCTTGCCGCTGCCCGACTCCCCGACGATGGCGAGGGAGCGGCCGGGCATGAGGTCGAAGTTCATGTCGTCGACGGCGACCTGCGTGCCGTAGACCTTGCGCAGGTTGCGGACCGAGAGGACCGGCCGCTCCTCGCCGATGGTCGCGCGGGTCGCGGGCCCGGGCACGTACTCAGACATGGGCACCGTCCAGGAGGGAGCCGCGCAGCTCGGCTGCGCGCTGGCAGCGGACGCGCCCGCCGTCGAGGTCGATCAGGACCTGCTCGTTCTGACGGCAGGCGTCCTCGACGTGGGGGCAGCGGGGCGCGAACCGGCAGCCCGGCGGCGCCTCGAACGCCGAGACCGGGCGGCCGGGGATGGCGATGAGCCGGTCGGCGGTGGAGGTGATGTCGGGTCGGGCCTCGACCAGCGCGGCGCTGTAGGGGTGCAGCGGGTCGCCATGGAGCAGGTTCGCGGCACGTGTCTCGACGATCTGGCCGGCGTACATGACGCAGGTGCGGTCGCACACGGCGCCGGCGAGCTCGAGGTCGTGGGTGATGAACAGCATCGACAGGCCGCGGTCGCGCCGCAGGTCGTCGAGGATCGCCATCACCTCGGCCTGCGTCGTGACGTCGAGGGCGGTGGTGCACTCGTCGGCGAGCAGCAGGCGCGGCTCGGAGAGCAGAGCGGTCGCGATCATGACGCGCTGGAGCATCCCGCCGGAGAGCTCGTGCGGGAACTGCCCGAGGCGCTTGGCGGGGTCGTCGATCCCGACCTCCTCGAGCGCGGCGGCCGCACGCTTGCGGGCCTCCGCCTTCGGGACGTCCTCCAGCAGGCGCAGCGACTCGGTCATGAAGTCGTCGATGCGCCGCACGGGGTTGATGTGCGCACGCGGGTCCTGGAAGACGACGGCCACGGTGGCGCGGTGCTTGTTCAGGGCGTCGCCATCGAGTGCGAGGACGTCGGTGCCGTCGAACGTGACCGACCCCTGCGTCTCGGCGCCCTTGGGCAGCAGACGGGCGATGGCCTTGGCGGTCATCGACTTGCCGGACCCGGACTCTCCGACCAGGCCCATGGCCTCGCCCTCGCCGATGGTGAGCGAGGTGCCGGTGATGACCTCGCGCATCCCCGAGTCCATCTTCAGCTGCACGGTGAGGTCGCGGACCTCGAGGAGGGCGCTCATCGGTTCACGTCCTTCGAGGCGGTGTCGAGCCGGTCGCCGAGGAAGCTCACGGCGGCGACGACCGCGACGATGCAGAGCACGGCCGAGAGCGCCACGAGCGGGTAGCCCTGCAGCAGCGAGGTCTTGCCCTCGTTGATCATCACGCCCCAGTCGGCCTGCGGCGTCTGGACGCCGAGGCCGAGGAACGAGATCGCCGCGAGGTCGACCATCGCGAAGCCGAACAGGATCGTGCCCTGAGCCACGATGAGGCTGGAGATGTTGGGCAGCAGGTGGCGAGCGCACAGCCGCCAGGCGCCGAAGCCCTGCACCTCCAGCGCGGCGATGTAGGTCATCGCGCGCTCCTTGAGCGCCGCGCCGCGCAGGACGCGGGCGACGTAGGGGGAGTAGGCGATCGACAGCGCGAGAGCCGCGGAGAACAGCGACGGACCGAACACCGCGGCCGCGAGGATCGCGAGCAGGATGCCGGGGAAGGCGAAGAGGACGTCGACGACGATCGAGGTGCCGGCGTCGAACTTCCCGCCGAACCACGCTGTGGCGACGGCGACCGCCGAGCCGACGACGACCGACACGATCGTGACCGCGGCGGCGCCGAAGATGGCGGTGCGGGCGCCGACGAGCAGCCGGGACAGGACGTCGCGGCCCTGACCGTCGAACCCGAGCAGGTGGTTGCCGAACGGCCCGACGTTGGCGAAGGAGAGGTCGCCGTTGTTCGGGTCGTACGGCGCGACGTAGGGACCGACGACGGCCATGAGCAGCGCGATCACGATGATCGCGATGCTCACCCAGCCGACCCAGCCGATCTTGCGCAGCCGGTGCCGTTCAGGGGAGGCGACCTCGGCCTCGACGATCGGGTCCAGGATCTCGGTGCTCACTGGGCACGGCTCCCGAGGGTGACGCGCGGGTCGAGCAGCGCGTAGGTGAAGTCGATGATCACGTTGGTGATCACGAACGCGAACACGAGCACGAGGCTGATGCCCTGCACGGTCGCGAAGTCCTTGTTGAGCGCGGCCTGCACGAGGTAGGAGCCCAGACCGTTGAGGCCGAACGCCGTCTCGACGACCGCCGCGAGCGCGATGAGCGACGCGATCGTGATGCCCACGACCGTGGTGATCGGGATGGCCGCGTTGCGCAGCACGTGACGGCGCACCACCTCCCGCCACGGCAGGCCGCGGCTGATCGCGGTCTGCACGTGCTCGCGGCCGAGCTCGTCGCGCACCGCCGTGCGCGTCACGCGCGCGACGAGCGCGACCGACGTCGCGGCCAGGGCCAGCGCCGGGAGGATCAGGTGGCTGAGCCTGCCGGTGAAGCCCTCGCCGGTCCCCAGCGGCTCGACCCAGCGCAGCTGCACGCCGAAGATGAACTGCAGGATCACCGACGCCGCGAACGCGGGGAGCGCCGCGGAGACGGTGGCGATCAGCAGCACGCTGCCGTCGACGCCCTTGCGGCCCAGCGCACCGACGATGCCCAGGCCGACGCCGACGATGATGATGATCGCCGCCGTGAGCATGACGAGCTGGATGGTGATGCCCGCCCGCTGCGCGATGAGCGTGTTGATCTGCTGGTGCAGCGGGATCGACTCGCCGAGGTCTCCGTGCAGCGCGCTGGTGAACCACAGCCACCAGCGCACCAGGAACGGCTCGTCGAGGTGGTAGCGCGCATTCAGCTGCGCCATCACCTCCGGAGGTACGGAACGGCCGCCCGTCAGTGCCGCGATCGGGCTCCCCGGCGCCAGGTAGAGCGCGCCGTAGATCACGAAGCTCGCGACGACCAGGGTCGCGGCCAGCATGGCCAGCCGCTTGGCGATGAAAGCCAGCACCGTCCCGTACCTCCTGGGTCCGCTAGATCACGAGCCGCCGAGGTAGGCGGCCCACGGCCCGAACATGTACACGAAGGTCGCGGGCGCACCGGTGATCTTCTTGTTCATGATCAAGACGTTGTTGGCCGCCACCATCGGGAACCAGACGAGCTGGTCGGTGATGATCTGCTGGGCCTTGATGACGTCCTCGGCGCGCTTGGTGTCGTCCTTCTCGCTGCGGGCCGCGTCCAGCGCCGCCGTGACGTCGGGGTTGCTCCAGCCGCTGAAGTTCTGCGAACCGCCGGGGTAGGCCATCGACTTGTAGAGGGCCGAGGGGTCGGCGTAGTCGCCGTAGTTCGACGTCGCGAACGCGTCGACCGACCCCCAGGCCTTCGGGTCGATGAAGTAGTTGATGTAGTTGGACGGGCTGACGTTCTGCAGCTCGACCTTGAGTCCGATCGCCTCGCACGCCGCCTTGAACGCCAGCGCCTCGGAGTTGAGCGCAGGCAGGCCGGACGAGGTGCCGATGGTCACGGTCTGGCCGGCCACGTTGAGCGACTTCGCGAGCTCCTGCGCCTTCGCGAGGTCCTGATCCATCGCGGGCAGCGCGTCGTAGGCCTGCTTGAAGGTGTCGACCGCGGTGCCCCACGTGCCAGACGCCTGGAGCGAGTGCGGGATGTTCGCCGCGCCCTTGAAGACCGTGTTGATGATGCCCTTGCGGTCCAGCGCGTAGGACACGGCCTGACGCACCTTGGGATCCGCGAGCGGACCCTTGGTGGCGCTGATGACCATGGCGGCCGCGAGGAAGGGAGCGCCCTGGTACGTGCTCACGCTGGAGTCGGTCTCGAGCTGGCCCAGGGTCGTGAGCGCGATCGGGTAGCCGCCGGAGATGGCGCCGGTCTTCACGCCCGCGGTGAACGTGGCGTCGTCGGGCACCCCGATGAGCGTGAAGGTCTTCAGCTTCGGCTTGGGCAGCGAGCTGTCCCAGTATCCGTCGAAGGGCACCATCTTGACGCCCTTGCCGGTCTCCCACGTGTCCAGCTTGAACGGGCCGGAGCACATGGTGCCGCCGGTGACGGTGCCGAAGTCCTTGCCCTTGGACTGGACGAACGCCTTCTTCACGATCTCACCGGGCGTCGACGACAGCTCGCCGAGAAGCCAGTAGTCGGGCTTGCTCAGCGTGATCTTCAGGGTCTTGGCGCCGGTCGCCTCGATCGTCTTCACCCGGTCGAAGGCGCCGTAGTAGAAGCCGCCGCCCTTCGGGTCGGCTGCGCGCTGCAGGCTGAACACCGCGTCCTCCGCGGTCACCGGGGTGCCGTCCCAGAAGTTCGCGTTCGCGTTGATCTCGAAGTCGTACTCGGTGTCGGAGACGATCGTCAGCTTGCCGAGCCCGTCGCCGTAGGTCATGTCGTTCTTCTGCCGCAGCAGCGACTCGCACATCATCGAGTCGGCGGTCTGCTCGGGGTAGTCGAACCCCTGGATCGGGTCGAGCGTCTGCGTCTCGCGGTAGGTCGCCCAGACGACGTCGCCGGCGTCGGACTTCGGCGCCGGCGTGTCGACCGTGAAGTCCGACGTCTGCGCCGTGGCGCTGCCGGTGTTGGCCGAGGGCGGCGGGGCGCCCGTGCAGGCCGCGGTGAGTGCGACAGCGGCGCCGAGGGCGCCGACCATCAGCAGCGACCTGCGTCGCGACGTGGTTCGCATGGGGCTGTACGTCCTTCCTGAGGGATCCCACCGGTCGGGACCGTTCGGAGCGTGCCATCCGACGAGCCGGGGCGCTGCCCGCTCGACGAAGTTCATCAGGGTGTTACAACGACGGCCGCCAGGACGGGTCGTTCCAGATCCCGAGCTCTCGCTCGGCGGCGGCACCGGCGTGGAAGGCCGTGACGTCGTCGTAGGGGCGCGCCACGACCTGCACGCCGGTGGGGACGCCGTTGGGCCCGAGGCCCGACGGCACGTTGAGCACCGGGTGGCGGCTGGCCACGTTGAACACCGGCGTCAGGCAGGCGAGCAGGTAGAAGTCGAGCCGGCGCCCCGCCACCTCGATGCCGTCGGCGTACTCCTCGCCGGCGCGGAAGCCGTAGCCGCCGATGGTGGGCGTGACGAGCACGTCGTGGTCGACGAAGACCTGCGCCACAGCGCGCTGGATCGCGGCCTCGCCGTTGATGCCGGCGTAGACGTTCGACCGGGCGAAGCCCGCCGACGACTTCGCGAGGAACTGGCGCGCGTAGTCGGTGAAGCGCTCGTCGTCGGGAGCGGCGAGCTCGGCCATCGACGGCCCCATGATGGCGCCGAAGTGGACGAGGGCGGCGTCCATGAGCGCGTCCATCGTGAGATCGACGTGCACCTCGTCGACGACGGCGCCGGCCGCCTTCAGCGCATCGGCGAAGGCGCGGGTGTTCGCCTCCACCTGCGGCTCGACCGGGAAGTCGCCGAGCGTGACGGCGAGCGCGACGCGCATCCCCCGCACGTCACCGAGCTCGTCCGGGATCGGCAGGGCCGGCAGCGACACGTGGTCGAACGGGTGCTGGCCCTGGATCACGTTGTGCAGCAGGGCGGCGTCGGCCACGGTGCGGCCCATCGCGCCGTCGTGGCAGTAGGTGTCGAGGTTGAACGGCGGCATCGCGGCGACACGGCCGTACGGCGCCTTGAAGCCGACCACGCCGCAGAACGAGGACGGGATGCGGATCGAGCCGCCGATGTCGGATCCGCTCGCGAGGTACGCCGTGCCGGAGGCGAGCGCGGCTCCAGCGCCTCCCGACGAGCCGCCGGGGGTGTAGTCGGGGTTCCACGGGTTGCGCGTGATGCCCCAGAGCTTGGAGTGGGTGAACGCAGCGCAGGAGAACTCGGGCGTCGTCGTCCGGGCGTGGACGATCGCGCCCGCGGCGTAGACGCGCTCGGCGACCGGGTGGGTCTCCTCGGAGACGTAGCCCTCGGTGATGAGCGAGCCGAAGCGCAGCGAACGGCCGGCGATCGGCTGCTCCTCCTTGAGCGCGACGGGCAGGCCGTCGAGGACGCCGCGCTGCTCGCCGCGCGCGTAGCGCTCGGTGGCGGCGGCGGCCTGGGCGCGGAAGTCCTCGTGGTCGCGCTCGAGCAGGCAGTTGACCGTGCCCTCGACCGCGTCCGCCCGTGCGGAGACGGCGTCGAACGCCTCGAGCGGCGAGATCTCCTTGGCGGCGAAGCCGCGCAGGACCTCGGTGGCGGACAGGTAGTGCAGCTCGGACACGGCGTCTCCCGTCAGGTGGATGCGGGCGAACGTAGGGCCGCGGGCCAGGCGAGTCAATAGTCTTGACAGAACCGTTGCCAGGGGAGCGCGGCACCGGCTACGGTCCCCGTCCGAGGAGGCCCCCATGCCCGCAGATCTCGCCCTGGTCGACGTCTCGATCCGGACCCTGGACCCCGAGCGGCCGTTCGCCTCGGCGCTCGCCGTGAAGGACGGCGTCGTGGTCGCGGTCGGCGACACCGACGAGGTGCGCGACGTCTGCGACGCCACGACGCAGGTGCTCTCCGGCCCGTGGTGGAACGTGACGCCCGGCCTCGTCGACGGCCATCAGCACCTACTCATGGGCGCGCAGATCGGTCGCGGCATCAGCTTCGACCGGGTCAAGGACCTCGACCACGTGCGCGCCCTGCTGCGCGCTGAGCGCGAGCGCGTCGGGCCCGACGGCTGGGTCATGGGCTACGCCTTCGAGTACGCCGCCCTCGGCGGGCTCGAGTACCGCCACGAGCTCATCGACGAGGCGGCCGGCCCGGGGCCGATGTTCTTCTTCAGCCTCGACGTCCACACCGGCTTCACCAACGCCGAGGGCCTGCGCCGCGGCGGCGTCACCGGCAGCCGCGAGTTCCCGGACGGCGCGATCGTCGTCGTCGACGACGAGGGCCGGGCCACCGGCGAGCTGCGCGAGATGTCGGCGATGCAGCTGGTCCTCTCGCTGCGACCCGAGCCCTCGCAGGACGAGCTGATGACCTGGTACGCCGAGGTCATCCGCGCGCAGAACGCCGTGGGCATCACGGGGCTGCACAACATGGACGGCGGGCGCGAGACGCTCGCTGCCTACGACGCGCTCGAGGCCGCCGGCCTCCTGACGCTGCGGATCCGCCAGCACAGCTGGGTCGACCCGTCCGACGACGCCGACGCGCTCGACGACATCGCCGCGCGGCGCGACCTCACCGGTCGGATGTGGACCGCGAACTCGTTGAAGTTCATGCTCGACGGCGTCATCGACACGGGCACCGCGTGGCTCGAGGAGCCCGACAGCCACGGCGACGGCTGCGACCCGATGTGGCCCGACATCGACCGCTACCGCCGCACCATCAAGCGGTTCCACGACGCCGGCTTCTTCATCACCACCCACGCGATCGGCGACCGCGCGGTCCGCGAGGTGCTCGATGCCTACGCCGCGGCCGGCGGCTCTGGGGGCCGTCACCGCATCGAGCACATCGAGGCGCCCTCGCCGGAGTCGCAGCGGCGGTTCCAGACCGAGCGGGTGCACGCGTCGATGCAGCCGGTGCACCTGCGCTGGCTCAACCCCGACATGTCCGACCCGTGGTCCGAGCGTCTCGGCGTCCACCGCTGCGCCCACACGATGCCCTCCGGCGCGATCCTCGCGATGGGCGCCAACGTCGTGCTCGGCTCCGACTGGCCGGTGGCGCCCTACGACCCGCGCTTCGGGTTCTTCGCGGCTCAGCGCCGCAGGGCGCACGACGTCGAGCCGCACCCCGGCCTCGGCGAGAGCCGGCCGCTCACCGGCCTCGAGACCCTCGAGGGCTACACGGTCAACGCGGCCAAGGTCGACGGCGGCTCCGGCGGCGTGCTGCGGGTGGGTGCTCCGGCCGACTTCGTGGCCTGGGGCGCCGACATCGTCGAGACCGTGCCCGAGGACGTCGTCGAGCTGCCCGTGCACCTCACCGTGGTCGACGGCCGGGTCGCGCACCAGGCCGACTGAGGCCGTCGGCGCGTGAGAGGATCCGCCGCGTGACTGCGACCATCTTGGACGGCAAGGCGACGGCGGCGGCGATCAAGGGCGAGCTGGCCGCGCGCGTGGCGAAGCTCAAGGAGCACGGGGTCGAGCCCGGCCTGGGCACGGTGCTCGTGGGCGACGACCCGGGCAGCCACTCCTACGTCGCGGGCAAGCACCGCGACTGCGCGGAGGTCGGCATCACCTCGCACCGCGAGGACCTGCCCGCCGACGCCAGCCAGGCTCAGGTCGACGAGGCGATCGAGCGGCTCAACGCCGACCCCACCTGCACCGGGTACATCGTGCAGCTCCCGCTTCCGAAGGGTCTCGACGAGAGCCGCGCGCTCGAGCTGATCGACCCCGACAAGGACGCCGACGGACTGCACCCGACGAACCTGGGCCGCCTGGTCCTCAACATCACCGCGCCGCTGCCCTGCACCCCGCGCGGCATCGTCGAGCTGCTGCGTCGCTACGACGTACCGATCGCCGGCGCCGAGGTGTGCGTGGTCGGGCGCGGCGTCACGGTCGGCCGTCCGTTGGGGCTGCTGCTCACGCGCAAGAGCGAGAACGCCACGGTCACCCTGTGCCACACGGGCACGCGCGACCTCGCGTCGCACGTGCGGGCGGCCGACATCGTCGTCGCGGCCGCGGGCGTCGCGCACTTCATCACCCCCGACATCGTGAAGCCCGGCGCGGCCGTCCTCGACGTCGGCATCACGCGCACCGACGCGGGCCTGCTCGGCGACGTCCACCCCAACGTCCGCGAGGTCGCGGGATTCCTCGCCCCGATGCCGGGCGGCACCGGACCGATGACGCGCGCGATGCTGCTGGCCAACGTGGTCGAGGCGGCCGAGCGCGCAGCGGGGATCGGCTGAGCCGTGCTCGCGGGGCTGCGCCGGCAGTGGCCGATCGCAGCGAGCCTCGGCGTCGTCCTCGTCGGCCTGGTCGTCGTGGGGATGGGCCACTTCCGGCGCGGGACGGTGCTGCTGTCCTTCGGCATCACGCTCGCGCTGTTCCTGCGGATCCTGCTCTCCCAGGACGACGCCGGCATGCTGGCCGTGCGCTCCAAGAAGGTCGACGTGCTGGTCCTGGCGGTGCTCGCCGTGGGCACGAGCCTGCTCTCGCTGTGGGTGCCGCCGCCCTCGAACTAGCGCTCCGTGCGCCGGGAGGCGATCGGCACCCCGGGGCCCCGTCGGGCCGTCCGGACGGGTAGCGTGGCCCCCAGATGTCTTGACGACGAGATATCGGCCGGACCACCCCGGGGCGACGAGGCTCCGGGAGGACTTGGAGTGCTCGCCATGGCCCCTGCTCCCACCACCGTCACCGTCACCGGCGCCGCCGGCCAGATCGGCTACGCGCTGCTCTTCCGCATCGCGTCCGGCCACCTGCTCGGCCCGGACCGGCCCGTGCGGCTGCGCCTGCTGGAGATCACGCCGGCGCTGAAGGCCGCCGAGGGCACGGCGATGGAGCTCGACGACTGCGCGTTCCCGCTGCTCGCGGGCATCGACATCACCGACGACGCCCGAGCCGCCTTCGACGGCTGCAACGTGGGCCTGCTCGTCGGTGCCCGCCCGCGCACCGCGGGCATGGAGCGCGGCGACCTGCTCTCGGCCAACGGCGGCATCTTCAAGCCGCAGGGCGAGGCCATCAACGCCGGTGCGGCCGACGACATCCGCGTGCTGGTCGTCGGAAACCCGGCGAACACCAACGCGCTCATCGCGGCCTCGCACGCGCCCGACGTGCCCCAGAGCCGGTTCACGGCGATGACCCGCCTCGACCACAACCGTGCGAAGTCCCAGCTGGCGAAGAAGGCCGGCGTCACCGTCAACGACATCACGAACCTGACGATCTGGGGCAACCACTCGGCGACCCAGTACCCGGACATCTTCCACGCGAAGATCAACGGGGCGAACGCTGCGGAGGTCGTGAACGACCAGTCGTGGCTCGAGGGCGACTTCATCCCGACCGTCGCCAAGCGCGGCGCGGCCATCATCGAGGCCCGGGGCGCGTCGTCGGCAGCGTCCGCCGCGAACGCCGCCATCGACCACGTCTACTCCTGGGTCAACGGCACGCCGGCGGGCGACTGGACGTCGGCCGGCGTCGTGTCCGACGGCTCCTACGGCGTCCCCGAGGGCCTCATCTCGTCGTTCCCCGTGACCTCCGACGGCGGCGAGTGGCAGATCGTCCAGGGCCTCGAGATCGACGACTTCTCCCGTGCTCGCATCGACGCGTCGGTGCACGAGCTCGAGGACGAGCGCAACGCCGTGCGCGAGCTCGGCCTCATCTGACCGACACCGACCCGCGGCGTCGGTCGACGCCGCAGCACCGAGGAGAACCCGTGGCGAAGATCAAGGTCGTCAACCCCGTCGTCGAGCTCGACGGCGACGAGATGACGCGGATCATCTGGCAGTTCATCAAGGACAAGCTGATCCTCCCGTACCTCGACGTCGACCTGAAGTACTACGACCTGTCGATCGAGAACCGCGACGCGACCGACGACCAGGTCACCGTCGACGCCGCCAACGCCATCAAGCAGTACGGCGTCGGCGTGAAGTGCGCGACGATCACGCCGGACGAGGCGCGCGTGGACGAGTTCGGCCTCAAGAAGATGTGGAAGTCGCCCAACGGCACGATCCGCAACATCCTCGGCGGCGTCATCTTCCGCGAGCCGATCGTCATCTCCAACATCCCTCGCCTGGTGCCCGGCTGGACGCGGCCGATCGTCATCGGCCGTCACGCCTACGGCGACCAGTACCGCGCGACCGACTTCGTGGTGCCCGGCCCGGGCAAGCTCTCGGTGAAGTTCGTGCCGGAGGACGGCAGCGACCCGATCGATGTCGAGGTGTTCGACTACCCCGGCGGCGGCGTCGCGATGACGATGTACAACCTCGACGACTCGATCCGCGACTTCGCGCGCGCATCGATGCGCTACGGCCTCGACCGCGGCCTGCCGGTCTACCTGTCGACGAAGAACACGATCCTCAAGGCCTACGACGGCCGCTTCAAGGACCTCTTCGCCGAGGTGTTCGAGGCCGAGTTCAAGGACGAGTTCGCCGCCGCCGGCATCACCTACGAGCACCGCCTCATCGACGACATGGTCGCCGCGGCGCTCAAGTGGGAGGGCGGCTACGTCTGGGCCTGCAAGA
The DNA here is from genome assembly GCA_035702165.1 of Candidatus Nanopelagicales bacterium. Classification (GTDB taxonomy): domain Bacteria; phylum Actinomycetota; class Actinomycetes; order S36-B12; family CAIYMF01; genus Longivirga. The sequence goes on from DASSQW010000195.1 coordinate 16,046, forward strand.
ACTACGACGGCGACGTCCAGTCTGACACCGTCGCGCAGGGCTTCGGCTCGCTCGGCCTCATGACGTCGGTCCTCATGACGCCCGACGGGAAGACGGTCGAGTCGGAGGCCGCGCACGGGACCGTCACGCGCCACTACCGCCAGCACCAGCAGGGCAACCCCACCTCCACGAACCCGATCGCCTCGATCTTCGCGTGGACGCGGGGCCTGGCCTACCGCGGCAAGATGGACGGCACCCCCGAGGTCACGCAGTTCGCCGAGACGCTCGAGCGCGTCTGCGTCGAGACCGTCGAGGAGGGCAAGATGACCAAGGACCTCGCGCTGCTCATCTCCCGCGACGCGCCGTACCTCACCACCGAGCAGTTCCTCGACGCGATCCACCAGAACCTCGAGAAGGCCATGGCCTGACCTCAGGCGCCCTCGACCGCCCGGCCCGCTCACGCGGTGCCGGGCGGTCGTCGTCTCGGCGCGTTGACGCGCGTCGGCGAACGCCGGACCGCCACGCTGGGGCCATGCGGCTGTTCCCTGCGCTGCCCCCGGTCCCGCCGGCTCCGGCGGTCGACGGCAAGCGCGACCTGGCGCTGGACGCGGTGCGCGCCTGGTCGCTGCTCGTCGTCGTGCTCGGGCACTTCCTCATGCTCATCGTGCTGTGGTCCGAGGACGGCGTGCCCGCCACGGGCAACACGCTGACGTCGGGCGACCCGTGGCCGTTCGTGACCTGGTTGCTGCAAGTCATGCCGCTGTTCTTCATCGCCGGCGGCGCCGTGAACTGGTCGAGCAACGAGCGCTTCCCCGGGACCTACTCGCAGTGGCTCTGGCAGCGGGTCGCCCGGCTGATGCGCCCGACCGTGGTCTACCTGCTCGCACTCGCAGTCCTCTTCAGCGTCGTGACCCTCGTCGTACGCCGCGAGGTCACCGACCCGTACCTGCAGGGCGTCACCGGACCGCTGTGGTTCCTCGCGGTCTACATCCCCGTGACGGCGCTGACGCCAGCGACGAGCGCGTGGTGGCGTCGCCACGGGCTCGCGACGATCGCCGCCCTGCTCGTGGTGGTGATCGCGGTCGACGTCGTGCGGCTCACCTACGTCGAGACGGTCGGTGCGGTGAACATGGTCGCGGCATGGACCCTCGTGCACCAGCTCGGCTACTGGTACCGCCGCGGGGTCCCGCGCGCCGCCGCATGGGCGTGCATCGTGGGCGGGCTCGCGGTGAACGTGGTGCTCACGCAGGTGCTGCACTGGTACCCCACCTCGCTGGTCGGGATCCCGACCGAGCGGTTCTCCAACATGGCGCCACCGACCGTGATCCTGGTGTGCCACTCCGCAGTGCTGTTCGGGCTCTTCGTGCTGCTCGCGCCCTGGATGCGGCGCGCCTTCGCGCGGCCGAGGCCCTACGCCGCCACGGTTCGCGCGGCGATGTTCGCGATGACGGTCTACCTCTGGCACATGCTCGTGCTGGTCTCCCTGCTCGCGCTGCTGCACGCGATCGGCTGGGACCTCCCGGTGCGCGTCGAGAGCAACGGCCAGATCGTGCCGGACGGCCTCACCTACTGGTTCTGGGTGCTGCCGGTCGCGCTCGTGTTCGTCGCTCTGGTCTACTGCGTCGCCCGATGGCTGTGGCCGATCGAGTTCGTGCACCTGCCGTGGTTCGACGACCCGCCGCGGCGCGCCCCGAGCTCGGAATGGGTCGCGGGACTCGGCGCGGTGCTCGTGGGCGCGGGGCTGCTCGCCGTCGCAGGCGCGGGCTTCTCCGGCTTCCCGGTCGCGGTGCACCCGGCGTACGGCATCCC
>DASSQW010000196.1:0-6550 GCA_035702165.1 Candidatus Nanopelagicales bacterium
GCCGGCGCGACGGCCCTCGTCGTCACCGTCGACGTCCCGTTCGTCGCGCACAAGCCGACCGGACCTCTGCAGCCGCTCCCGCCCGAGGCCATCGTCGAGGCGCTCGCCGGTCGTGACCCGGCCGACCCCCGCATGCAGCAGGCGCCCGACCTCGGCGCCGCGGACCTCGCGCGGCTCAAGGACCTCACCGGTCTGCCGGTCGTCGCGAAGGGTGTGCTGCGCGGAGACGAGGCCCTGCGCTGCCTGGATGCCGGTGCCGATGCGGTGATCGTGTCGACGCACGGCGGGCGCCAGCTCGACGGCGTCGTCCCGTCGGCCGTCGCGCTGCCGGAGGTGGTCGACGCCGTCGACGGCCGGGCGGAGGTGTACGTCGACGGCGGCATCCGCACCGGTGGGCACGTCCTGCGTGCGCTGGCGCTCGGCGCCCGCGCGGTCCTCCTGGCGCGTCCGGTGCTCTGGGCGCTCGCGGTCGACGGCGCGGACGGCGTACGCGGTCTGCTCGACGAGCTCGCTGCGGACACGCGCGACTGCCTCGGCCTGGCGGGCTGCACGTCGCCGGCCGACGTCGGCCGCGATCTCGTCCGCGTCTGACGCAGGACCGGCCGTGTCGCATCCCTGAGGCGCACGGCGCGGGTGCGAGCATCGAGGGGTGACCTCCATGCTCGAGCGGCCCGCGGCGCGCCCGTCCCCGCCGCGGCGCTCGCGGGAGGATGTCGTCGGCACGCTGCCGGTCGCGGCCGTCACGGCCGCGGTCTGGGCGCTCGCGGTCGGGCTCGTGGCCGTCGGCGCGGTGGTCACTCTGGCGTGGGCGCTCACCGGTCGGGGCGACGACGGGCTCGGCACACCGGTCTCCGCGGCCGGCGTGGTCTGGCTGGCGGCACACCGCGCGGGCGTCTCCGCGGGCGCCGTCACCATCACCCTGCTGCCGATGCTGCTGCTCGCGGGCGCCCTGCTCCTGCTGTTCCTCGCGGGCCGCTGGGCGGTGCGGATCACCTCGACGACCACGGTGCCCGACACCGCGCTGCTCGTGATCGCGGGGTCGGCGACGTACTCGCTGCTCGCGATGCTGGTGGCGCAGGTGTCGTCGCTCGCGGGCGCTTCTGTGGCGCCGCTGTCGGCGCTCCTCGCGTGCGCGGTCGTGTCGCTGGTCGGACTCGGCGCCGGGGCCCTCGCCGGAGGTCCGCTGGGCCGTGCGCTCGTCGAGCGGCTGCCCGTGCTCCTGCGCGACGGCCTCGTCGCGGCGGGCGCGTCCGCCGGGGCTCTCGCCGTCGCCGTCGGGCTCGCCGCGGTCGCGGCGATCGCGATGCGCTGGCAGGCCGTCACCAGCCTCGGGCACCAGCTCGCGCCGGGCGCAGGCGACGCCGTCGGTGTGACGCTGCTGTCGCTGGCCTACCTGCCCAACCTGCTCGTGTGGACGCTGTCGTACGTCGCCGGCCCGGGCTTCACGATCGGCGGTGCGGGCGTCGACCCGTTCTCCCAGACCGGTGGTCTCGTGCCGGCGGTTCCGGTGCTGGGCGCGGTTCCCGGCCACGCGCCGGCAGCCGGTCCGCTCCTGCTCCTGCTCCCGGTGGTCGCCGGTGTCGTCGGGGCGGTCGTGCTGCGCCACCGCCGACGCCTGGCGCTGCGCGACGAGGTGCTCTCGCTGCTCGTGGGCGCGGGCGTGGTGGCCGTCGGTGCCGCGATCCTCGCGGCGCTGTCCGGCGGTGCCCTCGGCGACGGCCGGCTGGCCGAGGTCGGACCGCCGGCGCTGCTCACCGGTCTCGCGGTCGGCGGCCTCTGCGCCGCGGGGTCGCTGCTGGTGGCGCTCGGCTCGCACGTTCTCCCGACGATCTGGGTCACCGGGGAGCACTGAGCCCCGACCGGGCGAGCCCGCAGGCCCCCGTAGGATCGGGCCATCCGACCCGAAGGACGTCGCGTGCCCTCCGAGAACCGCCCTGCACGGACCCGGCTCGTGGTCCTCGTGTCCGGTTCCGGCACCAACCTGCAGGCGCTCCTCGACGCCGCCGCGGACCCGGCGTACCCCGCCGAGGTCGTCGCCGTCGGGGCGGACCGCGAGGGCATCCTCGCCCTCGAGCGAGCCGAGCAGGCCGGCGTCCCGACGTACGTCCTGCGCGTGGCCGACTTCGCCACGCGCGATGAGTGGGACGCCGCGTTCACCGACGCCACGGCGGCGCACGACCCCGATCTCGTGGTGTCGGCCGGCTTCATGAAGCTGGCCGGACCAGCGTTCCTGGAACGCTTCGGCGGCCGCTACGTCAACACCCACCCGGCGCTGCTGCCGTCCTTCCCCGGCATGCACGGCGCTGCCGACGCGCTCGAGCACGGCGTCAAGGTCACCGGCTGCACGCTGTTCGTCGTCGACGCCGGCGTGGACACCGGGCCGATCCTCGCGCAGGCCGTGGTAGAGGTCCGCGACGACGACGACGTCGAGTCGCTGCACGAACGCATCAAGACAGCCGAGCGCGAGCTCATCGTCGACGTCGTGGGCCGGATGGCCCGCGACGGCTGGACCGTCACCGGCAGGAAGGCCTCGATCCCGTGAGCACCCGTCAGATCCGTCGCGCGCTCGTCTCGGTCTACGACAAGACCGGTCTCGACGAGCTGGCCCGTGGCCTGTCCGCCGCAGGCATCGAGATCGTCTCGACCGGATCCACCGCCGCGCGCATCGCGGCGCTCGGCGTCCCCGTCACCCAGGTCTCCGACGTCACGGGCTTCCCGGAGACCCTCGACGGGCGGGTGAAGACCCTGCACCCCGCGGTGCACGCCGGCATCCTCGCCGACCTCCGGCTCGAGGAGCACCAGCAGCAGATCGACGAGCTCGGCATCTCCGCCTTCGAGCTCGTGGTCGTCAACCTCTACCCGTTCGTCGAGACCGTGGCCTCGGGCGCGACGCCCGACGAGTGCGTCGAGCAGATCGACATCGGCGGCCCGACGATGGTGCGCGCCGCCGCCAAGAACCACCCGAGCGTCGCGATCGTCACCTCGCCGTCCCAGTACGCCGACGTCCTGGCGGCCGTCGCGGCCGGTGGCTTCACCCTCGAGCAGCGCCAGCGCCTCGCGGCCGCCGCGTTCGTGCACACGGCGAACTACGACGTCGCCGTGGCGTCGTGGCTCGGCAACGTGGTCGCGCCGTCGGACGAAGGCACCGGCTTCCCCGCATGGATCGGTGCGACGTGGGAACGCGCGGAGGTGCTGCGCTATGGCGAGAACCCGCACCAGCGTGCGGCGCTCTACGTCACGAACCACACGCCGAACCCCGGTCTCGCGCAGGCCGAGCAGCTCGGCGGCAAGGAGATGTCCTACAACAACTACGTCGACGCCGATGCGGCCCGTCGCGCGGCGTACGACCACAGCGAGCCCGCTGTCGCGATCATCAAGCACGCGAACCCGTGCGGCATCGCCGTCGGTGCCGACATCGCCGAGGCCCACCGCCTCGCCAACGACACCGACCCGGTGTCGGCCTTCGGCGGCGTCGTCGCCGCGAACCGGACGGTGTCGGCGGAGATGGCGCGCCAGGTCGCGGAGATCTTCACCGAGGTCGTCGTGGCGCCAGGCTTCGACGACGAGGCGCTGGAGATCCTGCGCGAGAAGAAGAACCTGCGCCTGCTCGTCGCCGACCCGGTGCCCGCGCACGGTGGCATCGAGATCCGACCGGTGTCGGGCGGCGTGCTCCTGCAGTCGATCGACAAGCTCGACGCGCCCGGCGACGACCCGTCGACGTGGACGCTCGCCTGCGGAGAGCCCGCCGACGAGGCGACGCTGCGCGACCTCGCGTTCGCCTGGCGCGCGGTGCGGTCGGTGAAGTCCAACGCGATCCTGCTCGCCAAGGACGGCGCCGCTGTCGGCGTCGGCATGGGCCAGGTGAACCGCGTCGACTCCTGCCGGCTCGCGGTGACGCGCGCCGGTGACGGACGCGCTCGCGGATCGGTGGCGGCGTCCGACGCGTTCTTCCCGTTCCCCGACGGTCCCGAGGTGCTCTTCGAGGCCGGCGTGCGGGCGGTCGTGCAGCCCGGGGGATCGGTGCGCGACGACGAGGTGATCGCGGCCGCGACGGCAGCCGGCGTGACGATGTACCTCACCGGGACCCGCCATTTCTTCCACTGAGCACGGCCACGACGACGACTACCTCGAGGCCGCGGCCACCGAGGGCTTCGCCGTCACGCCGATCGTCGAGTCGACCGCGCACGCCCCGCTGGCGCTGATCGGCGCGGTCGTCGCCGGAGTGCTCGCGGCGCTGCAGGGCCGGGCCAACGGAGCGCTGGCGTCCGAGCTCGACGGCGACGCCGTGATGACGGCCGCGATCTCGACGGCGATGGGCCTGCTCCTCCTGGTGGTCGTCCTCGCGCTGCGCTCGCGATCGCGCGACGCGCTGCTGCGGACGCTGCCCGAGCAGGTGCGCGCCGGTCGGCTGCGGTGGTGGCAGCTGATCGGCGGCTTCGCCTCGGCGTTCTTCGTCGTGACGCAGGGCGCGAGCATCCCCGCGCTGGGCGTCGCGGTGTTCACCGTCCTCGTCGTCGCGGGCACCACGGGCTCGTCGCTCGTCTTCGACGCGATCGGGCTCACGCCGGGCGGCAAGCGCCCCGTGACAGCACCCCGGGTGATCGGTGCGATCGGTACGACGCTCGCGGTCGTGGTCGCCGTGTCCGGGCGCTTCTCGGCCGGGTCGTTGGCGCTCGCCGCCGTCATCGTCACCATCACCGCCGGGGTGATCTCGACGTTCCAGATGGCCATCAACGGCATGGTCGCCGAGGCCACCGACGACGGCCTGGTGCCCGTCGTCCTCAACCTCGCCCTGGGCATGCTGGTGCTGCTGGTCGCGCTGCCGATCGCGCACGCGGTCACAGGGGCAGGTTGGCTCGCGCCGCCGCCGCCCTGGGAGCAGCCGCTGCTCTGGCTCGGTGGACCGCTGGGCGTCTCGTTCCTGCTGCTGTCGGCGATCGTCATCCGGCCGCTCGGCGTCCTCGTCTACTCCCTCGTCACCATCGCCGGCCAGCTCGCCGGCGCGGTCGCCCTCGACATCGTCGTCCCGACCGCGGGCGCCGAGGTCGGCTGGCAGGTCGTGCTCGGGGTGCTGCTCACGGCCGCGGCCGTGACCGTCGCTGCGCTGCCGTCGCGCAGACGGACCGCGCGCACCACGACGTCGGCGTGAGCGCGCCCCCCGGGCGCTAACGTCTGGCCATGGCCCGGCTCGCGCAGCTCAACGTCGCACGGCTGCGCCACGAGCTCGACCACCCGGATCTCGCGCCGTTCGTCGAGGCGCTCGACGCGGTGAACGCGGTCGCCGACGATGCCCCCGGGTTCGTCTGGCGGCTGCAGTCCGACGACGGCAACGCGACGTCGATCCGGCCGTGGGGCGACGACGTGATCGTGAACCTGTCGGTGTGGGAGGACCTGGCGGCCCTCCATGCCTACGTGTACGGCGAGGCGCACGCCGCGGTGCTCAAGCAACGACGGATGTTCTTCACCCGCATGGAGACGCCGAGCCTGGTGCTGTGGTGGGTCGAGGACGGCCACAGCCCGTCGCTGGAGGAGGCGCACGAGCGGCTACTGCGGCTCGAGGCGGACGGCCCGACCCCCGGGGGGTTCACCATGCGGACCGCCTTCACCGCGGACGGGACGCCGCACGTCTGACGCAGCTCGGGCGCAACGATGCTGTCAACGCCATTGACACAGCGTCGTCGGAGTCGTAGTTTCCGCGCATGCCGCAGGTGCGTGGGACCGTCATCGACACGGTGTTCGTCGGAGGATCGCTGTTCAGCGCAGGCATGGGCGCGTCGCAGCGCGGTGCCGTCGCGGTGGCCGGAGGGCGCATCGTCGCCATCGGCGACGACGACGAGATCCTCGAGCTGCGGGCCGCGGGCACCGAGGTCGTCGACCTCGCCGGCGGCCTGCTCCTGCCGGGCTTCCAGGACGCCCACGTCCACCCTGTGATGGCGGGCGTGAGCCTCCTGCAGTGCGACGTGCACCACTGCGAGAGCGCCGAGGAGGCGCTCGCGGTGATCGCGGCGTACGCCGCCGCCAACCCCGACGTCCCGTGGATCCAGGGCGGCGGCTGGTCGATGTCGCACTACCCGAACGGGACGCCCACGCGGCAGATGCTCGACGCCGTCGTGCCCGACCGCCCGGTCTACCTCCCCAACCGCGACGGCCACGGTGCCTGGGTCAACACGCGGGCGCTCGAGATCGCCGGGATCGACTCCAGCACACCGGATCCCGCCGACGGCCGGATCGAGCGCGAGCCCGACGGCTACCCCGCCGGCACGCTGCACGAGGGGGCGTCGCACCTCGTCGACCCGTACCTCCCGCGCACCACGCCAGCCGACCAGCGGCTCGGCCTGCTCGCGGCGCAGGAGCACCTGTTCTCGCTCGGCGTCACGTCGTGGCAGGACGCCGCCGTCGGCTCGATGTTCGGGCAGGACGACATCCTCCCCATCTACCTCGCCGCGGCGGAGTCCGGCGAGCTCAAGGGCCGGGTCGTCGGCTCGCTGTGGTGGGACCGCAGCCGCAGCGGCGACCAGATCCCCGAGCTCGTCGACCGCCGTGGCAGCGG
>DASSQW010000197.1:0-13046 GCA_035702165.1 Candidatus Nanopelagicales bacterium
GCGGTCGGCTGGTCGGTGCAGATCCCGAGGTAGGCCATGCCGTCATCGAGAGGGCGGTACGTGACGTAGCGGTCCTGCCTGGCCTTGGTACGACGATCCTCGGCGGACTCGGCGTCCAGCGACGCCATCGCCATCCGCACCGCCTTGCGGAACTCCGCGGGGGTCCTCCGCTTGGCCTTGGGCAGCAGTCGCTTCTGCAGGGCGGCGATCGTGTCCAGATCGCTGACGTAGCGCGTGCCGGACACGAGCTCTCGGCAGTGCCACTCGCTGATCTCCCCCGCCTCCAGCGCAGCGAGGAACTCGGGATAGTCGCGGACGATGGTGCGCGCCGTCGCGATCAACGACGACGCCGCGCCCTCCCCGACCCGCAGCACCAGCGCGAGCTCCATCCGCGCGTGCCGGTCGTGCATCGAGTCCAGAGCAGGATCGGTACCGACCAGGTCGACCACCATCCGGTAGCGCGCCGCGCACTGCGCCGCCATCTCGCGCTCCATGCCGGCCAGACGAGCGAGCCGCTCCCGCACGGGCACGGGTCCGGCCTGCAGGCCCGACCCCGTCGTCAGGATCACGTCCTCCGCAGGCAGCACCCGACGGTGGGCGTAGCCGCACGGCGACTCGATCAGCGCCGGATCCTCGAGCAGATGCCACACGATGTCGCCCCAGGCAGCGTTCAGCTCGTGGGAGGCGAGAACACTCTCGAGAGCGGAGTCGGTGCCGGCGAACATGAGCACACATTAGATCATGTGTTCGAATCCTGTCAAGAGTTTGAATCTAGGAATTTCGTTGCAGCGCAACACCTTTCAGCGATACCACGACTACGGTTCGCTCTGACCGACCAACCGCACGCGCGACAGGTCGAGGTCGATCCGTCGCGCCGATGACGGGTTCGCACCGTGTGCGGCCGTGGGGTCCACCCATCGTCCTCTGCTGTCGCGGTATGCATCATCGAGCCGCCGCCTAGCGCTTCTTCTTCTTGCCCTGGGACTTCTCTCGCTCGGCGGCGTCCGCGGGCAGCAGCGGCTCGTCGGGATGCGCTGCCACGATCTGCTCGTCGCCGGCGACCGGTTCCAGCGGCCCGAACTCCTCCTCGTTCACGGCAGCACGCTCCGCCTGCACCTCGCGCGCGGCTCGAACCCCTGCGGAGATGCTGTGCCACATGCGTTCAGCGCCGAGCCTGTCCATGAATCCGGACCGCCGCAGCACGGCACGGGCGCGCTGGAAGACGCGCACGAGGTAGAGCTCCACCCCGCGGGCGCGCAGCTTCGCGAGCAGGACGTCGAGGGCGTCGACGCTGGTGGTGTCGAGCTGGCTGGTCGCCTCGAGATCGAGCAGCAGCGAGTGCGTCCCCGGGTGCTCGTCCACCGCCTCGAGCACCTGCGTCACGACCTCGGTCGCGTTGGCCCAGAACAGCGGGACGTCGAGCCGCAGCACGAGCACGCCGTCGATGGTGCGCCGTTCGGGGTGGCGCTGGGCGCTCCCCCACGCCGCCTTCTCGCCCGGCACCTTCCCCATCACGTCGACGTGCACGCGGCTCGACCGGTAGACCAGGCCGAGGAGCGACTGCCCGATCGCGAAGAGCAGGCCGTAGAGCGGACCGAGCAGCAGGACACCGATCATGGCCGCGATCGCGGCCAGGAAGTCGTTGCGCCGCACGGCGACGTAGCGCTTGAGCGCGTCCAGGTCCAGCAGCCCCCACACCGCCTGGATCACGATCGCCGACAGCGCCGCGCGGGGCAGGTCGGTGAGCGACGACGTGAACATGACCAGCACGAGGAGCGCGAAGCCCGACGCGACGAGCCCGGTCACCTGCGACGAGCTGCCCGCCCGCACCGCCGACGCCGTCTTCGACAGCGACCCGCCCACGCCGAGCCCGCCGGACAGGCCTGCGGCGACGTTCGCCGCCCCCGTCGCGAGCAGCTCCTGGTCGGCGTCGATGCGGTAGTCGAGCCGGATGGCGAAGATGCGCGCCGCGCTCATCCCCTCGGCGAGCGCGACGAGTCCGATGGCGAGACCGCCGACGATCACCGGCGGGATGTCCGACGGGTCGATGCCGGGCAGCCCGAGCGGCGGCACGCCCTGCGGCACGCGCCCGACCGTCGCCACGCCCTGCGACGCGAGGTCGAGCCAGCTCGACAACGCGATCGACCCCACGAGGACGACCAGGCCCCACGGCACGCGCGGCAGGAACCGCGCGCCGACGAACAGGACGGCGAGACTGACCAGACCGACGAGCGAGGTCACCAGCTGCGCGTCGCCGAGGTGACCGAGCAGACCGATCACGCGAGCGACGACGTCGCCGGACTCGGGGGGCATGCCGAGCAGGCTGGGCAGCTCGCCGAGCACGATGAGCAGCACGAGGCCGAAGACGAAGCCGGTGATGATGGGCCGCGACAGGAACTCCACGGCCCAGCCGACGCGGGCGATGCCACCGATCGCGAGACCGATGCCGGCCGCGATGGCGAGCGCGGAGGTCAGCGCGACCGCCTGCGTCACGTTGCCGTGCGCGAACCCCGCGACGAGCGAGCCGGACAGCACCGACACCGTCGACACGGGCCCGACGACGAGGTGCGGCGAGGACCCGAGCACGGCGTACGCGACGAGAGCGAGCGGGATCGCGTAGAGGCCGACCTGCACCGGCACGCCCGCGATGCCGGCGTAACCGAGCGCCTGCGGCACGGCGAGGGCGGCGACGACCGCACCAGCGAGGACGTCGCCCGGCAGCCTGCTCGCGCGGTACGCCGGGAGCCACGCGGCGACGGGGAGCCAGCGACGGGACGCGCGCGGTGACCCTGCGGATCCCTCGCTGCTCATGCCGACCTCCTCGCTCGCCGAACGCTAGCGGGACGAGGCCCCCGACGTGCTCAGGCGCCAGGATCAGCCAGCGGCCTCGAGGCTGCGGACGTCGCGGCGCAGCGCCGTCACCGGCCAGGTGAGGTAGGCGACGGCAGCGACCGCGAGGCCGAGGACCGCCATCACCACGACCGCGAACGCGGGGCTCGTGATGGTCGCGAGCCAACCGGTGACCAGGTAGCCGATGGTCGTGAACAGGGCGAAGCCCGCCGCAGCGATCCCGACCGCACGGCCGCGCTGCTCGTTGGGCGTGAGCAGCGTCGTGAACGACATGACCGGGATGAGGAACGCCTGCGCCGCGCCCGAGACTCCCCACAGCAGGAGCAGCAGCAGGATCGGCGGTTCGATCCCCGTCACGAGCAGTGGCAGCCCCATCGCGATCGCGAGCGGCAGCACGAGGTCGAGCTGGGTCATCAGCGGCCGGCGCCCGATGAGCAGGCTGCCGACCGCGGCACCGACCACGACGCCCGCCATCAGCGCACCGCCCCATCCAGGAGGCTCGCCCACGTCGTCGGCGTACGCCAGCGCGACGGCCTCGGGCGCGACGAGCGGGGCCGCGAGCGCCCAGCCGAGCAGCACGAACGCGCGACGCGAAGGATCGGACATCAGGGCCGACCAGCCCTCGCCGAGGTCGCGCAGGAGCACGATGATCGACGGTGTCGACTCCAGCGGCGACGGTCGATCCTGCAGCGTCACCGCGAGGACGGCGAAGGAGATCACGAACGACAGCGCGTCGAGGAACAGCGCCACGCGCGGGGTCGTCAGCTGCACGATGAGGCCGCCCACGAACAGGCCGATCGCCTGGTTCGCGAGGTTCAGCGCACGCGAGAGCCCCGACCCGGCGCTGACGTACGCCGGGGAGCCGAGGATGTCGGGGATCGACGCCATGCGCGCCGAGTCGAACAACGGCGTGAACAGCTCGGCGACGAACAGGATCCCGAACAGCAGCCAGATCGGGGTGCCGGGCACCGCGAGCAGCGCGAGGAGCCCGACGGCGATCGCTCGACCGACGTCGGAGCCGAGCATGAGCGAGCGGCGCGAGAAGCGGTCGGCGATCGGCGCGAGCAGCGCCGAGCCGAGCAGCGACGGGACGAACGAGACCGCGAAGGTGCCGGCCGCGAGCAGCGGCGAGCCGGACTGGTCGAGCACGAGGAGGGCGAGGGCGACCCGGGCGATCTGGTCGCCGGCCTGGCTGGCGATCTGGGCGATGATGATGCCGCGGTACTCGCGCACCGCGAGGACGTCGCGGAACCGGACCGCGCGCACCTCACGATGGCCTGTCGAGCCCGCCGTCACCGTAGAAGACCCTTTCCACCACGGCCCGCGCCCTGCGCGTGACCCGCCGGTAGTCGTCGAGGAGCGCCCCCGTCTCTCCGGCGCGGTACCCGAGAACGTAACCCACAGCGGCGAGTTCTCGGGCATCTGTCGGGACCATGTCGCTCGATGTGCCTCGCACCAGCATGACGGCGTCGCGCACGCGGGTGGCGGTGCGCCACGCCGTGGCGAGCTCCGTGGCGTCGTCCTGCGCGAGCAGCCCGGCGTCGGCGGCCGCGTGGAGCGCGGGCAGGGTGCGGGTCGTGCGCAAGCCGGGGACGTCGGACCCGTGGCGCAGCGTGAGCAGCTGCGCCACCCATTCGACGTCGGACAGGCCGCCGCGACCGAGCTTGGTGTGCAGCCCCGGGTCGGCGCCGCGCGGCAGCCGCTCCGCCTCCATGCGGGCCTTGAGCCGGCGGATCTCGCGCGCATCGGACTCCAGCAGTCCGCCCTCGGGGTAGCGCAGCGGGTCGATGATCGCGACGAAGCGACGGCCGAGGTCCTCGTCGCCCGCGACCGGCTCGGCGCGCAGCAGCGCCTGCGCCTCCCACGCGCTCGACCAGCGCGCGTAGTAGGCGGCGTACGACGCGAGCGTGCGCACCAGCGGGCCGTTGCGGCCCTCCGGTCGCAGGTCGGCGTCGACCTCGAGCGCGGGATCGGGGCTCGGCACCATGAGCAGGCGGCGCAGCTCCTCCGCGACAGCGAGCGCGGCCTGGTGCGCCTCGCGCTCGTCGGCACCCGGCAGCGGGTCGTGCACGAACATCACGTCGGCGTCGCTCGCGAACCCGAGCTCCCCTCCGCCGAAGCGTCCCATCGCGACCACGAGCATCCGGGTCGGCAGCGGCGCTCCGCGCTTGGCCTCCACGGAGCGCGTCGCGATCTCGAGCGCGCCGGTGATCGCGGCGGCGGCGATGTCGGAGAGGGCCACGCCGGCGTCGTCGACCTCGGCGACGCCGAACAGCTCGGCGGCCGCCGTGCGGAACAGCTCGCGGCGGCGCAGCGCGCGGACCGCGGCCACGGCGACCTCCGGGACGTCGTGACGCCGGGCGGCCGACAGCGCCTCGACCACGAGCGCGTCGCGCCCGCGGGGCTCGAGCTCGCTGTCGTCGGCGAGAAGCTGCACCGCGTCGGGCGAGCGCAGCAGCAGTCCCGAGGCGTAGCGGCTCGACGCCAGCATCGTCGCGAGCCGTCGCGCGGCCGAGCTCTCGTCGCGCAGCAGCCGCAGGTACCAGTGCGTCGAACCGAGGGCGTCGCTCATCCGGCGGAAGTTGAGCAGCCCGGCGTCGGGATCGGGCGCGGTCGCGAACCACCCGAGCATCACCGGCAGCAGCGTGCGCTGGATCGCGGCACGCCTCGTCACGCCGGACGTGAGCGCCTCGAGGTGGCGCAGTGCGCCGGCTGGGTCGGCGTACCCGAGCGCCTCGAGCCGCTGGCGGGCGGCCTCGGGCGTCAGCCGCGCCTCGCCGGCGTCGAGCCGGGCGACGGCGTTGAGCAACGGCCGGTAGAACAGCTTCTCGTGCAGCCGGCGCACCTCGCGGCGATGGCGCTTGAGCGCGTCGGTGAGCTCGGCGGCGGGCTCGGTCCGGAAGCCCATCGAGCGCCCGAGCCGGCGCAGGTCGTCGGCGGAGTCGGGCACCACGTGCGTGCGCCGCATCCGATGCACCTGGATGCGGTGCTCGAGCGTGCGCAGGAAGGTGTACGACGCCGCGAGCCCCGACGCGTCCTCGCGCCCGACATAGCCCCACGTCGCGAGCGACTCCAGCGCGGGCAGCGTGGTGGGGCTGTGGAGCATCACGTCGCTGCGGCCGTGCACGAGCTGCAGCAGCTGCACGGAGAACTCGACGTCGCGCAGACCTCCCGGACCGAGCTTGAGCTGGCGGTCGGCGTCCTTGGCAGGGACGTTCTCCTCGACTCGACGACGCATCGCCTGCACGTCCTCGACGAAGTGCGGCCGGTCCGCGGCCGTCCACACCAGCGGCGTGACGAGCTCGACGAAGCGCCGTCCGAGGTCGTCGTCGCCCGTCGCGAGCCGCGCCTTGAGCAGCGCCTGGAACTCCCAGGTGGAGGCCCAGCGGCGGTAGTAGCCCTCGTACGACGCCAGCGTGCGCACGAGCGCTCCGTTGCGGCCCTCGGGGCGCAGGTTCGGGTCGACCTCCCAGATCGAGCCCTCGGGGGTCGACGTCACGCACGCGTGCATGAGCGACTGCGCGAGCCTGGTGGCGCCGGCGAGCGCCTCGGTCTCGTCGATGCCCTCGGCCGGCTCGGCGACGAACAGCACGTCGACGTCGGAGAGGTAGTTGAGCTCGTGCCCGCCGCACTTGCCCATCGCGACGACGGCCAGCCGGCACCGCCCGACGTCGTCCGGGTGCGCGGCGCGCGCGATCGCGAGCGCCGCGGCCAGCGCAGCGTCGGCGAGGTCGGCGAGCGCGCGCGATACATCGACGAACGGTGCACCGTCGCCGATGTCGGCCGCCGCCACGGCGAGCAGCCGACGGCGGTAGGCCGCTCGCATGGCCGACAGCGTCTCCACCGACGCATCGCGGGCGACGGGCTCCTCGTGCGCAGGGTCGGCCCCCACCGCGATGAGCAGGTCTGCGCGCATCGCGTCGTAGCCCTGCAGCTCCCGCGGTCGCGGTACGCCGTCGTCGCCCGGCTCGGCCGTGAGCACGACCCAGTCCTCGGGGTGGCGGACCAGGTGGTCGCCGAGCGCGGCCGACGTACCGAGAACGGCATAGGCGCGCGCCCGGAGGTCGTCGTCGCTGTCGAGGGCCGCGACGAACGCCGCCGCCTGCGGGTCGCCGGACTCGGCGAGGCGCGAGAGCGTCGTCAGGACGCCGTCGGGGTCAGGTGCCTTCGCGAGGTCGTCGACGGCGTCGGCGCCCAGACCGACGAGACCGGGCTCGCTCAGCAGCCTGACGCCGCGCGCGGCGTCGTCGAACCCGAGGCGCGCGAGGCGGCCCTGCAGCGTGCTTGCCCGTGCGTCACCGTCGGCGGTCATGACGGGTCAGCGCGCCGCCGACTGGCGCACGACGTCGGCGAAGGCGTGCGCGAACGGGCGCCACACCGTGCGCAGCTCGTCCATGCGAGCGGCGAAGTCGTCGACGACCGTGTCGCAGTCGAAGCCGCGCTCGTGGACCAGCTCGCGGTCCTCGTCGATCCACTCCTGCATGATCGCGGTGTCGATCTCGGGGTGGAACTGCACCGCCCACGCGCGGTCGCCGAGGCGCCAGGCCTGGTGCGCGCAGTCGGGCGACGAGGCCAGGAGCACGGCACCCTCGGGCAGCGTCGCCATCGTGTCGATGTGGTACTGCCCGACCGGCGCACCCTCCGGGACCACCGAGAGCAGTGGGTCGTCGGCCGCGTCGTCGGCGAGCGAGAGCGGCACCAGGCCGATCTCGGCGATGTCCGCGCGGGTGACCTCGCCGCCCAGCGCCAGGGTCATCAGCTGGCCGCCGAGGCACACGCCCATCGTCGGAACGCCGTCGCCCACCGAGCCGCGGATGAGCTCCCGCTCGGCCGGCAGCCAGGGCGCGACGTCGTCCTCCCACGCGGCCATCGCGCCGCCGAGCAGGACCAGGCCGTCGTAGCCGTCGGGCATCTCGGTCGGCACCGGCTCGCCGAGGTCGGCGCGGATCGCGGTGGTCTCGACGCCAACCTCCGCCCACCACTCGCCGAGCAGCGCGACGGGGTCGGTCGGGTCGTTCTGGACGACGAGGAGTCGCAGCGGGTCGGTCACGGATGCTCCGGCGGTCAGAGGACGGGGAGATAGCGCGCGAGCTCGAAGGGCGTGACGGCGCGCCGGTACTCCGCCCACTCGGCGCGCTTGTTGCGCAGGAAGTGGTCGAACACGTGCTCGCCCAGCGTCTCCGCGACCAGCTCGCTGCGCTCCATCACCGTGACGGCCTGGCCGAGCGACGTCGGCAGCGGGTCGATCCCCAGCGCGCGGCGCTCGGACTCGGTCAGCGCCCAGACGTCGTCCTCCGCGCCCGGCGGCAGCTCGTAGCCCTGCTCGATGCCCTTGAGGCCGGCGGCCAGCATGACCGCGAAGGCGAGGTAGGGGTTGCACGCGCTGTCGATGGAGCGGAACTCGACGCGTGTCGCGTTGCCCTTCGACGGCTTGTACATGGGGACGCGCACGAGCGCCGACCGGTTGTTGTGGCCCCAGCAGACGTACGCCGGAGCCTCCCCGCCGCCCGAGAGCCGCTTGTAGCTGTTCACCCACTGGTTGGTGACTGCCGTGATCTCCGGCGCGTGCTTGAGCAGGCCGGCGATGAACGAGCGACCCACCTTCGACAGCTGGTACTCCGCGCCCGGCTCGTGGAAAGCGTTGCGGTCGCCCTCGAACAGGGACACGTGCGTGTGCATGCCCGAGCCCGGGTGGTCGGCGAAGGGCTTGGGCATGAAGGTCGCGTAGACGCCCTGCTCGAGCGCCACCTCCTTCATCACCAGCCGGAAGGTCATGATGTTGTCGGCCGTGGTGAGCGCGTCGGCGTAGCGCAGGTCGATCTCCTGCTGACCGGGCGCGCCCTCGTGGTGGCTGAACTCCACCGAGATGCCCATCGCCTCGAGCATGGTGATCGCCTGGCGCCGGAAGTCGTAGCCCTGGCCGTGCGGGCTGTGGTCGAAGTAGCCGACCTCGTCGATCGGCGTGGGCACCTCGCCCTTGCCGAAGCCCTGCTGCAGCAGGAAGAACTCGATCTCGGGGTGCGTGTAGAAGGTGAACCCGAGGTCGGCCGCCTTCGCCAGCGCGCGCTTGAGGACGTGGCGGGGGTCGGCGTAGGACGGGCTGCCGTCGGGCATGAGGATGTCGCAGAACATGCGGCCGGTGCCCGGGCTCTCGCCGCGCCAGGGCAGCACCTGGAAGGTGCTCGGGTCGGGCTTGGCGAGCATGTCGCTCTCGTAGACCCGGGCGAAGCCCTCGATCGCGCTTCCGTCGAACCCGATGCCCTCGGCGAAGGCGCCCTCGAGCTCGGCGGGAGCGATCGCCACCGACTTGAGCATGCCCAGCACGTCGGTGAACCACAGCCGGACGAACCGGATGTCGCGCTCCTCGATCGTGCGCAGGACGAACTCGGTCTGCTTGTCCATGCGCACATCCTGTCCTAGCGGGCGCGCCCGTGGCTGCCCACCCCGCCGACCCGGTTTGTAGGGTGGCGCCGTGCCCCAGCTGCGCGTGGCCCTGGCCCAGACCAACCCCTGCGTCGGAGACCTCGCCGGCAACGCCGACGCCGTCGTCGCGCGCACCCGCGAGGCGGCCGCGGCCGGCGCGCACCTGGTGGCCTTCCCCGAGATGGTGCTCACGGGCTACCCCGTGGAGGACCTCGCGCTGCGCCCCTCCTTCCAGGTCGCCAGCCGCGCGGCGCTCGACGCCCTCGCGTCCCGCCTCGACGCCGAAGGGGTCGGCGGCGTCACCGTCGTGGTCGGCTACCTCGACCGGCTCGAGGACGCGGGCGCGGCTGCCGCGCTCGGCCGCCCGCGCGGCGCCCCGCAGAACGCGGCGGCGGTCATCGCCGGCGGCCGGGTCGTCGCCCGTTACGCGAAGCACCACCTGCCCAACTACGGCGTCTTCGACGAGTACCGCTACTTCGTCCCCGGTTCCGACACGACGGTGGTGCGCGTGCACGGCGTCGACGTCGCGCTGGCGATCTGCGAGGACCTCTGGCAGGACGGCGGCCCCGTCGCCCAGGTGCGCGATTCGGGCGCCGCCCTCCTCGTCGTCATCAACGGGTCCCCCTACGAGCGCAACAAGGACGACGTGCGCCTCGCCCTGTGCGCCCGTCGCGCGCGCGAAGCCGGCGCGGTTCTCGCCTACGTGAACATGGTCGGCGGCCAGGACGAGCTCGTGTTCGACGGCGACTCGATCGTCGTCGACGCGGAGGGCGCGGTGCTCGCGCGCGCCCCGCAGTTCGAGGAGGCGCTGCTGCTCGTCGACCTCGACCTGCCGATGGCCGATCCGTCCACCAGCCGCTCGGTCGCCTCGATCGGCTTCCCGGTCGCGGCGTACGACGCGGTGCCCGCGACCGTCGAGCCGCGCATCCCCGACGAGGCGGAGGTGTGGGGCGCGCTCGTCCTCGGCCTGCGGGACTACGTCCGCAAGAACGGCTTCCGCTCGGTCGTGCTGGGTCTGTCCGGCGGCATCGACTCGGCGGTCGTCGCCGCGATCGCCGTCGACGCGGTCGGCGCCGAGAACGTGCACGGCGTCTCCCTGCCCAGCGCCTACTCCTCCGAGCACAGCAAGGGCGACGCCGCCGACATGGCCGAGCGCACCGGCCTGCGCCTCCGTACGGTGCCGATCGCTCCGATGGTCGACGCGTTCCAGGCGTCCCTGGGCCTGACCGGACTCGCCGAGGAGAACCTGCAGGCGCGCGTGCGCGGCGTCACCCTCATGGGCATCTCCAACCAGGAGGGCCACCTCGTCCTCGCGACGGGGAACAAGAGCGAGCTCTCGGTCGGCTACTCCACGATCTACGGCGACGCCGTCGGTGGATTCGCTCCGATCAAGGACGTGCCGAAGGTCGACGTCTGGCGGCTGGCGCGCTGGCGCAACGAGCTCGCCGAGTCGCGCGGCGAGCCCGCGCCGATCCCCCCGAACAGCATCGAGAAGCCGCCGTCGGCCGAGCTGCGACCCGGTCAGCTCGACACCGACTCGCTCCCCGACTACGAGGTGCTCGACGACCTCCTCGACGACTACGTCGAGAACGACCGCAGTGCTGTCGACCTCGTCGCGGACGGCTTCGAACGCACCCTCGTCGAGCGCGTGCTGCGCCTCACCGACGTCGCCGAGTACAAGCGCCGCCAGTACCCGCCGGGCACCAAGGTGTCGGCGAAGGGCTTCGGCCGGGACCGCCGCCTCCCCATCACCAACTGCTGGCGCGAGACCGCCGACTGACCCGCCGGTCAGCGGGCGAGCAGCTCGTCGAGGATCTCGGGCTCGCGGTGATAGCCGGCCAGGTGGCCCTCCTCGGGTCGGAAGGGCACCAGGCGCGCGTCGGGCAGGGCCTCGACCACGCGCAGCGCCGCCGAGTAGGGGCAGTTCGCGTCGGCCTCGCCGTGGTACCACGTCACCGAGCACCGCACGGCCGAGAGGTCGATCTCGTCCCAGCGCGAGAAGATGGCGACCGACTCGTCGTACCAGCCCTGGGCGCCCTGCTGCAGCGCCTCGACCACGGACTCGACGAGCCCGTCCTGCCATCGCGGGTCGGACATCACGACCTGGTCGGCCTCCGGCGCCTCGCGCAGGATGTGCAGGAAGCCGGCGAGCGGTTCGGCGAGCACCTGCTCGCGCGCCTCGTCGACGAGACGTCGCACGCCGTCCCAGTCGCCGTCGACCATCATCCGGTGCTCGACGCGGTTGATCTCCACCATCGTCTCCGCCTCTGCCTCGGTGACCGGCGCCGCCCCGACCAGGATGCTCATCGCGCGCACCCGGTCCGGGTGTCGCGCCGCGAAGGCGAGCTGGTGGGGCGCCGACCCGCTGCCGCCGATCACGTGCACGGCGTCGATGCCCATCTCGTCGAGGATCGCGGCGAGGTCGTCGGAGTGCTCGTGGAACCCGCGACCGGGCAACGGCGTCGACGCCCCGAACCCGGGTCGCTCGGTGGTGATGACGTGCAGGTCGCGTTCGCTCCACGGCGAGCGATCGGCACGGAGGTTGTAGCGGCACCCGGGAGTGCCCGGGATGCGCAGCAGGGGCACCCCTCCCCCGCCCCACTCGGTCCAGGCCACGACCCGCCCGTCCGGCCGGGTGAGGCGCCGGTCTCCGACGCCGTCGAGGAATCCGTCGGGCATGTCTGCCCCCCTCCGGCCACGCCCGCCGCGGCACGCACGCGACGCTAGGGCGCGACCGCGACGTGGGCAACCGTCGCGGGACGCGGCGGCAGGGATGCCGATCGTCAGACCGCGTCGGCGTCCAGGACCTGCTTCATCCTGGCGAGGGTGCTCTCCATGGCGACCTCGAGGTCCGCGAGGCGCTCGGCGACGAACTCCGTGGCGTGCGCAGGGTCCTGCTCGGCTCCCCCGCGCAGCCCGCTGAGCCCGTCGGGTCGATGCCGGAACCGCTGCGTCAGGCGCACGCCGTCGGGTCGCTCGGCGATCTCGAAGCACCACCAGGACGCCGGCGAGCCGTCGTAGCGGTCGCCCACCCACCAGGCGAAGCGGCGCGGCGGCTCCCACACGTCGACGGTGCACGGACGGACCCACTCGAACGCGACCTCGCCCTCCGGCGGTTCGACCCTGTTGCGCCCCTCGAACCGGGCTCCGACACCGATGGCGGCGACCGGGTCGAGCCAGCGCGCCTCCACGCACTCCGGGCTGAACTCGCCGATGCGCTCGACCGACGCGACGAGGTCCCAGGCTCGATCGGGCGTGCAGGCGACGTCGATCGAGCGCTCCGCACGCATCGCGCCGAACAGCGCGTCGAGGGAGTGATCGGGTTCGGGGCGGTCGCCATAGGTGCCCCACATCGACACGTCCGTGCGCATGGCCGGGACCCTAGCGACCGGGCTGCCGAGCACATGCACGAACGCGGGTACTGCGGCGGACCGCCACGGTCAGCGAGCGAGGGCTCCGGCGAGCGCGGCGTCGACCAGCTCGGAGGCGCCGCTGCCCGGCATGGGGTCGCGGCCCGCGGACCGCGTCTGGTTCGTGTAGACGCTCGTGCCGATGATCATCGTGATGATGAGCTCGAGGTCGGCGTCGGAGCGGATCTCGCCGGATGCGACGGCATCGCGCAGCACCGACCGGAAGAGCTCGCGCCGAGGCTCGATGACCTCGTCGTAGAACGCCTCGAACAGGCGCGGGTTCGACTTCGCGTGCGCGAGGACCCGGTGGAACACCTGGCCGTTGGGAGAGGCGGTGTAGGCCTGCCACCACCGCTCGACGAG
>DASSQW010000198.1:0-10078 GCA_035702165.1 Candidatus Nanopelagicales bacterium
GAAGCACCACGACCCCGTCGTGATGGTCCAGGCCTACCGGCTGCTCGCGCAGCGCTGCGACTACCCGCTGCACCTCGGCGTCACCGAGGCGGGTCCTGCCTTCCAGGGGACGGTGAAGTCGGCCGTGGCGTTCGGTGCGCTCCTGTCCGAGGGCATCGGCGACACCATCCGGGTCTCGCTCTCGGCACCGCCGGTCGAGGAGGTCAAGGTCGGCATCCAGATCCTGGAGTCGCTGAACCTGCGCAAGCGGGGCCTCGAGATCGTGTCCTGCCCCTCGTGCGGCCGGGCCCAGGTCGACGTCTACACCCTCGCCGAGCAGGTGACCGCGGGGCTGCAGGGTCTCGCCGTACCGCTGCGGGTGGCGGTCATGGGCTGCGTCGTGAACGGGCCGGGCGAGGCGCGCGAGGCCGACCTCGGCGTGGCGTCGGGCAACGGCAAGGGCCAGATCTTCCGCCGCGGCGAGGTCGTGACCACCGTGCCCGAGTCCCAGATCGTCGAGACGCTCGTCGAGATGGCGCTCGAGATGGCCGAGGAGATGGGCGTGGACCCCGAGAGCGGCGAGCTCGCGCCCGTGGTGACCGTCGGCTGACCCCACCAGCTCGTGCCCACCTTGTGGCCCTTTCCCGCGTCGTTCCGGCCTCGGAAAGGGCCACTGGGTGGGCAGATCCTGGTCAGGCGGCGAGGGCGCGTTGGATGCGGAGCATGACGGCGAGGGGGTCCTTCATCAGTTCCTCGTAGGTCCATCGCACGACCGTGTAACCGGCGCGTCGTAGGTCGTCCTCCCGGCGCTTCTCCGCGCGCACGTCCTCGATGGAGCCGTACTTCGACATCCCGTCGGCCTCGCCGATCACTCGGTGGTCTGGCCAGAGGAAGTCCACGCGATAGGGACGCCCGGACTCACCCGTGACCGACTGCTGGAGAAGAGGTCGGGGTACGCCGGTCTCATGCATCCACCCGCGAGACATGGACTCGAGCGGCGACTCCGACGACGGGTCGCCCAGCTCGATCGCCGCGGACAGCAGCGGCAGGTCGTACACCCACTCGAGCCGTGCCATCGCCGCCCTGAGCTCTCCGCGTCCAGCGCGAGCAAGTGCTGCATCGACAGTCACGAGAGACTCGTGCGGCGGGCGCCTCCGCGCGAGGTCCAGTGCTGTCCTCGCCACCGCCGTGCAACAGACTCCGTCCACGACCACGCGATCTCGTGGGTCGACGGTGCCGAGCCGTCGGTGCGTGCCCGCGATGATCCGACCGTGCCGTGGCGCAGTGACCCACACGTCCTCAGGTGGCCGGCGGTAGGTCGGCAGCCGCTCGAGCAGGGCCGCCGACGCATGGCTCACGACGCTGTCGTCGGCCAGCCCCAGGAGGGCGGCTCGCGCGCGCCGGAGGTGCTGCCGCCGGAGAAGCTCCACGGGCGAGGCCGCAAAGCCGGATGCCGGGTCCTCCGGCCCCTCCGAGGTGGGGACGCACACGACGCCGCGGCGTAGCTGCCGGAGCGTCCCAGCGGCCAGAGCCGAGCGCAGGCGCTTGCGCGACACCCCCAGCGCCTCGAGCTCGCCGACCGCGACGGGCGTCGAGCCGAAGGCGTGCCGGACCAGGGCCGCCGTCTCGTGAGGGCGATGGATGGGAGGCATCGGCGAAGCCTGAGGCTGGGGCGCGATGCCCGCTGCCGCCGTCCCCAGGCGCCAGCTCCTGCCCACCTTGTGGCCCTTTCCGAAGCGCATTGAGCCCGGGAAAGGGCCGGAAGGTGGGCAGATCGGGGTGATTGGGCGGGCTGGCCCCCGGATCGGGCGGGCTGGCAGCATGGGGGACGTGACGACCGCGACGACGGGTGTTCTGCGCGTGCTGAGCTCGCGCGACCTCGCCCAGGCGCAGCGGGTCATCGACCGCGACCCCGTCGCCCACTGCTTCGTCTCCTCGCGCGTGCGGATCAGCCACCTGGACTCCTGGCGCATGGGCGGGGAGATGTGGGGCTGGTCCGAGGACGGCGTCCTCACCTCCCTGCTCTACCTCGGCGCCAACCTCGTGCCGGTCGAGACCACGCCCGAGGCGCGTCGTGCGTTCGCCGAGCGCTGCCGCCGGATGGGACGCCGCTGCTCCTCGATCGTCGGTCCCGACGACGAGGTGCTCGACCTCTGGTCGATGCTGGCCGACGCCTGGGGGCCGGCCCGGGAGGTGCGCTCCCGCCAGCCGCTGCTGCGGATCGACGAGGACCCGGTCGTCCCCGGCGACCCGGCCGTGCGCCAGGTCCGCCAGAACGAGATCGACCTGCTGATGCCGGCGTGCGTGTCGATGTTCACCGAGGAGGTCGGGGTCTCGCCGCTCGCCGGCGGGGCCGCCGAGGCCTACCGCGCCCGGGTCGCCGAGCTCGTCCGCCACGGCCGCGCCTACGCCCGCATCGACGACGGCCGCGTCGTCTTCAAGGCCGAGGTCGGCGCGGTGAGCGACGGCGTCTGCCAGGTGCAGGGCGTGTGGGTCGCTCCGGAGTACCGCGGCCTCGGGCTCGCGGCGCCCGGCATGTCGACGGTCGTCCAGCTCGCGCGCCG
Organism: Candidatus Nanopelagicales bacterium; assembly: GCA_035702165.1. Lineage (GTDB taxonomy): Bacteria > Actinomycetota > Actinomycetes > S36-B12 > CAIYMF01 > Longivirga. Next base: position 2,544 of record DASSQW010000198.1, read on the forward strand.
CGACCACGCGCGCGTCGTCAGCCTCTACGTCAACGACTTCAACACCGTCGCGCGGCGGGTCTACGAGCGCGTCGGCTTCCGCGACGCCGGCACGTTCGCCACCGTCCTGTTCTGACACCGCTGCGCGGGTACGCCGGTGGCGCGAGCACCCGGCTGCGGCTGAGAGGATGGGGCGGTGCTCCGCCGCCCCGCCCCCGACAGCCTCTGGGCGGACCGGGACTGGCGGCTCTACTGGATCAGCCGGATCGTCTCCTACGCCGGCGGCACCATCACCTACGTCGCCGCTCCCATCCTCGTGTACTCGCTGTCCGGCTCGCCGCTGCTCACCGGCGTCACCGCGGCGACCGAGGGTCTGCCGTACCTGCTCTTCGGCCTGCTGGCCGGCGCGCTCGCCGACCGGATGGACCGCCAGCGGGTGATGGTCGGCGCGGACCTGGTCAACGCCGTCGTGCTGGCCACCGTCCCGATCGCGGCGGCCCTCGGCCGCCTGACCACGGCGCACGTGATCCTCGCCGGGCTGGCGGTGATGACCGTCTTCGTGTTCTGGGACGCCGCGAACTTCGGTGCGGTCCCGACCCTCGTCGGGAAGGAGCGCATCCGCGAGGCGACCAACGCCGTGTGGGGGACCACGCAGGTCTTCGACGTCGTGCTGCCCGGGCTCGTCGGCGTCCTCGTCGCCTGGGTCGCTCCTTCGAGCCTGTACTGGGTGAACGCGTTCACCTTCCTCGCGAGCGCCTTCCTCGTGCGCAGCATCGTGCGCTCGCTCAGCGGCGACCGCGACGAGGAGCCCAACCGCCTGCGCGAGGACGTCCTGACCGGGCTGCGCTGGCTCTGGGCGCACCGCACCCTGCGGGCGATGACATTCATCGGTACGACGGTGTCGTTCAGCATGGGTGCGGTGATGGGCCAGCTCGTGCCGTTCGCCGACCAGGTGCTCGGGATCCGGCAGGGCGACGTGCGGCTCGGTGCGGTCTTCGGCGTCTTCAGCCTCGGCGGACTCGTCGGCACGCTGGCCGGCAGGTGGCTCAAGCCCTTCAGCCCTGCGCGGGTCAGCCTCGTGAGCACGAGCGCGATGGCGGTGCTCATCGTGCTCATGCCGTGGCCGCGCGACTACCGCGCCACGTTCGTCCTCGTGTTCCTGTTCGGCGTCGCGAACCTGATCAGCGTCGTCAACAACATCACCTTCCGGCAGGAGGAGACGCCCGAGGACATGCAGAGCCGGGTCAACACCACCGGCCGCATGCTCAGCTGGGGCCTCGGTGCTCCGGCGGGCGCGCTCCTCGGCGGCGTCGTGGCCGGCGCGATCGGGCCGGCGTGGGGCATGGCGTCGGGCAGCGTCGTGGTCGTGATCGGCGTCACCCTGGGCTGGATGTCGGACCTGCGCCGCATCCCCGCCCGCCGCGCGGTCGCCCCGGCCTGACGCACCAACTCGTTCGGGGGTGCCCGGGCCGCCCCGATATCCTGCGGGTCCGGTCGGCACCGACGCCGACCCGCCAGGCCCGAGGAGAACCCCGTGCTGCTCCGCATGTCGTCGCTGTTCCTCCGCACCCTCCGGGAGGACCCAGCCGACGCCGAGGTGCCGAGCCACCGTCTCCTCGTCCGCGCGGGCTACGTCCGCCGCGTCGCGCCGGGCATCTTCAGCTGGCTCCCGCTGGGCTACATCGTCTACCGCAACGTCGAGAACATCGTCCGCGCGGAGATGGACGCCGCGGGCTTCCAGGAGGTCCACTTCCCGGCGCTGCTGCCGCGCGAGCCCTACGAGATCACCCACCGCTGGACCGAGTACGGCGACGGCATCTTCCGGCTCAAGGACCGCCGCAACAACGACTACCTCCTCGGCCCGACGCACGAGGAGCTGTTCACGCTGATGGTCAAGGGCGAGTACTCGTCGTACAAGGACCTGCCGCTGGCGATCTACCAGATCCAGACCAAGTACCGCGACGAGGCCCGTCCCCGCGCGGGCATCCTGCGCGGCCGCGAGTTCGTCATGAAGGACTCGTACTCCTTCGACGTCGACGACGCCGGCCTGCAGGTGTCCTACGACAAGCACCGCGCCGCGTACATCAGCACGTTCGACCGGCTGGGCCTCGACTACGTCATCGTCTCCGCGCAGAGCGGCGCGATGGGGGGATCGGCGTCGGAGGAGTTCCTCGCCACGACCGACTCCGGCGAGGACACGTACGTGCGCTGCACCTCGTGCGACTACGCCGCGAACGTGGAGGCCGTCGTCACACCGGTGCCGGACGCCGTCCCCTACGCCGACGCGCCTGCCGCGCACGTCGAGGACACGCCGGACACCCCGACCATCGACACGCTCGTGGCTGCTGCCAACGCGCTGCAGCCGCGTGCCGACCGCGCGTGGACCGCGGCGGACACCCTCAAGAACGTGGCGTTCACCGTCGCGCTCCCCGACGGCACCTCCTACCCGCTCGTGGTCGGGCTGCCGGGCGATCGCGACGTCGACATGAAGCGGCTCGAGGCGGTGCTCCAGCCGGGCGAGCCGACCGCGATGGACGAGGTCGAGCTCAAGAAGCACCCGCTCATCGTCAAGGGCTACCTCGGCCCGGAGGTGCTCGGCGAGGAGTCGGCGAGCGGGATCCGCTACGTCGTCGACCCGCGCGTCGTCGAGGGCACGCGGTGGATCACGGGCGCCAACGTGCACGGCAAGCACGTCTTCGACCTCGTCGCCGGCCGCGACTTCGTCCCCGACGGCACGATCGAGGCGGCCGAGGTGCTCGAGGGCGACGTGTGCCCGCGCTGCGGCTCGGTGCTGAGCATCGCGCGCGGCATCGAGATCGGCCACATCTTCCAGCTCGGCCGCAAGTACGCCGAGGCCCTCGAGCTCAAGGTGCTCGACGAGAACGGCAAGCTCGTCACGGTCACCATGGGCTCCTACGGCATCGGCGTCTCGCGCGCGGTCGCGGCCATCGCGGAGCAGTCCTTCGACGAGCTCGGCCTGTGCTGGCCGCGCGAGGTCGCGCCGGCCGACGTGCACCTCGTCGCCACCGGCAAGGACGACGCCGTCTACGAGCACGCCGACCAGCTCGCGCGCGACCTCGAGTCGCGGGGGCTGCGCGTCATCTACGACGACCGCCGCGCCGCGTCGCCGGGTGTGAAGTTCAAGGACTCCGAGCTCGTCGGCGTCCCGACGATCGTCGTGGTCGGCAAGGGTCTGGCCGACGGCGTCGTCGAGCTCAAGGACCGGCGCTCGGGCGAGCGGACCGAGCTCGCGGTGGAGGACTCGGTCGACGCGATCGTCGCGGCCTGCCGCGCATGACCGGGAAGGTCGACGCCGTCGTCTTCGACTGGGGCGGCACGCTGACGCCATGGCACGACATCGACCTCGTCGGCCAGTGGTACGCCTACGCACAGGTCTACGACGCCGTCCACGCCAAGGAGCTCGCGCAACGGCTCTTCGACGCGGAGGAGTCGCTCTGGTCGCGGCAGCGCGCCTCCGGCGGCGCCGAGGGCACCGGGCACCTCGACCGCGTCTTCGAGATCGCGGGCGTCGACACGGCGTCGTGGCAGCACGCCGAGGCGATGGAGGCCTACCTCGAGGCGTGGGACCCGCACACCTACACCGACCCCGATGCCCTGCCGCTCCTCGAGGCGTTGCGCGCAGACGGCATCCGCGTCGGCGTGCTGTCGAACACGATGTGGCCGCGCGAGCAGCACGAGGCGGTCCTCGAGCGCGACGGCGTCGCGCACCTCGTCGACGGCGCGGTGTTCACCAGCGAGACGCCGGTGGCCAAGCCGCACCTCGACTCGTTCCGGCTCGCGATGGAGGCGGTCGGCGTCACCGACGCCTCGCGCGTGGTCTTCGTCGGAGACCGCCCGTGGGACGACGTCCACGGCGCTCAGCAGGCCGGCATGCGCGCGATCCTCGTGCCGCACAGCGACATCCCGCACCACCAGCAGGTGCCCGTCGACGTCGTTCCCGACGCCGTCGTCGACCGGCTCGGCGACGTGCTGGACGTCGTGCGCGCCTGGAACTCCGCCTGACGGCGTGGACACCATCCTCGGCGTCGCCCCGCACGTCCTCGTCGGTCTGCTCCTCGCGGCGATGCTCGCGGGCTGGGTCGACGCCGTCTCCGGCGGCGGCGGGCTCGTGCAGCTGCCCGCCCTGCTCGTGGGGCTCCCCGGCGTAGCACCGGCGACGGTGCTCGGCACGAACAAGCTCTCGTCGATCATCGGCACCAGCGCAGCGGCACGCACCTATCGCCGCGCTGCCGTCACCGACGTCGCGACCGCCGTGCCGATGGCGGTCGCCGCTTTCGCGGGTTCGGCGATCGGGGCCGCGATCGCGACGCGCCTTCCCGGCACCTGGTTCCGCCCGCTCGCGCTGGTGCTGCTCGTCGTCGTCGGGCTGTGGACCCTGCTGCGTCCAGCCCTCGGCGAGAGCCAGGACCTGCGCTGGCACGGCGGCGAGGAGCACCACCGCCATCGCGTCGCAGCCGTCGCGATGGGCGGCGGCATCGGGCTCTACGACGGCGTCTTCGGTCCCGGCACGGGCACGTTCCTCGTGTTCGGGCTCGTGGCGCTGCTCGGCTACTCGTTCCTGAACGCCTCGGCGATCGCGAAGATCGTGAACGTCGCGACCAACCTCGCCGCCCTGATCGTGTTCGGTGCGACCGGCCACGTGCTGTGGGGGCTCGGCCTGGCGATGGGTGCGGCCAACCTGACCGGCGCCGTCATCGGCGCGCGCACCGCGGTGCGCAAGGGCTCGCGCTTCGTGCGCGTGGTCTTCCTCGTGGTCGTGGGCGTGCTGCTGCTCCGCCTCGGCTACGACGTGCTGCGCGGCTGAACCACCCGTCCGTTGTCGAGCGACACCACCCGGTCGGCGGCCGCGAGCACGCGCGGGTCGTGGCTCGCGACCACGAGAGCAGTGCCGCCGCGCGCCGCCGCCTGCAGGGCGGCGAGGACGACCTCGACATGGTCGTCGTCCTGGTGGCTGGTGGGCTCGTCGAGCAGGCACAGCACGGGGGAGAGCACGAGCGCCCGCGCCACCGATGTGCGCTGCTGCTCGCCGAGGCTGGTCTCCGTGGCGGCGCGGTCCGCGAGCTCGTCGAGGTCGAGCGCGGCGAGCAGTCCGTCGGGCACCGCGGTGCCGCGCAGGCTCGCGGGAAGGCCGACGTTCTCGCGCACGGTCAGCTCGGGCGACACCGCGGCCTGCTGGGGGGCGAAGGACACCGACGCCCAGTCGTGCGCGTCGTGGGCCGCCAGCCCGGCGACGGTGACGATGCCGTGCGTGGGCCGGGAGACGCCGGCGACGAGGTGCAGCAGCGTCGACTTCCCCGAGCCGGAGCGGCCCGAGAGCACCAGCAGCTCGCCCGGTGCCACCTCGAGGCTCACGTCGTGCAGGACGTCGACCACGCCGTCGGGCGAGTGGGTGACCGCGGCGACGACGGCGACTGGACCGGTCACGGTGCACCACCGCCGACTCCGCCGTCCCCGTCGGCGACCCGCGGCGGCCGGAGGACCACCGAGCCGTCGAGCACCTCGAGCTCCGCGCGTCCGTCGGGGAACAGCGCCTGCGCCTCGGGCGGCAGGGAGACGCGGCCGGTCGAGTCGATGGCGGCCAGGCGCGCACCGCCTTCCTGGCGCTCGCTCGAGAGGACGCCGTGACGCAGGGCGAGCACCCGGTCGACCTCGCGCGCGAGCCGGTCGTCGTGCGTGGAGACGATGACGCACGCTCCGGCCTCCGCGGCGCGACGCAGCTCGTGCGCCACCAGCACCGCGGACGCGTCGTCGAGCTGCGCGGTCGGCTCGTCGGCGACCAGCACGGGACGTGCCACGGCCGCAGCCGTCGCGAGGGCGAGCCGCTGCTGCTCGCCGCCCGAGAGCTGGTCGAGCCGCGCGTGCGCGCGGTCGGCGAGGCCGAGCCGTTCGAGGACCTCGGCGCCGTCGTGACCCGCCGCCGCCTGCGCCAGCTGCTCGATCGCCGTGAGGTGGGGGAAGAGCGCGTCGACCGGCCGCTGCGACACCCACGACAGCGAGCTGCGCCGCAGCCGCGCCATCGCGCGCGTCGACAGGCTGCTCACCGGCGTGCCGAGGAGATCGAGCTCGCCGCCGGTGGCGCGCTCGCGCAGGGCGACGATCGACAGCAGGCTCGACTTGCCGCTGCCGGACGGACCCGTCACCGCGGTCACCGTGCCGGGCCAGAACTCGGCCTCCACGCCGCGCAGCGCCTGCGTCTCGCCGGTCGCGGCGGCGTAGATCTTCACGACGTGCCCGCAGCGCACGGCGGGCGCCTCAGCCGGCGGCACGGAGCACCTCCTCGTCGCGCGCGCCCTGCCGTCGCGGCCATGCCGCGACCACCATGGCGATCCCCACCACGACGAGCGCCGCGACGCCGAGGGGCGTCACGCGCAGCGCGAACGCGGGGACCGCTCTGCGATCGAGGTCGAGCAGGAGCGGGCCGAGGGGTACGACGACGAGCACGGCGACCACGGCCGCGACGAGCGCCGTGACCACCAGCAGGACGAGCTCGGTGCGCCGTGCGGTCGCGAGGCCGCGGGCGCCAAGGCCGGAGCGCGCCAGCATGACGTCGGACGCGCGGTTGCGGTCGCGCGAGCGTCGGCCGTGGACGACGGCCATGACGATGGCGAGGAAGGCGAGGAACACGGCGACGGCTCCCTGGTAGGGCAGCGTCGTCCGCGCGGCGACGAGCGCCGGAGCGGTGCCCGCCTGTTCGAGGGTGTGCACCTCCTTCACCGGTGCGCCCGCGGCGGCGAGGGCCCCGGTGAGCGACGCGGCGTCGCGCGTGGACCAGACCCAGGTCTCGACGTACGGGCGCGGCGGGGTGTTCTCGGTCGACGGCGCCAGGCGCGGGTCCCAGCGGGCCTTGGTGGGCAGCACCGCCTTCTCGCTGGCGACGAGCATCGGCCGTCCCCGCGCGCCGGGGAACGTCGGGAGCACGGCGACGACCCTGGCCTGCTCGGCATAGCTCTGGGCGTCCATCTCGACGACGTCGCCGAGCCTGAGATCGGTCGCGCCGACGGCGATCACGGGGATCGGGCTCAACGGCCCGCGCGCGTCACGCGCGGCGAGGTCCTGCAAGGCGTCGCGAGCGCCGGCCAACGCACCTCTGTCGGCACCCCACGCGGCCACCTGCGCCAGGCGCTGCGGGTCGGCGATCAGCAGGTCGTGGTAGCCGAACGTGCCGGGCACCGTCACCAGCTCGCGCCACAGCATCATCGAGCCCGCGGGCGTAGCCGGCGTGCGTCCCTTCGGCACCGGCTTGCCGGCCTCGATCTCCGCCACGGTGGGCAGCTGCGGCATGTCCGGGTCGAGCGCCCACGCGCCCTCGATCATGGCGGTGGTCCGCGCGCCGGCGACGACGGCGGCGCGGTCCTGCACCACGGCCGACGTCGCCTGCGCGCCCGAGGTCGCGAAGAGGATCATCCCGAGCCCGAGCGCCATGACCGCGACGGTCACCACCTGCTCGTCGCCGGCCATCGCGACCCGGCGCACGGCGATCCAGCGCCCGGCGCGGCCGGGTCTCCGCGGCGGCGCGCTGCGGCGTCGGGCCGTCC
>DASSQW010000199.1:0-8729 GCA_035702165.1 Candidatus Nanopelagicales bacterium
CAGCGTCACGCGCGTGCCACCCTCCGGCGACGACCCGAGGGACACCTCGCCGCGGTAGGCGGCGACGACCGCCTGCGCGATCGAGAGGCCGAGGCCCGTCCCGGCGCCGCGGGCGCGGGTCCGCGAGGCGTCGCCGCGGTAGAAGCGCTCGAACGCGCGCTCGACCTCGACGGGGTCCATGCCCGGCCCCGCGTCGGCGACCTCGATCGTGGCCCAGCCCTGCGATGCCGTGACGCTGAAGGAGATCGGCGTGCCCGGCGTGGTGTGCACGCGGGCGTTGGTGGCGAGGTTGTCGATCACCTGACGCAGCCGCATCGCGTCGCCCACGATCTCCGCCGGCCCGTCCACGGTCACCGCCACGTCGCGGTCCGGGGCGGCGGCGCGCAGGCCCTCGGCCGCCGCCTCCACCACCTCGGCGACGTCGAGCGGCGCGCGCTCGAGGGGCCGTTGCTGGTCCAGGCGTGCGAGCAGCAGCATGTCGTCGACGAGGACACCCATCCGCGCGGCCTCCTCCTCGATGCGCGCGGCGGCGCGGGTGCGCGACTCGTCGTCGGTGTAGACGCCGCTGCGGCTGAGCTCGGCGTACCCGCGGATCGCCGTGAGCGGCGTGCGCAGCTCGTGGCTGGCGTCGGACACGAAGCGGCGCAGGCGCTCCTCGCTCGCGGCCCTCTCGTCGAAGGCCTCCTCGATCTGCCCGAGCATGGTGTTGAGCGAGTCCGAGAGCCGACCGATCTCGGTGCCCTCGGGCATCTCCGGGACGCGCTCGGAGAGGTCGCCCGCGGCGATGCGCTCGGCGGTCTGCTCGATCTGGTCCAGAGGCCGCAGCCCCACGCGGATCACGTACCGGGACACCAGACCGACCAGCCCGAGGGTGAACAGTCCGACAGCGAGCGAGGCCAGCGCCACCTTGCGCGCGGTGTCCTCCGCGCTGGTCGTCGGGATCGCCACGACGACGCTGAACGTCCCGTCGCGGGAAGGAACCGCCAGCGCCCGGTACGACGCCGAGCCGTCGGCCGACGTCACGTCGAAGGCCTCGCCGTGGGTGTCCTGGACCTGCGCCAGGGTCAGCCCCGCGACGTCGGGCGCCGCGAGCCCCTGCGCCTGCGTGCCCACGATCTGCTCGAGCACCTGCCCCTGCGCGTCGAGCCGCGTGATGACGAACGGGCTCGGCAGCGCGGGTCGGCCCGTCGTCGAGCCCGACGGCGCCTGGGGGAACTGCGCCCCCGACTCGTTGAACCGCGGCGCTGTCTGCAGCTGCTGGTCGAGCGCGGCCACGAGGTAGGTGCGCAGCAGCAAGTTGGTCGCCAGCGCGGCGAGCAGCAGTCCGAGCGCCGTCAGCACGAGGACGCCCACCGTGAGGCGGGTGTGCAGCGAGGCGCCGGACCTCATCACGCGTCGCCCTGGGGGACCCTGATCGAGTAGCCGACGCCGCGGACGGTGCGGATGAGCGGGACGTCGAAGGGCGCGTCGATCTTCTTGCGCAGGTAGGAGATGTAGGACTCCACGACCGCGCCGTCGCCGCCGAAGTCGTAGGCCCAGACGTGATCGAGGATCTGCGCCTTCGAGACCACGCGGCCGGCGTTGAGCATGAGGAAGCGCAGCAGGGAGAACTCGGTCGGGGTCAGCTCGATGAGCTGGCCGTCGCGGGTCACCTCGTGCGCGTCGTCGTCGAGCACGACGTCGGCGTAGCGGAGCCGGCCGTCGTCGACGAGCTCCTGCTGGCCCGAACGGCGCAGCAGGGCGCGGACCCGCGCGACGACCTCCTCGAGGCTGAACGGCTTGGTGACGTAGTCGTCGCCCCCGATCGTGAGCCCGGTGACCTTGTCCTCGACCGAGTCCTTGGCGGTGAGGAACAGCACCGGGACCGAGCGCCCCTCGGCACGCAGCCGCCGGGTGACCTCGAAGCCGTCGACGCCGGGCATCATCACGTCGAGCACGAGCGCCTCGGGCCGCCAGTCGCGGACCAGCGTGAGCGCCTCCTGGCCGCCGGGGGCCGTGCGCACGTCGAACCCGACGAACGACAGTCCCGTGGACAGCAGGTCCGCGATGTAGGGCTCGTCGTCGACGACGAGGACCTTGGGGCGGGTCTCGGTGGTCACGGGACCAGTGAAGCGGCCGATCCTGGGAGTTTCCTGGCAAGCACCTGACAGGCCGTGCTCAGAGGCACGGCCGCCCGCTCACGGGGACTTGGACGGCGACGTCGACGGAGTCTTGGACGGCGTCCCGGTGGGCGACGCGGTGCCGCTCGCGGAGGGGCTCGGGGAGGCCTTGGCGGGGTCGACGCCGCACTTCACGGTCGGGCTCGGGCGGTACTTGGTGGTGATCTTCTCCCGCTTCACCTCCTTGCCGTCCTTGATGAACACGCGGTAGACGTCGATCGAGAAGCCGGGCTGGCCGCTCTGCGCGTGGCAGGTCGGCGTGGCGTCGTACTGCGTCGCGGGCGTGGCGGTCTGGCCGTAGCGGGGGCCGGAGACCGCCCGGATGTCGTCGTAGACCTTGGTGCCCCAGATCTGCACGGTGATCGAGGTGTTCGTCATGATCGTGGTGATGAAGACGCCGTGCGGGGTGTCGTTCTTGAACGACATGTCGAACTGGCCCCAGGCGACCGTGGCCTCCAGACCGGCGCGGTAGCGCGGGATCCAGATCGAGTGCGCCTGCGTGTGCACGCGCTGCAGACCGGCGTAGAACGCCGCCGTCCAGGTCGCCGTCGCGGAGGTCGAGACGCCGCCGCCGAGGTCCTCCTTGAAGACACCGCCGGGGCCGACCACGAAGCCCTTGGTGTAGCCGTTCGCGACGGTGCGCTCCTTGAGCGTGTCGTTGAGCGAGAAGACCTGTCCGGGCAGGAGCAGGGTGCGGTTGATCCGCTTCGCTGCCTGACCGATGTTCTGCACGCGGTAGGCGGCGTAGGGGAAGTGCTGGGTGAAGGTCGACATCTGCTCGGTGACGCCGAGCGCGGTGGCCTGCTCGGTCGACAGCTTGGGCGGGATGGCGCCGATCTGCGCGACGACGGCGCGGTCGGCTCCCGACCGGTCGAGCACCGCCAGGACGTCCTGGGCCAGCAGGTCGGGGTTGACGCCGCGACCGACCTTCGAGGGCACGACGACGGGCTTGCCGCTCGAGACGTTCCAGGTGGCGTCGCGGCCCGGCGTCTCCACCCGGGCGAGCGCACGCGCGATGGACGCGCGCAGGACGGCACCGTCGAGGGCCGGCGTCAGGGCACCGTCCTTGGCGGAGTACGACAGGGCCGCCGCGATCGCCGCGGGCGGGATGGTGGCGGAGATGCCCGACGCGGTCACCGTGACGGGCGCGGAGATGGCGGTCTTCGCGCTCTGCGCGGCCTGCTGCGCGGCGTCGTCGGACACGGTGGGATCGGCCTCGACCACGGGGATGGCCACGGGGTCGGTGGTCCGCAGGTAGGCGTCGGCCACGGCGGAGGCTGCGGCGGGCTGGTCGACGACCGTGCCCTGGGCGCCCGGAGTGACGGTGACGCTGGTGCCCTTGATGACGACCGCCGGCTCCTGCGCCGGGGCGTCGGCGTCGCCGGCGATGCCCTTCATCGTCTCGTCGAGCTTGGCCTGGTCGACGTCGACGACGGGGTCGAGCACCGGCCCGCCGGTGAACTGCGCGACCAGCGTGACAGGGTTCCAGATGCGCCCGGAGAGGCCGGCGACCGTGGCCTCCGCGTCGAAGGAGAGGCCCGCGGTCTCCGGCGCGATGCTCAGCGGGTCGCCGTCGACGGTCGCAGGGATCGGCGCGGCCGCCTTCGCGGCGAGGGCCTTCTGCAGCGTCGCGACAGCCTGGGCCTCCGACATGCCCCCGACCTCGACCCCTGCCACGGTCGTGCCTCGCGGGAGGCCGTCGCCGGTTCCCGCCACGAGACCGAGGTAGACCACGCCCAGCGCCGCGGCGCCGACTCCCGCCCACAGACCCCAGCGGGGGCCCGTGCGGCGGCCCGAGGGGTCGGGCACGTCCTCGGCGAGGTTGGTCGTCGTCGAGCTCGTCACGTGAGCGGTCCTGGGCGTCGAAGGGCGGCCCGCGCGACGGTGCGCGGAGTGGTCAGGGAGTGCTCCCCAGGGTACGGGTGACTCACGAGTACGACGAATCGCCACGTCCGGAGGTTCTCCCGCGCCTCCACCGACTTCTGCGGCCGTGGCGGCTCAGTCACCCAGCGTGCGGAAACCGTGGCCGAAGTAGAGCAGCGGGCGGCCCTCGGCCCCGGACAGGCCCAGGACCTCCCCCACGACGATGTCGTGGTCGCCCGCGCGGTGGACGGCCACGGTGCGGCACTCGAGGTGGGCCAGCGCCCCGTCGAGGAGCAGGGCACCGGAGAGCTCGCCCCGATGGGTGGGGGTGGCGTCGAACTGGCCGACGAGCGGGCGGCCGCGGGTCGCGAACCAGGCGGCGCGGCCCTTCTGGTGCTCCGCCAGCACGCTCACCGCCCAGGTCCCCACCGAGGACAGGGCCTCGTGGAACCGCGAGTCGTCCTCGACGCAGACCAGGACGAGCGGCGGGTCGAGCGACACCGAGGTGAAGGAGTTGGCGGTCATGGCGTGGTCGAAGCCGTCCTGCACGCAGGTGACGACCGTGACGCCGGTGGCGAAGCGCGCCATGGTGTCGCGGAACCCGGCCTCGTCGACGCGCGCCGGAGGAGGTGCCGACGCCGTCAGCGCACGCTCCACCGCCTCGCTCATGAGGCGACCCTAACTCCGGGTCCCGCGCGAGGCTCGTCCGGTCAGACCCGCACGCCGGCCAGCCGCGCGTGGTCGATCACCACGGCGGCCGGACCTGCGACCAGGCGCAGGGTCGCGAGGGCCGACTCGCCGAACGCGTTCGCCGTGCTGCTCGAGAGCGCGAGCGTGCCGAGCAGTCGGCCGCCCGCGCGCAGCGGCATCGAGAGGAACGTGGCCATCGGGGCGTCCTCGACCTCGGCGGCCCCGAGGCGGGAGTGCGGGTCGGCGATGAGGCACGACAGGTCGGCCACGGAGGTGCGCCCGCCCGTCGTCTGGTCGACGGCGTCGACCACGGACTCGAGGAACGCGCGGTAGTGCACGTCGCTCACCTCGCGCGCGACCGAGACGTACGTCGCGTCGGGGGACGTCGCGATGCCGTCGAGCAGGATCACGCTGACGAGGTCGCAGTCGACGATGTTCTGGAGCGAGCCGAGGACGGCGGCGACCGTCTCCTCGAAGCCGTGCACGTCGGCGGCGATCGCCGTGACGTCCTGGGTCACCGAGGCCTCGAAGAGCTTGCGGTCCAGGATGTCGCACACCCGGGCCAGTACGTCGTCGTCGGTCAGCTCGACGGGGTCGGGGCGCAGCGCCCGGCCGCCGCGAGCGGCGTCGGCGGCCGCCATGGCGGTCGTGACGGCGTCGACGAGCTCGGGTGCCTCGAAGTCCTTGGTGAGGAAGCGCTCGGCGCCGGCGCGCGCGCCCCAGTAGCGGTCGCTCGCAGCGTTGAGCGAGGTCAGGAACAGGACCGGCACGTCGGCGGTCTGCCAGTCGTCCTTGAGCACCCGCGCCGCGACGTAGCCCGACACCCGCGGCATCTGGACGTCGAGGATCACGACGTCGGGGATCGTGCGGAAGACCTGCTGCACCGCCTGCATGCCGTCCTCGGCCTGGATCACGTCGAAGCCCGCACCCTCGAGCACACCGGTGACGATGCGACGCATCACGGGGCTGTCGTCGGCCACGACGACGGTCACCTTGCGCTCGGACATGGCGGTTCCTCCTTCAGCGGCCGACGAGGCGTCGGACGGCGTCGACCAGGACGTCCTGGTCGAACTCGGACTTGAGCAGGTACGCGTCGGCGCCGGCGTCGAGGCCGGCGCGCTTGTCGGCGTCGTCGCCGCGCGAGGTCATGATCACGACGGGGACGTTCTCCCAGCCGCGGGTGCGCCGGATCGTGCGGGTGAGGGTGAACCCGTCCATCCCCGGCATCTCGACGTCGGAGAGCACGAGGTCGACAGGCGCCTGCTGCAGGTGCGCCGCCCCGTCGAGGCCGTCGACGGCGGTGAGCACCTCGTAGCCGGCACCTTCGAGGATCGTGCGCTGCAGCTCGCGGACTCCCACCGAGTCCTCGACCACGAGCACGCGGGGCCGGGTGCCCTCGTCCGGTGCGGCGGTCGCGCGAGGCCGGTCGCCGGCGGGCTGCTCGTCGACGAGCGTCGTGGCAGCGGGCGCGGAGCCGCGCCGTGCCGCGAGCTCGCGCAGGTCGACCAGCAGGAGCACGCTGCCGTCGTCGTCGATCGTGGCTCCCGAGGTGCCGGGCACGTGGCCGAGGAAGTCGCCCAGCGGTTTCACGACCACCTCGCGCTCGCCCTCGACCTCGTCGACGGCCCACGCGAGCGTCTCCCCCGCGGTGCGCGCCAGCACGGCCACCCGCGAGCGGCGCTCGCCCGGGCTCGCGAGCTCGCGGCCGAGGTCGGCGAGCGGCACCGGCTCGTCGTGGCGCACGACGACGGGCACGCCCGCGACGTCGTGCACCTCGCTGTCGCGCAGGCTCACGGTCTCCAGCACTCCCGGCAGCGGTACGCCGTACCTCTCGTCGCCGCAGCGGACCACGAGGCAGCGGACGACGCCCAGCGTGACCGGGAGCGTGAGGACGAAGGTCGTGCCCTGCCCCGGCACGCTGTCGACGTCGACCGTGCCGCCGAGGCCCTCGACCGCGGACCGCACGACGTCGAGGCCGACACCGCGCCCGGACGTCTCGGTGACCGTCGTGCGCGTCGAGAAGCCCGGCTCGAACAGCACGCGGTGCAGCGCCGCAGGCGTGAGCGCCTCGCCCACCTGGACGCCGCGGCGCTCGGCGGCGCTGCGCAGCTCGTCGTCGTCGATGCCGTTGCCGTCGTCGGACACCTCGACCACGACGGTCGACCCGGCCTGGCGCGCGCGCAGCGTGACGATGCCGCGACGCGGCTTGCCGATGGCGGCCCGGAGATCGGGCGTCTCGCAGCCGTGGTCGACGGCGTTGGTCACGAGGTGGCGCAGGGCGTCGGCCACGGCGTCGAGGACGCGCACGTCGAGCTCGACGTCGCTGCCCTCGATGATGAGCTCGACGTCCTTGCCGGTGGACGACGCGACCTCGCGCACGAGCGCCGGGAAGCCGGCGACCACGCGGCGCATCGGGACCATGGCGAGGCCCATCGCGCCCTCGCGCACGCGGGCGAGGCGGCCGAGGGCCAGCTCGCCGTGGGCGCGCAGATCTCTCGTCGCGACCTCGAGCCGGTCGCTCGAGGAGACCAGCGCCGTGACGACCGCGGAGATCTCGTCGTACGTCGCGTGACGGCGCAGGGCGCTGCGCAGACCGTGCACGAGCGCCTGCTGCTCGGCGAGGGCCGCCGACGTCTCGAGCGACTGCTTCTCCATCCGGCGGACCTCGAGCTCGGCCTCGCCGACGACGTCGAGCAGGCCATGGACGCGACGGGTCGGCACACGCACGTGGTCACCGGAGCGGCCGGTGGCAGCGACGTCGTCGTCGGCCTCGGCAGCCGGGGGCTCGAGGTCGGCGAGCCGGGGCACCGTCACGGGGTCGGCCCCGGCCAGCGCCGAGTCGAGCGCGGCCACGACCTCCGCGACCGCGGCGTCGGAGACGGGTCGGTCCGCGCCCGGCAGCGAGCGGCCCAGCGCGTCGGTCGTGACGAGCAGGAGGTCGACGAGATCGCTCCGTACGCCGGTGCGTCCGTCGCGCACCATGCCGAGGAGGTCCTCGGCGCGGTGCGCCAGCGTGACGACGCCGTCGAGCCCGAGCATGCGCGCGGAGCCCTTCACGGTGTGCGCGTCGCGGAACAGGGCGACGACCACCTGCCGCGACGACGGGTGCTGCTCGAGTCCGAGCAGCCCGTCGCGCATGCTGGCGAGCCGGTCCTCCACCTCCGCGCGGAAGGTGGCCACCAGCTCCGGATCGTCGCCCCAGGCCATCGCTAGGCCACTCGGAAGCGCGAGATCGAGTCGCGCAGCTCGGACGAGAGCACGTTGAGCTGGGCGGCCGCAGCGGCGGACTGCTTCGATCCGACCGCGTACTGGCGCGACACGTCGGACACCTGCGTCATCGCGGCGACGACCTGGTCGGACGCCGAGCGCTGCTGCTGGGTCGCGATCGAGATCTCCTTCGCGGCCGTGGTCGTCTCGTCGACCATGCCCGAGATGCGCTCGAGCGCGTCGACGACCTCGCGGGCGAGGTCGGCGCCGGCGTGGACCTCCTTGGCGCCGTCCTCGGTGGCGAGGATGGTCGCGTGGGTCTCGGTCTGGATCTGCGCGACGATCGCCTGGATCTGGCCGGCCGACTCCGACGAGCGCTCCGCGAGCTTGCGCACCTCGGAGGCCACCACGGCGAAGCCGCGGCCGTGCTCGCCGGCGCGGGCCGCCTCGATCGCGGCGTTGAGCGCGAGCAGGTTCGTCTGGTCGGCGAGGTCGTCGATCACCTCGAGGATGCGGCCGATCTCCTGGCTCTTCTCGCCGAGCGACACCGCTCGCGCGGCGATCGAGTCGACGCGGCCGGCGATCTGGTCCATCGAGCGCACCGACGCGGAGACGGCCTGGCGCCCCTCCTCGGCGTGGCGCAGCGTCTCGGCGGCGTAGCGGGCCACGGCCTCCGCGGTGTCGGCGATCTGGGCGGCGGTCGCCGCGAGCTCCTCGATCGTCGAGGTGGTCTCCGCGACCGCGGAGGACTGCTGCGTGGCGCTGGCGGCGTGCTCCTCGGCCGTGGCCAGCAGCTCGACGGCGCTGGCA
>DASSQW010000200.1:0-13132 GCA_035702165.1 Candidatus Nanopelagicales bacterium
GTCCCAGCCGGTCTGGGGCGAGCGGCCGCCCGCGACGTAGCGGACTCCGGTGTACTTCTTGGCGTACGCCGCGAGGTCGTCGCCGTCCGCAGTGCTGCCGGTGGTGGCGGTCGTGGAGCTCGTCGTCCCGAGGGCGTCGGACAGCGAGCTCGCGAATCCCGTCGAGCTCGCGCTGGTCGCGCTCGTCAAGGTCGACGACGTGGAGGGAGCGAGCATCGACTGGATCTGCGCGATGCGCGCACTGACCTCGGCGAGGGACACGGACGTGGGCTCCGAGCTTCTGACGGTGGGGCGCGTCCGTGCGCTTGCTGGTCGACTCCCCATCGGTCCGAGCCGGTCCGACCTGAGCCTTCCGTGGCTATCGTGTCGACGAGGCGGAGGAGGGGTCGTGGGCGAGCTGCACTGGGACGAGGTCGCGGCGCGCTTCGGCGCCGCGCAGAACTGGTGGGTCGGCACGTCGGGCCCTGGCGGCCCGCACGCGGTCCCGGTGTGGGGCGTGGCCGTCGACGGAGTGCTGTCGTTCTACGGCGAGCCCTCGGCGGTGCGCTCGC
Source organism: Candidatus Nanopelagicales bacterium (assembly GCA_035702165.1). Classification (GTDB taxonomy): domain Bacteria; phylum Actinomycetota; class Actinomycetes; order S36-B12; family CAIYMF01; genus Longivirga. The sequence continues at coordinate 552 of DASSQW010000200.1, forward strand.
GCAACCTCGCGGCCGACCCGCGCGTGGTGCTGCACCTCGAGAGCGGCAGCGACGTGCTGATGGTGCACGGGACGACCTCCGCCGGAGGTCCGGCGGCTGCGGACACCGACGTGGTGGCTGCGTATCGCGCGAAGTACACGCACCCGACCGACGTCGCCTACCTTCCCGACGCGCCCGGCATGGAGGGCGCGCTGCTGTTCACGGTCGTGCCCTCGCGCGCGATCGCGTGGCTGCTCGACTCCGCGACCGAATGGGACACGCGCCGCTGGCGCGCCGCTGGCTGATCAACTCGCGGGCCGGTGCTTGGGGCGCCGCAGGCCGGCGTCGGTGAGCCGGCGTACGAGCTCCTTCGACGTCACCAGCTCGGCACCCGCCTCGATGGCCGCCTCGTGCAGGTGCTCGGGGATGTCGTAGTGGTCGCGCTCGAAGCCCCGCCGCGGTACGCCGAGCCGCTCGGCGAACGCGTGCAGCTCGTCGTAGGACGTGTCGCTCACCATGTGACCCCACCACCGCTCGCGGTGCCACCACTTCGGCGGGTCGATGAGGATGGCCACGCCTCGGAGACTACGTCGCCCCACGGTCGCGTCGCCCTAGGCTCCGGGACATGACCGACGCGACCCCGACCTCGTTCAGCCGCGTGACGCTCGCCCGGATCATGGACGACGGTGACGCCAACCTGCACGGCAACGTGCACGGTGGCGTGATCATGAAGATGGTCGACGACACCGCCGGCGCCTGCGCGGCTCGGCACCAGCGCGGGCTCGCGGTCACGGCGTCGATGGACGAGATGGTCTTCCTCGAGCCGGTCCGCATCGGCGACATCCTCACCTGCGAGGCGCAGGTGAACTGGACGGGTCGGACGTCGATGGAGATCGGCGTGCGTGTGACGGCGCAGCGGTGGGACGACGCCGCCGCCGTCTCGCACCACGTGGCCTCGGCCTACCTCGTGTTCGTCGCGGTCGGCGAGGACGAGAAGCCGGTGCCGGTGCCCCCGGTCGCGCCCGAGACCGACGACGACCGTCGGCGCGCCGCCGAGGCTGTGATCCGTCGTGAGAGCCGGCTCGCCCGCCGCGCCGCCATCAAGGCCCGCCGCGCCGCCGAGATGTAGAACGACGTACGGCGTAAGCCTCACGACGTTCTGCTTCTCGGCCGTCCAGGTCAGGCTTCGGCGATGACCGCGATGGAGACCTTGAGCCCGGGGATGCGCGCGGGCAGCTTGGCCCCCTGGCGCGCCGGAGGGTCCGACGGGAACCAGCGCAGCCATTCCTCGTTCATACCGGCGAAGTCGTCCTCGTCGGCGAGCACCACGGTCGCGCTGACGACCTTGTCGAGGCTGCTCCCCGCCGCCTCGAGGATCTCGCGGATGTTGGTCAAGCACTGCCGGGTCTGCTCCTGGACCGTCTCGCCGACGAGCGCTCCGGTGGCCGGGTCGGCCGGTGCGGTCCCGGAGACGAACACCAGCCCGGCCGACTTCACGGCCTGGCTGTAGGTGGCCGGCGGCGCGGCCGCCCGGTCGGTTCTGACGATGTCGCGCGGCATGAGCGGCCTCCCACCGAGGACGAGCACGGACCGGACCGCCGGAGGAGAGAAGCGCTCGCCCGACGTCGATGCAGTATCGCCAACGCCGCCGTTGGCCGGAGCCCATCCGGCACGCCCGCCGCCCATCCAGCCCCCTGACGACCGTCGTGCTACTCAGCGGGTGCCCGGCGGTCTACGACGCCGCGACGGGCTCGTCGGTGACCACCCACTGCGCGGTGGGCCGGCCGTCGACACGCCACGGGTGCTGGCCCGCGGGAAGGCGCGGCCACCCGGTCGGGCTGTCCTCCCAGCCCTCCTGCCGGCCGAACAGGGTCAGGTCCATGAGCTGGTAGCTCCACAGCGAGACCTCGCAGCCGCGGTCCGTGGTCCAGTACGTCTCGAAGACCCGGCCCTCATCGTCGCGGACGTAGCAGGCGAAGAAGCCGAAACCACGACCCGCCACGAGGGCGGCGCTGTCGCGGGCGGAGTACCACGGCGTCACATAGCCGAGGAAGTCGGCGTAGGGCCTGCTCTCGTCGTACGTCCCCTCGGCGAACACGGCCAGCGTGATGTCTCGCGAGTGCAGGTACTCGGGCCGCTGCATCTGGGACGCGTTGAAGGTGCACCCCTCGCACTGGCCGGCCCAGTCGTTGCCGTCGTGCCACATGTGGAAGTAGGCGATGAGCATCCGTCGTCCCTCGAACACCTCGAGGATCGGGACCGTCCCCGCAGCGCCCACCACCGTGGCGTCGGCAGGGACCTCGACCATCGGCAGCCGTCGCCGGGCCGCGGCGATCGCATCCCCCTCGCGGGTGTGCGCCTTCTCCCGCACGAGCAGCTCGTCGATCCGGGCCTGCCAGGTCGCACGTTCGACCACGGGCGGCAGCGCGTCGGCCGCGACGGGCGGCGTAGACGGTACTCGGGAACTCATACGGACTCCTCGCAAGACGCGGATGTCGCAGTGGATCTTCGACACTACGCCCGGCGGGTTCCCGGCCGGCCGGCCGACAAACGCGACGTGCAGGATCCGCGACGTGCCGCGGGTGTCGGGTCCGGAGCGGTGACGCGCTAGGAGCAGATGTCCTGGGCGACGGTCCGGGCCTTGAGGCCCGTGGTCGTCGTGGTGCCGGTGCCCGTCTTCGCTGCGACCTTGACCTTCGTCGCTCCGTTGTACGACGTGCCCACGGTCACCTGGATGGTCCGGCCGAGGCCGGGGACGGCGGTGAGCGTCGCACCGGGGAGCGCGGCGGCGACCGTCTTCGCGGACTGGTCGAACTTCGGGTCGTAGCTGACGACCGTCGTCGCGCCGACCTGCGCCGGGGCGTTGGCGGCGGGGCCGACGATCGCGAAACCGACTGCGGCGAGGTCGTTGGCCGCCTTGCCGCCGAGACCGGCGGTGGCGGTGCCGTTGAGCACCTTCACGCGGACGGCGCTGGGCGCGACCGTCACGGTCGGGGCGGCGGCCGCGGTGGTCGCCTTCACGATGGGCTTGTCCTGCGCGATCGCGGCGAACAGCTGAGTCGCCTCGGCGCGGTCCCACATGAGCACGTTGCCGACGCCCTTGACGTCCTTGCTGCCGGCGATCGGGACGGTGAGGAACGCGATGCTGCCCGGGTTGGTGCCCTTGAGCCGGTCGGCGAGCGCGAGCACCTGGTCGCGGTCGAGGCCGGAGTCCATCGTGATCGAGCCGGCGACCGCGGAGAGGAAGTCGTTGAGCCGCACGGGGTTGAGCAGGGTGCCGGCGCTCATCGCCTTCTTCATGAGCGAGGCGACGAACTTCTGCTGCCGCTTCATCCGGCCGAGGTCGGCCGTGGGGTCGACGTAGCGCGCGCGGACGTAGGCGAGGGCCTGCGGACCGCTGATCGTCTGACGGCCGGCCGGCAGGTTCAGACCCGACTTCTTGTCCTTCATCGCCTGCGGGAGGCACACGTCGACGCCGTCGACGGCGTCGACCATCTGCAGGAAGCCGTTGAAGTTGATCTCGATGTAGTGGTTGATCGGGACGTCGGTGAGCTGCTCGACCGTCTTCACCATCAGCGCGGCGCCGCCGGCCTCGAAGGCGGCGTTGAGCTTGGCCTGGTGGGCGCTGTGCTTCGTGCCCTTCTCGTCGGTGTACGCCGGGATGGTGGCGAGCGTGTCGCGGGGGAGCGAGACGACGCTGACATCGCTCGCATCGGCTCCGATGTGCACCAGCATCATCGTGTCGGTGCGGGGCTTGCCGTAGTCGGCGGTGCCGAGGTGCAGCTGCGCGGCCTGCGCGCGGGTGATGCCCTCGCGGCTGTCGCTCGCGACCACCAGGATCGTCATCGGCGGCGTGTGCCCGCTGTCGTCGGCCGCGGCCGAGAGCCCGGGGATGTCGATGCGGGTGACCTCGCCGTTGATCTTGTTCACGCCGGCCCACGCGACACCGCTGGACAGCAGGACGGCGCCGGAGGCGACGGCGGCCGCGATGCGCAGGCCGCGACGCCGGGCCGGGGCCTGCGTCGACACGCCCGGGAGCTGCTGGCTCACGTGACGTCCTCCGGTACTCGGGTCTCGCGGGGGGCGGGGCTCGGGCGCCTGCGCCGAGAGGTTCTTCCACGGTACGACGCCCGGCCGCTCCCGACGGTTCCGCAACGCCGGGTGAGGCGGGTCACCCGCCGCGAGCCCACTACGCTGACCTGCGATGTCCGAGCCCTCGACCACCCCCGACGCCGTGCCGGGCGTCTCCGTCGTGGTCCCGGTGCTCAACGAGGAGCGCCACCTCGCCGCGGCGGTCGCCCGCCTGCTCGAGCAGCGCTACGACGGCCCGCTCGAGGTCGTCCTGGCCCTCGGGCCGAGCACCGACCGCACCGACGAGATCGCCGAGAGCCTCGCCGCCGCGGACCCCCGCGTGCTCCTCGTCGCGAACCCCACCGGCCGCACCCCCGCGGGCCTGAACGCGGCCATCGGCGCGGCGTCGTACGACGTCATCGTGCGGGTCGACGGCCACGCCCTCGTGCCCGACGACTACGTCGCCGTCGGCGTCGAGACCCTGCTCCGCACCGGCGCCGACAACGTCGGCGGGATCATGGCGGCCGAGGGCGAGACGCCCTTCGAGCACGCCGTCGCCGTCGCTATGACCTCGAAGCTGGGTGTGGGGTCGGCGTCGTTCCACGTCGGTGGCGAGGAGGGTCCTGCGCCGACCGTCTACCTCGGCGTGTTCCGCCGCTCCGCGCTCGAGCGGGTCGGCGGCTACGACGAGTCGATGGTCCGTGCGCAGGACTGGGAGATGAACCACCGCATCATCGAGTCCGGCGGACTCGTCTGGTTCACGCCCGGCATGCGCGTCACCTACCGGCCGCGGCCAACGGTGAAGGCGCTCGCGAAGCAGTACTTCGAGTACGGCCGCTGGCGACGCGAGGTCGCGCGCACGCACCCCGACACGCTCAGCGCCCGCTACCTCGCCGCGCCCGTCGCCGTCGCCGGGATCGCGACAGGGACGGCCCTCGGGCTCGTCGGCATCGTCGGCCCGTCGTGGCTCAAGGTCGGCTGGGCGGCTCCGCTCGGGTACGCCGCTCTCGTCGGCATCGGCGGTCTCGCGATCGGACGCGACGTCGAGTGGGCCGCGCGGGTGCGCGTGCCCGTCGTGCTGGCCACCATGCACCTGTCGTGGGGGACCGGCTTCCTCACCAGCCCCGGCGATCTCAGGGACTGACGTGCGCATCCTGATGCTCGTCGCGACGTCCGTCGCCACCGACACCCGCGTGCTTCGCGAGGCGCAGACGCTCGTCGACGCCGGTCACGACGTGCACATCATCGGCAAGGACGTGCCGCTGGACTTCGTTGCACCCCAGGGGATCTCGGTCTCGAGCGCCGGTGCCTCCAGCGTGTTCCGTCCCGCCGGGACTCCGTCAGCCGCTGGGCGCAGGCTGTCCGCGCCGCAGCGCGCCGCGCGCTGGGCACTCCTCCCGCAGCACCGCAACCAGGCGTTCCGTTCCTGGGCCGCAGCGGCAGGCGACGACGCCCGCGGCCGGCAGTTCGACGTCGTCCACGCCCATGACTTCACCGCGCTCGAGGTGGGCGCCGCGCTCGCGACCGAGCGTCAGGTGCCCTACGTCTACGACACGCACGAGCTCTGGCTCGGCCGCCAGCGCCAGTACCGACCCACACCGCTGCAGGACCGCCGCGAGGCGGCGACCGAGGCACGTCTCGGCGGAGCCGCCGCCGCCGTGATCACCGTCGGGGACGGCGTCGCCGCCGCGCTCCGCGTGCGCTACGGCTGGACCCACGTCACCGTCGTGCGCAACTCCTTCCCGGCGCGCGACGACGACGGCTCCGTGCTGCCGGAGACCCCGTCGGGTGCGGTGTACGCCGGCCGCGTCGACGCCCACCGCGAGCTCGAGACGGTGCTCGGTGCGGCGCCGCTCGTCGACCTGCCGTTCACCCTCGTGGGCCCCAGCGACGACGTGTGGGTCGGGCGCAACGCCGAGGCGATCGCCGCGACCGGCACCGAGCTGCTGGCGGCTCTGCCCGTCGAGGAGGTCACCGCGCTGCTGCGCCGTCAGGGCCTCGCGCTCGTCACGCACTCGGACCGCTTCGAGAGCCACCTGCTCGCGCTGCCCAACAAGCTCTTCCACGCGGTGCACGCCGGCGTTCCGGTGATCGCCACCGACGTGCCCGAGCTCGCCGCGATCGTGCGCCGCCACGACCTCGGCGAGACCTACCGCCCCGGCGACCCGCGCGGCCTGGCCGCTGCCGTGGGCCGGGCGCTGGACCGCTATCCCGGGCTCGTCGCCTCTGTCGCCGCAGCCGCCGAGGAGCTGTCCTGGCCCGCCGACGCCGCCGCGCTGCGCGGCGTCTACGACCGGATCCAGGCGGGCTCGGCGCGCTGACCTGCGGGGACACCCGGTCGTGAGGTCCGCCACGCGTCGCGTGGTCAGGCGGGGGGCCGTTCCCCCGGTATCCTTCTCTCCGGTCGCGTCGAGGACGACGCGCCACCCTCTGCAGCCCTTCGGAAGGCCCCGCGTGTCCGATCAGTCCCGGCAGGACGCCTCCGCGTCCTCGTCGCCGGCGGTCGTCGACGACTACCTGGGCGAGTTCCACGTCTACGAGCCGCACAAGGCCGGACTGCCCCCGCTCCGCGACTACTTCAAGGAGCTCTGGCGCCGCCGCGAGTTCGCGATCGAGATGTCGCGCGCGCAGGTGCGCGCCCAGAACAGCGACACCGTGTTCGGCGTCCTCTGGAACGTGCTCAACCCGCTGCTGCTCGGGGCCGTCTACTTCGTCCTGATCGCGATCCTCAGCGGCGGCTTCAAGCAGAAGGACCAGTTCGCCCACATCATGGCGGGCCTGTTCGCGTTCTACTTCGTGTCCGGCTGCATGGCGGGCGGGGCCTCGTCGGTCACGTCCGCGGGCAAGATCATCATGAACACCGCGTTCCCGCGCATGCTCGTGGTGCTGTCGGCGGTCTACATCGCGTTCCGCAAGTTCCTGCCGACGATCCCGGTCTACGTCGCGGTCGCGCTGTTCACCAAGGTGGGCATCCCGTGGACGGCGGTCTTCGCCATCCCGATGTTCTTCCTCATCATGCTGTTCGGCACGGGGATGGCGCTGCTGCTCGCGACCTCGCAGGTCTACTTCCGAGACACGTCGAGCTTCCTGCCCTACGTCACGCGCATCTGGCTCTACACCTCGCCGGTCCTCTGGTACCCCGAGCAGGTCCGCGAGGCGCTGCGTGTGCTCGAGATCTTCAACCCGTTGTTCTCGCTGCTCGGAGGCTGGGGCGACCTGCTCGTCAAGGGCGAGCTGATCCCCTGGACCACCTGGGTCGTGGCGGCGCTGTGGTCGGTCGGGACGCTCATCGTCGGTGCGATCGTCTTCATGTCGAGGGAGCGCGACTTTGCTGTCCGCCTCTGAGCCGCCCCCCGTCGTCAGCGTCCAGGACGTCTCGATCACCTACCGCACCTCCTTCGAGAAGCGTCCGACGCTGCGCGACGCCGTCGTCCGCCTCGGCCGCGGGGAGCGTTCGGTCCGCGAGGTCGAGGCCGTCAAGAAGGTCTCCTTCGACGTCCCGCAGGGCACCGTGATGGGCATCGTCGGCAGCAACGGCGCGGGCAAGTCGACGCTGGTGCGCGCGATCGCCGGCATCCTGCCGCCCACCGAGGGGCGGATCGAGGTGCGCGGCAAGGTCTCCACGCTGCTCGCGCTCGGCGTCGGCTTCAACGGGTCGATGTCGGGTCAGGAGAACGTCCTCCTCGGCGGCCTGGCGGCCGGCTACACCCGTCAGGAGATCGCGCAGAAGTACGAGGAGATCGCCGACTTCGCCGAGCTGGGCGACTTCATGGAGATGCCCATGAAGACCTACTCCTCCGGCATGTTCTCGCGCCTGGCGTTCGCCGTCGCGGTGCACATGGAGCCCGACATCCTGCTCGTCGACGAGGCCCTCTCCGCGGGTGACGCGAAGTTCAAGGAGAAGGCGGCGGCGAAGATGAAGTCGCTGGTCGCCGAGGCCCGCACGATGTTCCTCGTGAGCCACGCGCTCGGCTCGGTCACGGAGCTGTGCAACGACGCGATCTGGATGAACCGCGGCGAGATCATGATGCGTGGCGAGCCCGCTGCCGTCGTCAAGGAGTACACCCGCTTCGTGAAGGTGGGCGAGTCCGCCTACACGCTCGAGGACATGTAGTCCGCGTGGCGTCGTACGACGTGAGCCTCGTGACGTCGGGTCACGACGTCGCCGACGCCCGGCTGCACCGCCTCGTCGCAGCCCTCACCGATGCCGGTCTCACCGTCGAGGTCCTCGGCCTCGGCGACCCCGCCGCCGCTCCGGCCACCGCCTCCGCCGTGCGCGCGCGCCCTCGTCGCGGTGCGGCAGGCCGGCTGGCCGACGCGGTCGCCGGCCCGTGGCGCGCGCACGGCCGCGTGATCCTCGTCGTCGACCCCGACTCCGTGCCCAGCGCCTGGCTGCACCGGCTCACCGGCCGCCGCCTCGTCGTCGACGTGCACGAGGACTACGCCGCACTGCTCGCCGACCGGTCGTGGGCGCACGGCGTCGTCGGCGGGATCGCCCGCGCCGGAACGGGTCTGGCGTCGTCGCTGGCCCGCCGAGCAGACCTCACGGTCGTGGCCGACGCGCACGTGCCGCCGGGCGACGCGCGCCAGCGACTGGTGCTGCGCAACCTCCCGTACGGCGGCTACCTGCCCGGCCCGACCAACGCCGACGCCGAGCCGAGAGCTCTGCACGTCTGCGACCTGCGCCGGTCGCGCGGCCTGTTCGACATGGTCGAGGCGGTCGCCGCGGCACCCGGCTGGACGCTCGACCTCGTCGGTCCCGTCGCCGCCGCCGACGCCGCCGAGCTCGACCGCCGTCTCGCCACCGCCGACCTCGCCGGTCGGGTGCGGCTGCACGGACGCAGGCCGCCGCACGAGGCGTGGGCGCTCGCCCGCGGCGCGTGGGTGGGGCTCTCGCTGCTGCACGACACCCCGGCGTTCCGCGATGCCGTGCCGACCAAGGTCTACGAGTACCTCGGGTGCGGGCTGCCGGTCGTCGCCACCCCGCTGCGGCGCCAGGCCGAGCTCGTCACCTCTGCCGGCGCGGGCGTCGTGGTTGCCGATGCGGCGGCGGCTGCTGCTGCGCTGACCGCGTACGTCGCGGACCCCGCGCTGCTGGCCGCGCATCGGGACGCAGCCCGGGCGTGGTCGGGCGAGGACGCCGCGGCGTACGACGCGTTCGTCGACGCCGTGCGCGCGCTCGTGAACCGGTGAGGCTCAGGCCATCCGAGTGATGACGGCCTTGCCCGAGCGCACGCTGACTCGGTAGGCCACGAGCTCGCGCGTGAACGGGTTGCGCGCGTAGATCACCGAGCCGACGTACGTCGTGTACCAGCGGATGAGGGTCGTGCTCCGGTTCGCGAGGCTGACGTACCACTTGGAGTAGCCCTGGATGTCGCGCGGCAGGACGCGACGGTGCCTCTTCGCGGCGTAGGCGTTCGCGCCGGCAGCGACGTCGAGCACGACGCGGCCGACGCGGGCGCGCAGGTGGATCGAGTCGCGCGCCAGCGCGAGCGTGGTCGAGGAGATGACCTCGGCCTTGGTCGGCATCGTGAGGGTCGGCCGCGCATAGCTCACCGCTTCCGACCACGAGCGCTGCGTCGGGTCGCCGGTCGGTCCTTCGACGATGGCGATCGCCGAGAGCCGGTTCTGCGGGTCGGCGGTCACGGAGTAGCTGCGCAGCCACGCCGGTGTGACGGAGTCGTCGCGGCTCGTCACGTCCCAGTGCCGGGTGCCATCGCCGTCGGTGGTGGTCGAGGCGGTCAGGATCTGCATGGTCGGCTGGCCGGGCGCGGGGGCGCCGTCGACGATGTCCTCGAGCAGGTAGCTGCTGACGACGTCGTTGGTGTACAGGGGGTTGCTCGCCCTGAGGTTATACACCCAGGTGGCCGCCGGCTTGCCTGCGTAGGTGCTCGCGGCCAGGGTCGCGGCGTCGCGTGGGAGGTCGTAGTACTCCGCGATCGGCGTGGACAGGAATCGCTGCGTGCCGGACGCGTAGACGGACGTCGTCAGCCTCATCTGCGCCACGGGATCGAAGGCGATCGTCGTGGGGGCACCCCAGCCGTCGCCGGTCAGCGTGTCGGTGAATCCCGACGGGGTGGCGGCGAGAGTGGCGAAGCCGACGTTGTTGAGCTGCTCCACCGCCTGCGAGGGCGTGAGCGAGGTCGCGGCGTGCGCCGTGCCCGGCAGGGCGACGAGCAGGCCTGCGGTCAGCGCCGAGCTGCTCAGCACGGCGGCGAGCGTGCGCGTCCTCATGGGTGTCCCCCTGGGTCCGGATCCAGCCCGAGTCTCGCACTGATCCGCGCGTCAGGAGGGCGCGTCGGGCGACGGAGCGCTCCCATGGCGGAGACGGTGTCAGCGCTGGAAGTAGTTCAGGGCGGGGTCGATGCCGAGGACGTGCGGGGCGTCGGGGTTGCGCCGCGAGCTCCGGTAGAGCGTGCGGGTCGTGACCGGCTCGACGCCGCAGACGAGGTCGGCCTCGGCCAGCAGCGCCCGCGCCTGGGCGGAGCGGCGCACGCGGGAGGCGAGCTGGCGGTTGACCGAGCCCGGCCACACCCGGCAGATCGCCGTACCGACCTTGCCGAGCCGCTTCATGGTGGTGGGGGAGCCGAGGTCCACGGTGCTCGCGGCGTCCCACGGCGCCGGGTCCTTCGGGCGGAGCATGACGACGGACACGGTGTCGCCCGCGGCTGCCCAACGACGCAGGGCGTCCTCGGTGGCCTTGCGGTAGCCGGAGCGGCTGACCGTGACGACGACGACCTTCACGCGGGCACCGCCACAGACGCGGTGAGGGCTTCGACGCGCGGCGCGAGCTGGTTGTCGCGGCTGTAGGCGGCGCCGAAGTCCCGTGCCGCGCGGCGGGTCTCGACGTCGGCCTCGAGCGCCGCATGGCCAGCTGCGACGAGCGCTGCTGCGATGTCGTCGGCGGCGAGGCTCGCCGCCGGGAACCACAGCGGGTAGCCGCGCAGCACGTCGGTGGCGGCGTTGGACGGGTCGTGCACCGACACGATCGGCAGCCCCGTCGCGAGGTACTCGAACACCTTGCCGCTCGTGACGAACAGGCCGGTGCCGAGGATGAGGAGCAGCACGTCGAACCCGTGGTAGACCGTCGCGACCTCGGTCTTGGCGACAGGTCCCGCGAACGCGATGCCCGACTCCTCGGCGTCCTCGACGAGGGTGAGGCTCACGGCGTCGGGCGTCTTGTAGAAGCCGAGGTAGCCGCGCAGCGAGCAGTGGGCGTCGGCGACGACGTCGTCGTCGCGGCGCGCCTGCTGCCAGCCCGCGACGAACTCCGCGAGCGGCACCTTCTTGCTGATCGTGCCGAGGTAGCCGTAGGTGAGGGGGCGCTTCGACGGCACCGGGTCGGCCGAGGTCGGCGCGAGGTCGGGGTCCCAGCCGTTCATGACGACGTGCATCCGGGCGGCGGCGTCGGGGTACTCGCGGGCGTACCAGGCACGGATCGGCTCGTTGACGAACCACGCCTCGCGGGCAGCCGCGAACAGCCGGGTCTCCCAGCGGCCGATCTTGCTGCCGCGGTCGTGGATCCGGTCGCCGCTGAAGACGTCGAGGCTCCAGCCGTCGCGCTGGTCGAGGACGTACGGGACGCCGGCCGTGCGGTGCAGGTGCCACGCAGCCATCCAGGCGGTGGCGGGGTTGGCCGTCGCGAGGGTGAGGTCGACCGGCTTCTCCGCGTGGATGCGCGACGCCGCAGCCTCGAGGTCGGAGCGCCAGCCGGAGTAGCCCACCTCCGGAAGGTCCCGCATGGTGTCGCGCCGCTTCACCCAACGCCGCCAGACCCGCGGGAAGTGCGCCCGCAGCCACGACCACTGCCGGACGTCGGTCTCCAGCGCCTCCCAGCGGAACGGCGTGCGGACGACGGTGATGCGCGGGTCGATGAGGTCCTCGAGCGACTCGTCAGCACCGGTGTAGCGGGTGAAGGTCTCGCGCGTCACGGTGAGGACGGTGACGTCCCAGCCGGCCGCCGCGAAGGCGTTGGGGGTGGCGAGCGCGCGGTAGACGCCTCCGCCCCGGCAGGGGGGATACCCCCACGCGACGTACAGCAGGTGGGGGCGGCGGCTCACCCGCGCAGGATATCGGGGGCGGGCCGCCCCTCCCGACCACGCGGGAGCCGCCGCACGCCTGCGACCTGCGGCGACACGGGACCCGGGAGACGGAGGTCACGCGTCGGCGGCGAGGGCCCGGGGCCCCGGCCGGTAGACTTCCACCCTGGGTCCCGCACGAGGCCGGGGCTCGTCGCGACCGGGCAGTCCGCCCGCGTGGCGACCACCTCCAGGCACCTGAGGAGCCCTGTGGCCGCGCGCATCGTGCCCAGCGCCGACGTCGACGACCGGGCCGTGATCGGCGACGGCTCCTCGGTGTGGCACCTCGCCCAGGTCCGCGAGAACGCGGTGCTCGGCGAGAACGTCGTCGTCGGCCGCGGCGCCTACGTCGGCACCGGCGTCAAGGTCGGGGCCAACACCAAGATCCAGAACTACGCGCTGGTCTACGAGCCGGCCGAGCTCGAGGACGGCGTCTTCATCGGCCCCGCGGTG
>DASSQW010000201.1:0-3664 GCA_035702165.1 Candidatus Nanopelagicales bacterium
GGCGTACGGGGAGTCAGGGGTGCGGGTGGCGGTGTCCATGCATCCGTTCTGACCCGCAACCTGTGACGAACATGTGAGCCCTGTGAACGCTTCCTACGAGCGCGCGCAGCACCCGGCTTGCGAACCTGGGCAGCATCGCGCCGACGCCGACGAACAGCTGCCGCCCTCGGGCAGGGCTCGACGACCGCGTCGCGCAGGGCCTTGGCCGTGATCACGTGGCTTCTGCACCGTGGCAGCCAGTCGCGATCGGCGGCGGCGGTTGGGGCGGCGATCGACCCGTGCTGGTCCGGCGTACGTGCCGCACCACCAGGACGACACGCTGTGCGACCTCGGGGCGCCGCGCTGTCCCTGCGGACCGGGCAGGATCGCTGGGACCGACCTGTCGAATCCGGCGCCGGTCGCTCGTGCAGGGGGTGAGAGGTCGCGCTCGCGACCGACACCCCGAGGAGGAAGCCGTGCCGCACTACCTGCTCTCGATCGTCTACCCCGCCGGTTCGGTGCAGCCCGAGCCCGCGGAGCTCGAGCAGATCATGGTCCGGGTCGACGCCGTGCACGACGACCTGCACGCCGCCGGCGCGTGGGTGTTCGGCGGCGGCCTGCACGACCCGTCGTCGTCGACCGTCGTCGACGCGCGCGGCGGTGAGCTGGCCTTCACCGACGGTCCGTACGCCGAGACCAAGGAGGTCGTGGGCGGCCTCACCGTGATCACGGTGGACGACCTCGACGCCGCGCTGGCGTGGGGCGGCCGTCTGGCCGAGGCCACCGGCGTCCCCGTGGAGGTGCGTCCGTTCATGCCCGGAGCCTCATGAGAAGTTCTTCTCGCCGTTTCGTCGATTCCGGCGTAGCGCTGCTCGTGCAGGGGATGACTGGCCGGAGAACCGGCCCCCACCACAGGAGGACCCGATGACCCAGTACCTGCTCTCCGTGCACAACGCCGGCGACCCGTACACCAGCGACGAGCAGCGCGAGAAGGCCTTCGCCGACACCGGCAAGGTGAACGAGGACATGCAGGCCGCGGGCGTGTGGGTCTACGCGAACGGCCTCATGCCCGCGGAGACCGCGAAGGTCGTGCGGGTGCGCGACGGCGCGCTCGAGCGCGTCGACGGCCCCTACCTCGAGAGCAAGGAGCACATCGGCGGCTTCTGGATCATCGACGTCGCCGACGAGGCCGACGCGTTCGCCTGGGCCGAGAAGGCCACGGTCGCGTGCCTCGGTGCCGTCGAGGTGCGTCCGTTCCAGGGATGACCGAGCCGTACGCCGTCACCGAGGCCGAGGTCGAGCGGGTCTTCCGCGACGACTACGGCCGGGCGGTCGCGACCCTCACCCGCCTCCTCGGCGACCTCGGCCTCGCCGAGGAGGCGGTGCAGGACGCGCTCGTCGCCGCGCTCGAGACGTGGCCGCGGACCGGCGTACCGCCGGAGCCGACCGGCTGGATCGTCACGACCGCGCGGCGCCGCGCCATCGACCGGTGGCGGCGCGAGTCCACGCGCGACCAGCGCCACGCGCAGGCGGCCCTGCTGCTCGAGCGCGACGAGGAGACCGAGGAGGTGACCGTGCAGGACGACCGGCTCCGGCTGATGTTCACCTGCTGCCACCCGGCGCTGGCGCAGAGCGCCCAGGTGGCGCTGACCCTGCGCATGGTCGCCGGGCTCACGACGCCCGAGATCGCTCGCGCGTTCCTCGTCCCCGAGGCGACGCTCGCGCAGCGCCTGGTGCGCGCGAAGGCGAAGATCCGCGACGCCCACATCCCCTACCGCGTGCCCGACGAGCACGAGCTGCCCGACCGGTTGCGCCCGGTGCTCGCGTGCGTCTACCTCGTCTACAACGAGGGCTACGTCGCGACCTCGGGCACCTCGCTCGACCGCGTCGACCTCTCCGCGGAGGCGGTGCGGCTCGGCCGGCTGCTCGTCGCGCTCATGCCCGACGAGCCGGAGGCCGTGGGGCTGCTCGCCCTGATGCTGCTCGGGGAATCGCGGCGCCCCGCCCGGGTCGCGGCCGACGGCTCGCTCGTCCGCCTCGCCGACCAGGACCGTGCGCTGTGGGACGACGCGCTCGTGGCCGAGGGTCAGGAGCTCGTGCGCTGGTGCCTGCGCCGCGGAAGGCCTGGGCCGTACCAGATCCAGGCCGCGATCGCCGCGGTGCACAGCGATGCCTCGTCGACCTCGGCGACCGACTGGGGCCAGATCCTTGCGCTCTACGACCAGCTGCTGCGCATCGCGCCCAGCGACATCGTGCGCCTCAACCGAGCCGTCGCGCTCGCGGAGGTCGCCGGCCCGTCGTCGGGCCTCGCCGCCGTCGACGCGCTCGACTCGCTTCAGCGCTACCACCTCTGGCACGCGACCCGCGCCGACCTGCTCGGCCGTCTCGGCCGCAGTGCCGACGCCGCATCGGCGTACGACGCGGCCATCGAGCTGACCGAGAACGAGGCCGAGCGCGCGTTCCTGCTCGGGCGCCGCGACGCGCTTCGCTGATCAGCCGGCGGTGGGGTGCCAGTCGCGGCCGAACCAGCGCGAGACGCGGTCGGCGCCGAACTTCACCTTGTCGGCCATGAGGTCCCTGGACGGGCCGATGAGGTCGCCGTGCGGCGTCACACCGGGACGGAAGTAGACGTCGACCTCGCCGATCTGGTCGCGACCCATCTCCATGTAGCAGATGCCGTGCCCGTCGTACTGCGTCGTCGGGTCCTCGCCGCGCACCCGCGCGAGGATGGTCTCGGCGACGACCCCCGCCTGACCCTCGGCGAACACGCCCGCCTTCGGCGTACCGACGCTCGTGACGTCGCCGATCGCGTAGACGTCGTCGTACTGCGTCTGCAGCGTGTACGGGTCGACGGGGATCCAGCCGTCGACGGTCATGCCCGCGTCGACGACGACCGCAGGCGCCCGGTGCACCGGGACGCCGAGGAACAGGTCGTAGGGCAGCTCGCCGCCGTCGCTGAGCAGCGCGACCCGGCGGTCGGCGTCGAGGCCCGTCACGATCGTGCTGCCGACGAACTCGATGCCGCGCTCCTCGAACGCCGCGAGGATCGCGGTGGAGGCCTGCGGCGACGGCGGGATCGGTACGCCGAGCGGCGACACGAGCTGCACGGTCGAGCCCTCGCGGATCCCCTTGTCCTCGAGGAGGTCGTGCACGAGGAAGGCGGTCTCGCTCGGTGCCGGCGGGCACTTGAACGGGGTCGAGGTCACTCCCACGATCACGCGCCCGCCCTCGAACTGCTGCAGGACGTCGCGGAGCGCGAAAGCGCCTGCGACCGTGTAGAACTCGTGGCCGCCCTCGACCAGACCGGGTGTGAGCTCGGGGTGCAGATCGGCCCCCAGTGCGACGACGAGGATGTCGGCGTCGAGCGTCTCGCTCGTCGTCGTGACGCGTCGCGCCACGGGGTCGATGGCGGTGACCTCGGCCTGCAGCATCCGTACGCCGGGGTGCACGACGTCGACGAAGCGGTGCGTGACGTGGTCGGCCGTCGTCCGGCCGAACATGACGTCGAGCTTGGAGAACCCGAAGACGAACCCGTCGTTCTTGTCGACCAGGACGACGTCGGCACGCTCCCCCAACGACTCCGACAGACGGGCGGCCAGCTCGAGCCCGCCGAACCCCGCCCCCACGATCACGATGCGCATCCGCGCACAGTAGCCGCGCGATCGCGTCATACGCCGGTCCGTCG
>DASSQW010000202.1:0-19094 GCA_035702165.1 Candidatus Nanopelagicales bacterium
CCGTCCGGTCGTCACCTTCGTCGAGAAGGGCCTCGCGTCGGGCAGCCAGCACAGCTGGACCGTCGACGCGATCGAGACCAACGGCACCCAGGCGTCGGCCAAGTCGCCGTCGACCGGCACCGTCCGCATCAGCGCGGCGACGGCGTACCAGACGGCGGTCGACGCCGACTCGCCGTCGTTCTTCTGGAAGCTCGGCGAGCCCGCCGGGCCCGTCGCCGTGGACGCCTCCGCGGGCGGCAGCAGCGGCGCCTACTCCGGCACGCTGACCTACGGCCAGGCCGGACCGATCCCGGGCGACGCGACCGGTGTCACGACCAACGGCGTCGACGGCATCGTCGTCTCCAACCCGGTGAGCGGGCCCTCGACGTACTCGGTGGAGGCCTGGTTCAAGACCACGTCGACGACCGGCGGCAAGATCGTCGGCTTCGGCAACCGGGCCGCCGGTCTGGACTTCAGCGGCAACCCGGCGGTGAGCTCGAACTACGACAAGCACGTCTACATGACCAACGACGGCCGGATCGTGTTCGGCGTCTACAACGGCGGGTTCGACACGCTGTACTCGCCGACCGCTCTCAACGACGGGCAGTGGCACCACGTCGTCGCGACGCAGGGCGCCGCGGGCATGGCGCTCTACGTCGACGCGACGCGCGTGGGCCGCAACGGCGTGACCACCAACCAGGCCTACGACGGCTACTGGCGCGTCGGCGGCGACAACCTCGGCGCGTGGCCGGACCAGCCCTCGAGCAACTTCTTCGCCGGCACCATCGCCGACGTCGCGGTCTACCCGACGGCCATCACCACCACGCAGGTCCGCGCCCACTGGACGGCGTCGGGTCGCGTGGCCCCGCCGATCGTGACGCCGTCGGACGCCTACGGCCAGGCCGTGTACGCCGACGAGCCGCTGCAGTACTGGCGCCTCGACGAGACCTCGGGCACGACGCTCGCCGACGCCTCGAACAACGGTGCGACCGGCCTCGTGCAGGGCAGCGCGACCCTCGGCGTCCCCGGGGCGCTCGGTGCCACGGGCAAGGCGGTCTCGCTCGACGGGTCGTCCTACCTCACGTCCGCCAGCGCGACCTCGTCGCCGACGGCCTTCTCGCTCGAGATGTGGTTCAGCACGACGACCACGACGGGCGGCAAGCTCATCGGCTTCGGCAGCAACCAGACAGGTGACAGCGGCGCCTACGACA
Source organism: Candidatus Nanopelagicales bacterium (assembly GCA_035702165.1). Lineage (GTDB taxonomy): Bacteria > Actinomycetota > Actinomycetes > S36-B12 > CAIYMF01 > Longivirga. The sequence continues at coordinate 1,191 of DASSQW010000202.1, forward strand.
AGCACGTCTACCTGACCGACGACGGCCACCTCGTCTTCGGCGTGTGGAACGGGCAGTCCGACATCGTCACGTCGACCAAGACCCTCAACGACGGTCAGTGGCACCAGGTCGTCGCGACCCAGGGACCGTCGGGCATGGCGCTCTACATCGACGGCTCGCTGGACGCCACCAACGGCGTCACGACCAACCAGGGCTACGACGGCTACTGGCGCGTGGGCGGCGACAACCTCGGCGGTTGGCCGGGCCAGCCGAGCACGAGCTACGTCACCGCGAAGGTCGACGAGGTCTCGATCTACGGCGGTGCGCTCTCGGCGAGCCGCGTCGCGGCGCACTACGCGGCCTCGGGCAACAGCACGCCCGACACGCAGAACCCGACCGTCGCGGTCACGGCCCCGGCCGACGGCGCCACGGTCTCGGGTGCGACGACGATCTCCGCGAACGCGTCGGACGACAAGGCCGTCGCGCAGGTCGAGTTCTTCGTCGACGGATCGTCGGTCGGCGTCGACACGTCGGCGCCGTACTCCGTGAGCTGGAACGCCTCGGCGCCCGGCCCGCACTCGATCACGGCTGTCGCCACCGACACGGCGGCCAAGACCACGACGTCGACGCCGGTCTCGGTGACCGTCCCGGCTCCCGACACGACCGACCCGACGGTGAGCATCACCTCGCCGGCGGCCGGCTCGATCCCGTTCGGAGCCACGACGATCAACGCGACGGCGAGCGACAACAAGGGTGTGGCGAAGGTCGAGTTCTTCGTCGACGGCACGTCCGTCGGCGTCGACACGACCGCGCCGTACTCGGCGTCGTGGAACGCGATCGTCACCGGCTCGCACACCCTCACCGCGGTGGCCACCGACACCTCGAACAACACGGGTTCCGCGACGCCGGTCGTGGTGACCGTGCAGGCCGACGGCACTCCGCCGAGCGCTCCGGGCACGCTGACGGGCTCGGCCGGCGGCCAGACCTCGGTGAACCTGCAGTGGGGCGCGGCCACCGACAACAGCGGCACCGTCGCCGGCTACGTCGTGACCCGCAACGGCACCGCGCTTCAGGGCCTGGTGAGCGGTACGTCGTTCACCGACACGGGCCTGACGGCGGGGACCGACTACACCTACACGGTCGCTGCGAAGGACCCCACCGGCAACGTGGGCCCGTCGAGCAACTCGGTGCTCGTCACCACCACACCCGCCGGCCCGACCACGCTGTTCTCCTACAACTGGTCCGTGGCCGACGGCACCCCGTGGCCGGCGCAGTTCACGACCGTCGTCGGCAACGGCACCATCACGACGCTCTCCGGAGCGGGCGTGCTGACCGTGAACGACGTCGCGAGCGCCAACGCCCGCGCGGTCGTGTCCGGTGTGGCCGCGCGCACGGATCTCGACGTCACGTTCTCCTACGCCTGGTCCTCGACCTCGGCGAAGGCGTACTTCGACGTCTGGACGCGGGGGAGCGGCGCCTGGGTGGGCACCTACCGCCCGCGTGACGGATACGGCGTCGAGCTGTCGTCGAACTCCGGCACCGTCGCCGTGCTCAAGAGCGTGGCCGGCACCCAGAGCACCATCCGCAGCCTCACCGGGGCCAACAAGCTGGTCACCACCAAGCAGTGGCTGCGGATCCGGGTGGTCGGGACGACGCTCCAGGTCAAGATCTGGGCCGACGGCTCGCCGGAGCCGGCCGCCTGGACCTCGACCGACACCGACTCCTCGGTGACGGCCGGCGGTCAGGTCTTCCTGGCGCTGAACCGGGCCTCGACGAACGTCGGCGCCAAGAGCGTCACGATCGACGACCTGGTGGTGAACGCGGGGGCCTGACCCGCCATCGCCCACGCACCCGAGGCGGGCCTCAGCCGTTCGGCTGAGGCCCGTCTCACGTTGTGCAACGATCGCTCACGAATCGTGATCCCCTTGCGTCCCAGGGGTTCTCGGAGTACCGCCAACCGGGCGACCGCCTTCTGCTGAGGGTGATCGCGGACGTAGTCTGACCCCCACACGACCAGCACTCCGCCCCTGGGGCTTGCGGCTGCCGTGGAACGGCGCGTCCGACCCACGCGCCGAGCCGGCTCGACGGAGGACACGAACATGCGGACTGGACGTCGGCTGCGCACGGCAGCCACCGGGGCCCTCACGGGGCTCGCGGTCATCGCCTCCCTGCTGGTCGCTGGGGCTCCCGCCCAGGCAGCAGGTCCGGTCCTCGACGGCAGCACCGCGGCGCTCGCCGCGCCCTCGTGCTGGTCGATCAAGCAGAGCGTCCCGGCGTCGGTCGACGGCATCTACTGGCTGCAGACCGCGAAGCTCGAGACCGCGCAGCAGTTCTACTGCGACATGACCACCGACGGCGGCGGCTGGGTCCTCGTGGGCCGGGGTCGCGACGGCTGGAGCTGGACGCCCAAGGGTCAGGGCTCCGGAGCCAGCGCCGTGCGCACCACCCCCACCGGCACCGCCGCGTTCGCGCCGGCGACGCTGCCCTCCGTCACGATCGACGGCCTGCTCAACGGCGCCTCGCCCTCCACGCTGGCCGACGGCATCCGGGTGCGCCGCGCCACGAACAACGCGGGCACGACCTGGCAGGAGCTGCGCCTCTTCGAGCCGAGCAGCGTCCCGACGTGGAACTGGACGATCGGCGGCGGCATCCCGCTCAACAACGTGCGCGCCGACGGCACGCTCTACTCCGGCGGCAACACCCAGAACTGGGGCGCCGACAGCCAGTACAAGCGGCTGTCCACCGCGTTCCTGACCTCGCACAACAACCGGATGGGCTGGGGCTTCGGGTCGCAGGTCAAGGCGTCCAACACGACCACGAACTACCTCTGGTCCTACACCAACGAGGGCAACGCGCTCCCGTTCACCCAGGTGTGGGTCCGCCCGCAGATCACCGACGGCGGGTTCACGACCATCCCCGACAGCGGCACCGCGGCGTCGACCCAGCGCGCGATGATCAGCGACAGCACGGTCAACTCCACGCCGTGGGGCGTCACCGGCGTCGTCGGCGGCTTCCAGGGCGAGCTCACCCTCGAGGTCGAGGCCTTCGCCTTCATCGGCAACGTCACCTACGTCGGCGGCTTCTTCCAGTACGTCCAGAAGGGCGCGACCCCCGGGCCCGGCGAGCAGGTCGAGCAGCACTACCTCGCCGCGTTCAACACGACGACCGGCGAGTGGATCTCGACGTTCCGGCCCGTGCTCGACGGCGCGGTCTGGGACCTCGCGGTGAGCCCCGACGGCAAGCTGATCGTCGGCGGCGAGTTCACCAACGCCAACGGCGCGTCGATGACGCAGGGGCTGGCCATGCTCGACCCGGTCACCGGCGCGACCGACCCGACCTGGCGGGCCAACGTCCAGTACGTCCAGACCACCGGCACGCTGCCCGCGCAGGTGAAGGCGATGGACATCCAGGACGGCTACCTCTACATCGGCGGGCGCTTCAACCGCGTCCAGGGCGGCGGCGGTCCGCTGATCACCCTCGGCCGCGCCTCGCGCATCTCGCTCGCGACCGCGAAGCCCGACGGCGCGTGGAAGCCCAACTTCGACGGCACGATCGTCGAGCTCGACGCCAGCGCCGACCGCGTCACGATGTCGGGCTACTTCCAGAACGTGAACGCGACCCCCCAGCCCTACGTCGCCGCCGTCACCACCGCGACCGGTGGCGCGCTGATCCCCGGCCAGGTGCAGTTCACGCCGTCCATCGGCACCGCGACCGGCAAGGGCTACCAGCAGGCGGTCAAGGACCTCGGGGACTCGGTCTGGCTCGGCGGCTCGCAGCACTCGCTGTCCAAGCTCAGCCGCACCGACATGAGCCGCATCCGCAGCACCATCACCAACGGCGGCGGGGGCGACATCCAGGCGATCACGGCCGTCAACGGCATCGTCTACGCGTCCTGCCACTGCGGCGCCTTCGCCTACAGCGACACCTACACGTGGAGCCCCGCCGCAACGATGATCAGCCAGGCCTCGCGCGTCGACGTCATCCAGTACGTCGGCGCGTGGGACCAGGCCACCGGTGCCTTCCTCGGCCCGCAGTTCCTGCCCTCGCTCGACAGCACGCACGGCATCGGCGTCTTCGCGCTCGAGGTCGACCCGCAGGGCTGCCTCTGGGCCGGCGGCGACCTGAAGCAGGGTTCGTGGACGGGCACCCAGAACCAGTGGCTCGGCGGATTCGCCAAGTTCTGCCCGCGTGACTCGACGGCCCCCACGACGCCGACCAACCTCGCGTTCACGCGCAGCGGCGGCAACGTCAAGCTCACCTGGGGCGCCGCGACCGACGCGAGCGCGATCCAGTACCAGGTGCTGCGCGACGACCGCGTCGTCGCGACGCTCTCGGGCTCGTCGCTCTCGTACACGACCCCGGACACCGGCGTCACCAACAAGTACTTCGTGCGCGCCATCGACGCCGCGGGCAACGAGGGCGCCAGCACCCCGGCGCTGCTCGTCTCGGCCGGCGACCTCGTGCCGCCGACCGCTCCGGGGACGCCGACCCTGGCGTCCGCGACCGCGTCGTCGATCACGCTGCAGTGGGCGGCGTCGACCGACAACCAGGCCGTGGCCGGCTACCGCGTCTTCCGCAACGGCGTCCAGGTCGGCGGCAACATCACGACCGGGACGTCCTACACCGACTCCGGCCTGACGCCGAGCACCAGCTACAGCTACACGGTCGTCGCCTACGACACGTCGAACCTGGTGAGCCCGTCGAGCGGCGCGGCGTCCCTGTCGACCACGGCCGACACCGCGGCACCGACCGCGCCGACCGGCGTCGGAGCGGCCAACGTGACGCAGACGTCGCTGACGGTCGGCTGGAACGCCTCGACCGACAACGTCGGTGTCGCCGGCTACCGCGTGCTGCGCGACGGCACCCAGGTCAGCGGCAACATCACCGCCGGCACGTCGTTCAACGACTCCGGGCTCACCGCGGGCACGACGTACTCCTACACCGTCGTCGCCTACGACGCGGCCGGGAACGTCAGCGCGGCCAGCAGCCCGGCGCTGTCGGTCACGACCTCGTCGGGCAACGTCCAGCCGCTGTACTCCGACACCTTCACCGGTGCGGACGGCACTGCCTGGAACGCGTCGTGGCAGACCTCGAACGCCTCGGGGTCCGCGACGATCGTCGGCAACGCCGGCTCGCTGGCCTACACCGACGTCGCGGGCGCCTACTCCCGCGCGCTCCTCAACGTGCCGGCCGTGGCCGACTCCGACGTGACGTTCACGTACGCGTGGAGCAGCACGGCGGCCAAGAGCTACGTCGACATCGGCATGCGCGGCTCCGGCGGCTGGCAGAACGCCTACCGGATGAAGACCGGCTACTACCTCGAGCTGAGCTCGAGCTCGGGCACGGTGTCGGTGGGCAGGAGCGTGGCCGGCACGGTCACCTCGCTGGGCAGCGTCAGCGGCGCCAACGCGCTCACGACGGGCAAGCAGAACATCCGCATCCAGGTCACCGGCAGCACCGTCCGGTTCCGCATCTGGGCCTTCGGCACCAGCGAGCCGGCGGCCTGGTCGTTCTCGGTCACCGACACCGCGGTGACCACGGCGGGCCAGTTCTCGATCAGCGAGGTGCGCGCGTCGACCAACGTCGGCGACAAGGCGATCTCGCTGGACGACCTCGTGATGATGCCCGCCTGATCACGACCGCACGAGGGGGTCGGCGGCCGAGAGGCTCCGGCCCCCTCCGCACGTGCTGTGGCAGGATGGAGCGCCCCGCGGGTGTAGCTCAATGGCAGAGCCCCAGCCTTCCAAGCTGGCCATGCCGGTTCGATCCCGGTCACCCGCTCGCGTCGCAAGCCCCGGCCGTCAGGCCGGGGCTTGCGACGTGAGCGGGTCGTGCGGATCGGGGGGAGCCCGCGCGCGATCGGGCTGCCGCCCGGCGAGCAGCGCCGCACACCTGGGCGATCGCCCTCGGCGACGGAGGATCTGTCGGACCCGGTTGTTTTGGCCGCGCCCTGCTGGGCAGCCCGCACCCGCCTCCCCGAGGACGTTCGCCCCTGGGATCCGACCCGAGAGGAATGCGATGAGCTCCGATCACGCAGCACGGCCATCGACGTCGGGCAGCCCGCAGCGCGACGGAACCGAGGCCCCGTACACGTCCGAGGCGTTCGAGGTCGACCCCGACGTGGGAACCGACTCACCGCTCGACACGAGGCCGGCCGATGCACCCGACGCCGACGGAAGCACGTCGCACATCCGCAACCCCGATGGCACGCCCATCGACAACCCCTCCGGCTGACCACGGACCGTGAGAGTCGCCGGGTCGGACTCGGGCGAGAAGCTTCCGGTCCAGGCCAGGTCCAGGGTGCTCACGTCACCGACCCTGGGCGGCGGGGGACAGCCCTGGGCGGATCAGGCCGGCACCCTCGTCGTAACCCTGCTCCGCGGAGGCCGCGGTTCGGTGGGGGCCCGCGAGTCCCCTAGACTCAGCCCCGGCTAACCGGGGCGTAGCGTAGTGGCTAGCGCGCCTGCTTTGGGGGCAGGAGATCGGGAGTTCGAGTCTCCCCGCCCCGACTGCAGGCCCGGTCCCGGGTCCGCCCCCGAGCCCGTGCCCGCCCCGGCGGTCGCGCCACCCGCCCCGCGGCCCGTCCGCACCGAAGCAGGAGTACCGATCGCTGTGAAGAGCGCTGTCGAGAACGTGTCGCCCACCCGGGTGAAGCTCACCGTCGAGGTGCCGTTCGAGGAGCTCAAGCCCGCCCTCGACGCCGCCTACAAGCGCATCGCCGACCAGATCACGGTGCCCGGCTTCCGCAAGGGCAAGGTGCCCCAGCGCGTCATCGACCAGCGCGTCGGCCGCGGTGCGGTCCTCGACGAGGCGATCAACGACGCCATCAACCTCAACCTCGATGCCGCCATGCGCGAGCACGAGGTGAAGCTGCTCGGCCGCCCCGAGGTCGACGTCACGACCTACGAGGACGCCGCCCCGCTCGAGTTCACCGCCGAGATGGACGTCGTCCCCGAGTTCGAGCTGCCGGCGTACGACGGCATCGAGGTCGTGGTCGACGCCGCCGAGGTAGCCGACGACGACGTCGAGGAGCAGCTGACCTCGCTGCGCGGCCGCTTCGGCTCGCTCACGACGGTCGAGCGCGCGGCCGCCTCCGGCGACGTCCTGCTCGTCGACGTGTCCGGCACGCTCGAGGGCGAGAACGTCGAGGACCTCCAGGGCAGCGCGATGTCCTACGAGCTCGGCACCGACGGCATGCTCCCCGGCTTCGACGACGCCGTCTCCGGCGCCGAGGCCGGCGAGACCCGCACCTTCGTGTTCAGCCCCGAGGTCGGCGAGTACGCCGGCAAGGACCTCGACGTCTCCGTCGTCGTGAGCCAGGTCCGCGAGCGGGTCCTGCCCGACGCCGACGACTCCTTCGCGCAGCTCGCCAGCGAGTTCGACACCATCGACGAGCTCCGCGCCGACATCCGCGAGCGGCTGGCCAAGGTGAAGGTCCTCGAGCAGGGCTACGCCGCCCGCGAGAAGGTCGCCGAGGCGCTCATCGCGATGTCCGACGTGCCGGTGCCGGACTCGTTCCTGCAGCAGCAGGTCGACGACCACTTCTCCGACGGCCACGGCGACGACGCGCACCGCGCCGAGGTCGTCGAGCAGACCCGCGAGTCGCTCGTGAGCCAGCTCGTGCTGGACAGGATCGCCGACACCGAGCAGCTCTCGGTGTCCGAGGCCGAGCTCTCCTCCTGGCTGGTCGCGCAGGCGCCGCGCTACGGCATGTCGCCCGATCAGTTCGCGCAGGAGCTCGTCAACGCCGGCCAGGTGCCCGCCGCGGTCGCCGAGGTGCGCCGCAGCAAGGCGCTGGCGCACGTCATCGAGCGTGCGCGGATCACCGACTCGAACGGCGCAGCCGTCGAGCTGGCCGCCCTGGGTGCTCCCGACCTCGCCGACCTCGGCCTCGACGACCACGAGGGCCACGACCACGAGGGTCACGACCACGACCACGAGGGTCACGACCACGACTGATCGCGGTCCGGGCCGCTGCGGCGGCATCACGCCTACGGCGAACACCCCCGTGCCCGGGATGGCACGGGGGTGTTCTCTGGTTAGGGTCGTCGACACGACACGCGAGCGACGCACGAGGAGGACACCGTGACCGGTGAGTGGAGCGATCGAGGACCCGGGACCGGGGTGACCGGCTACGGCGACTCGATCAAGGAGCGCCTGCTCCGCGAGCGGATCCTGTTCCTCGAGGGCGAGGTCCGCGACGAGATGGCCAACGAGATCGTGCGCCAGCTCCTGCTGCTGTCGGCGGAGGACCCGACCTCCGACATCTACCTGTACGTCAACTCGCCCGGCGGCAGCGTCTCGGCCGGCATGGCGATCTACGACACGATGCAGTTCGTCCCGAACGACGTCGCCACCGTGGGCCTGGGGATGTGCGCGTCGATGGGGCAGTTCCTGCTGACCGCGGGCGCGGCGGGGAAGCGCTACGCCCTCAAGCACGCCCGCGTGATGATGCACCAGCCTCTCGGCGGCCTCGGCGGCGTGCAGTCGCTCGTGCAGAAGCAGGCCGAGCAGATGCTGCTCATCAAGGCGCAGATGGCCGAGCTCATCGCCCACCACACCGGACAGCCCGTCGAGCGGATCGTCGAGGACTCCGAGTGGGAGAAGTGGTTCTCCGCCGAGGAGGCCAAGGACTACGGAATCGTCGACCACGTCGTGACGTCCGCAGGTGACGTCACCGGCGGCGGCGGCACGGCCTGACGACGGACACGAAAGAGATGACCATGAACCAGCTGTTCACGCCGTCGGGCATCGCCGCACCGGGCCCGTCGGCCCGCTACGTGCTCCCGCAGTTCACCGAGCGCACCACCCAGGGCACCAAGACCTGGGACCCGTACTCCAAGCTGTTCGAGGAGCGCATCATCTTCCTCGGCGTGCAGATCGACGACGCGAGCGCCGACGACGTCATGGCCCAGCTGCTGTGCCTGGAGTCGATGGACCCCGACCGCGACATCTCGATCTACATCAACTCGCCCGGCGGCTCCTACACCGCGATGACGGCGATCTACGACACGATGCAGTTCGTCAAGCCCGACATCACCACCGTCTGCCTCGGGCAGGCGGCGTCGGCCGCGGCCGTGCTGCTCGCGTCGGGCACCGCCGGCAAGCGCTACGCCCTGCCGCACGCCCGAGTCCTGATCCACCAGCCCTACACCGAGGGCGGCGGGCAGGGCACCGACATCGAGATCCAGGCCAACGAGCTGCTGCGCATGCGCACCGAGATGGAGCAGATCCTCTCGCGCCACACCGGTCGCGACCCCGAGCAGATCCAGAAGGACATCGAGCGCGACAAGATCCTCTCGGCGACCGCGGCCGTGGAGTACGGCATCGTCGACTCGGTGATCCCGTCGCGCAAGGCCTCGGCCACCTCGGCCTGACCACAGGCCCTCTCCGGTCCTGACCAGGCACGACGCCCGTCCGATCCCGTATCGGACGGGCGTTGCGCTGTCGGCGTAAAGGATCGTCCCGGCGTGTCACGCGACGCGACCCGGGGGGCCGATCGGGGTACCTTCGTACCGGCGGTCCGCCCGAGGCACCGCAGCAATCGCACGCACGCCCCCGCAGCGACCCCCTGCGGCGACGAAGGGACGATCACGTGGCGCGAGTCGGAGACGGCGGCGACCTGCTCAAGTGCTCGTTCTGCGGCAAGAGCCAGAAGCAGGTCAAGAAGCTCATCGCAGGCCCGGGTGTCTACATCTGCGACGAGTGCATCGACCTCTGCAACGAGATCATCGAGGAAGAGCTCTCCGAGTCCAGCGACCTGCAGTTCGACGAGCTGCCCAAGCCGCGCGAGATCTACGACTTCCTCGACAAGTACGTCATCGGCCAGGACGCCGCCAAGAAGGCGCTGTCGGTCGCTGTCTACAACCACTACAAGCGCGTGCAGGCCGGCGGCGAGCGCCGAGGCGACGACGCCGTCGAGCTCGCGAAGTCCAACATCCTGCTCCTCGGCCCCACCGGCTCGGGCAAGACGCTGCTGGCCCAGACGCTCGCGCGCATGCTCAACGTGCCGTTCGCCATCGCCGACGCCACCGCGCTGACCGAGGCCGGCTACGTCGGCGAGGACGTCGAGAACATCCTGCTCAAGCTGATCCAGGCCGCCGACTACGACGTCAAGAAGGCCGAGACAGGCATCATCTACATCGACGAGATCGACAAGGTCGCCCGCAAGAGCGAGAACCCGTCGATCACGCGCGACGTCTCCGGCGAGGGCGTGCAGCAGGCGCTGCTGAAGATCCTCGAGGGCACCACCGCGTCGGTGCCGCCGCAGGGTGGCCGCAAGCACCCGCACCAGGAGTTCATCCAGATCGACACCACCAACGTGCTGTTCATCGTCGGCGGTGCGTTCGCGGGCCTCGACAAGATCATCGAGCAGCGCATCGGCCGCAAGGCGCTCGGCTTCACGGCGTCGATGGACAGCGCCGTCGACACCAACCCGGGCAACGTCTTCGGCCGCGTGATGCCCGAGGACATGCTGAAGTTCGGCATGATCCCCGAGTTCATCGGCCGCCTGCCGGTGTTCACCTCCGTCGTCGCGCTCGACCGCGACGCCCTCGTGAAGGTGCTCACCGAGCCCCGCAACGCGCTCGTGCGCCAGTACCAGCGGCTGTTCGAGCTCGACGGCGTCGAGCTGGAGTTCACGCCCGACGCGCTCGAGGCGGTCGCCGACCAGGCGATCATGCGCGGCACAGGCGCCCGCGGGCTGCGCGCGATCATGGAGGAGGTCCTGCTCTCCGTGATGTACGACGTCCCGAGCCGCGACGACGTCGCGCGCGTGGTCATCAACCGCGAGGTCGTCCTCGACAACGTGCTGCCGACCCTCGTGCCGCGCGACTCCACGCCGCGCACGCGCGAGCGCCGCGACAAGTCCGCCTGACAGACCGACGCAGAAGGCCGGTGCCCCTCGGGGCACCGGCCTTCTCGCGTGGACGGGTCAGCCGCGCTTCTCGACGCCCTGACGGATCTCGAGCGCGGTCTGCGCGCCCGCGGCGGCGCTCGCCGGGCTGAGCACGGTCACCGAGCCGAACGTCGCGGAGTCCGACCAGAAGCAGACGCTGGCCGGCGTGCCCGACACCATCGTCGAGCCGCACGACATCTGGCCGCCGAGCGAGCCGGCGGGGACCGCCGCGATGCCCGCGACCGCGGCGTGGGTCGTCGACTCGAAGCCGGCGAAGGCACTCGTGACAGCGGTGGGCCCGAGCGGGGCGGTCGCCGTCCAGGCGACGACCGTCGCCGACGGGACACCGGCGGCCGAGTAGACGGCTCCGACCGGGGCGGTGAGGCCGGGGAGCGGGGCACCGTCGGAGAGCCCGCGCAGGCTGGACGCCGACGCGCCCGTGTCCAGGGTCAGGGCCCCGATCGAGACCGGCGCCTGGAGGGTGACGGCCTTCGGCGCGGCGGCCGAGGACCTCGGCGCCACCGGGGCGGCCGCCTCGTCGTCGGGAGCGCTCACCAGCAGGCCCGGCCACACGAACGCCGCGACCGCCGCCAGGACCGCGACGCCGCCGATCGCGCCGAGCACCACAAGCGGGCGCCGGGAACGACCGGTGGACACCTCGGTCAGGTCGACCGGGACGGGCAGGTCGACAGGCGCGAGGTCGACAGGCGCGGACGCCGCGACAGGGGCGTCGAGCGGCGCCGGTAGGTCGCTGAGCGCCGGCGCACCGGTCGGTGCCGGCAGGTCGAGCGCGGCCGCGCCGGCGAGCGGGGCGTCGAGCTCGGGCGCCTCAGGGGCCGGGTCCGGGTCGTCCGCGGCCTTGCGGCGGCCGAACCGGCGACGCCTGGCCGGGGCTTCGATCGCCTCGTCCTCGTCGTGACGGTGGGTGTGCGGGACCTGATCGGTCTCGGCGAGGGCGTACGCGGCGGCCATGGGCACAGTGGGGAACCCGGCGTCGGACGCGGGGAGCGGCTCGAGCGACGGGACGGCGAGGTCGAAGGGCGAGGGCTCGTCGACGTCGGGTGCGGGCAGATCGACGACGGGGAGGTCCAGCGGCGGCAGGTCCTTCGTCGGCAGGTCGACCGGGGCCGGCTCGGTGAAGCTCACCGGCGGGGCCGCGGGCGGGGGAGCCAGCACGGCGGCCCAGTCCTCGGGGTCGGCCACCGGCGCCGCGAGCGGGCCGGACGCGGACGCGACGGCCGTCGCCGCGGCCACCGCCACCGGGGCCGCCGCACGCTCGGCGGCGGGAGGCTCGGGGAGCACCGGCTCCGCGGGCAGGGCCCAGGTCGGCAGCGGGACTCCGGGGAGCACCGTGCTCGAGCCCGGGGCGCCCTCGGGCGCCACGATGGGGCTGGTCCTGCGGCCCACGCCGATCACCTCGTGCGGTCAGCGGGCACGGCCGTGCGCCGTGCTCCATCCAGGGGATCGACCCCCGATGAGCCGCACTTGAGCCTCGGGCCGCCCTCAGGCCTGGTCGGCGAGGGTGACCTCGACGCGCAGCGGTCCGCCCGCGGGCACGAAGGTGAGGTGCGCGACGCGCCCCGCGGCGGCCAGATCGCTGCCCGCCTCCTCGATCCGGCCGAGGGCGTCGGGGTCGCCGGTGACGACCGCCGCCTCGACGTCGGCGCGCATCGACACCTTGGCGTCGCTCTTGGCCTTGCGGATCGCCGACAGGGCGGTGGCGACGTCGGCCACGACCGCCGGGTCGCCCGTCGCTCCCGCGAGCTCGGCCGCCGACGGCCACGGCGCACGGTGCACGCTGCCCTGCTGCCACCAGCCCCAGACCTCCTCGGTCACGAACGGGAGCACGGGTGCGAACAGGCGCAGCTGGACCGACAGCGCCAGAGCGAGCGCGGCCTTGGCCGACGCCGCCCCCTCGGGGCCGCGACCGCCGTACGCGCGGTCCTTCACCAGCTCGACGTGGTCGTCGCAGAACGACCAGAAGAACTGCTCCGCCACCTCGAGGGCGCGCGCGTAGTTGTAGTCGTCGAAGGCGGCGGTCGCGTCGTCGACGACGGACGCGAGCGACGCGAGCATCGCGCGGTCGAGCGGGTCGGTCACGACGTCGAGGTCGGTCGGGAGCGCGGCGCCGAGTCCGAGCACGAACTTGCTCGCGTTCAGGATCTTGATGGCGAGGCGTCGGCCGATCTTCATCTGGCCGATGTCGAACGCGGTGTCGGTGCCCGGCCGGCCCGCAGCCGCCCAGTAGCGGACGCCGTCGGCGCCGTGCTCGTCGAGCAGGCCCATCGGTGTCACGACGTTGCCCTTGGACTTGCTCATCTTCTTGCGGTCGGGGTCGAGGATCCAGCCGCTGATCGACGCGTTGCTCCAGGGCAGGACGTCGTCCTCGAGGTGCGCGCGGACCACGGACGAGAACAGCCAGGTGCGGATGATCTCGTGCGCCTGCGGGCGGAGATCGAAGGGCCACAGGCGGTTCCAGAGATCCTCGTCGTCCTCCCAGCCGCCGGCGATCTGCGGCGAGAGCGACGAGGTCGCCCACGTGTCCATGACGTCGGGGTCGCCGACGAAGCCGCCGGGCGCACCGCGCTGCGACTCGTCGAAGCCCGCCGGCACGTCGCTGCTCGGGTCGACGGGCAGCTGCTCCTCGGTGGGCAGCAGCAGGTCGTCGTACGACGGCATGCCGTGCTCGTCGAGGCGGTACCAGACCGGGAAGGGCACGCCGAAGAACCGCTGCCGCGAGATGAGCCAGTCGCCGTTGAGGCCCTCCACCCAGGAGCGGTAGCGCGCCTCCATGTACGGCGGGTGCCACGACAGCTGCGAGCCACGGGCGACGAGCTGCTCGCGCAGGTCGGTCTCGCGGCCGCCGTTGCGGATGTACCACTGGCGGGTGGTGACGATCTCGAGCGGCTTGTCGCCCTTCTCGTAGAACTTCACCGCCTGCACCGTCGGCTTCGGGTCGCCCTCGACGTAGCCTGCGGCGCCGAGCGCCTCGACCATGCGCTCCTTGGCGCTGAACGACGTCGCGCCCGCGATCGCGGCGTAGGTCTCACGGCCGGTGTCGGTGGTGAGCCACTCGGGGGTCTCGGGCAGGATGCGGCCGTCCCAGCCGATGATCGGGCGGGTCGGCAGGTTCAGCTCGCGCCACCAGGTGACGTCGGTGGTGTCGCCGAAGGTGCAGATCATCGCGATGCCGGACCCCTTCTCGGGGTCGGCGAGGCGGTGGGCCACCACCGGGATCTCGACGTCGAACAGCGGTGTGCGCACGGTCGAGCCGAACAGCGGCTGGTAGCGCTCGTCGTCCGGGTGGGCCACGAGGGCCACGCACGCCGCCAGCAGCTCCGGGCGCGTCGTCTCGATGAACACCCGTGAGCCGTCGGCCGCCGGGAAACCGATGCGGAAGTACTTGCCCTCGCGCTCGCGGTCCTCGAGCTCGGCCTGCGCGACGGCGGTGCGGAAGGTGACGTCCCAGAGGGTCGGCGCCTCGGACTGGTAGGCCTCGCCGCGCGCGAGGTTGCGCAGGAAGGCGCGCTGCGACGCGCGCTGCGCCCGGGCATCGATCGTCTGGTAGGTGTGCGACCAGTCGATGGACAGGCCGAGACGCCGCCAGAGCTCCTCGAAGGCCTTCTCGTCCTCGACCGTGAGCCGCTCGCAGAGCTCGACGAAGTTGCGGCGCGAGATCGGCACCTGCTTCTTCTCGTCGGGCTTCGTCGGCACCTCGAACGCCGGGTCGAAGGGGAGCGAGGGGTCGCAACGCACGCCGAAGTAGTTCTGCACGCGGCGCTCGGTCGGGAGGCCGTTGTCGTCCCAGCCCATCGGGTAGAAGACCTCGCGGCCCCGCATCCGCTGGTAGCGCGCGATGCAGTCGGTGTGGGTGTAGGAGAACACGTGGCCGACGTGCAGCGACCCGCTGACCGTGGGCGGAGGCGTGTCGATGGAGTAGACCTGCTCGCGGGTCTTGGACCGGTCGAAGCGGTAGGTCCCCTCGGACTCCCATACCTGCGCCCAGCGGTCCTCGATGCCGTCGATGGTCGGCTTCTCCGGGACGCGCGAGTCGTGCGCAGGCGTGGTCATGCAGCAATCCTAGGGAACCGGGGCCCGTCCCCCGACCGCGTATCCGCGCCGGTGGGGCCCAGCGCCCGGCCCGCGTAGGATCGCGGCCCGTGGACCCCCGTGACGACCAGCTCGAACCCGACGGCGACGACATCGACGGCGACGACGGCGACGACCTCGACGGCGACGATCTCGACGACGAGGGGGACGACCGCTCGCTCGACGGCGAGGACGCCGTGGAGCTCGGTGGTCGCGGGATCGACCTGCGTGCCCCGCTCGTCGACGACGAGGACGACTCGGGTCTGGGCGCCGCGTTCGACGAGGACGAGGTCGAGCAGGTCGAGCTGGCGCCGCCGCTCTCCGACGACGAGGCCGACGACCTCCTCACGCGCTTCCAGCGCGCCGAGGCCGAGCTCGCGACGCGCTGGCCCGAGTCCAAGCTCGAGCCCTCGCTCGAGCGCATCCGCGCGGTGATGGACCTCCTCGGCGACCCGCACCGCGCCGTACCGGTGATCCACCTCGCCGGGACGAACGGCAAGACCTCGACCGCCCGCATGATCGAGTCGGTGCTGCGGTCCTTCGGCCTGCGCACAGGTCTGTTCACCAGCCCGCACCTGCACTCGGTGCGCGAGCGGGTGCGCCTCGACGGCGAGGCGATCGACATCGAGCGGTTCGTCCGGGTCTACGAGGACATCCGGCCCTACGTCGAGATCGCCGACGCCACGAGCGAGCGCAACGGCGGCCCGCGGCTGTCCTTCTTCGAGGTGATGACGGCGATCGCGTACGCCGCCTTCGCGGACGCGCCGGTCGACGTCGCCGTCGTCGAGGCGGGCATGGGCGGCGCCTGGGACGCCACCAACGTGGCCGACGGCGTCGTCGCGGTCGTGACGCCGATCGACCTCGACCACATGGACTATCTCGGCGACACGATCGCGGCGATCGCCGGCGAGAAGGCCGGGATCATCAAGGACGGCGCGACCGCGGTGCTCGCCGCGCAGCAGCTCGACGCGGCGGAGGTGCTGCTCGCCCGCTGCGCCGAGGTGGGCGCGACGGTCGCGCGCGAGGGAGTGGAGTTCGGCGTAGCCGGCCGCGCGCCAGCGGTCGGCGGGCAGGTCCTGTCCCTGCAGGCGCCGTCGGGCCGGTACGACGACGTGTTCGTGCCGCTGTTCGGCGCTCACCAGGCCGCGAACGCGGCCGTCGCGCTCGCGGCGGTCGAGTCCTTCCTCGGTGGTGGTGCGGAGCAGCTCAACACCGACGTCCTCCGCGCGGGATTCGCGGCGGTCGCGTCGCCGGGACGTCTCGAGGTCGTGCGCCGCGGCCCGACCGTGCTCGTCGACGCGGCCCACAACCCGCACGGGGCACGGGCTCTGGCCGAGGCCATCGGCGACTCGTTCGAGTTCACCCATCTCGTCGGCGTCGTCGCCGTGCTGTCGGACAAGGACGCGCGCGGGCTGCTCGAGGCGCTCGAGCCGGTGCTCGCCACCGTGGTCGTCACGCGCTCGTCGTCGCCGCGCGCCACCGACGTCGACACCCTCGCCGCCGTGGCGGTCGAGGTGTTCGGCACCGACCGGGTGGAGGTGGCCGACCGGCTGGCCGAGGCGATCGACGTCGCGATCGAGCTCGCCGACTCCGCGGCCGCCGACCTCGGCGGAACGGGGGTCCTGGTGACCGGCTCGGTCGTGACCGCTGCCGAGGCGCGCGCGCTGCTCGGTCGCGGCGAGGCCTGAGGTGAAGACGCTCGGCCCCGCGATCCTGCTGCTCGAGGCCATCGTCGTCGCCCTCGCGATCCCCGTCGCTCTCGTGCTCTACGACGGCGGTGCTCGGGCGGCGTGGGTGCTCGGGATCCTGGCGCTGCTCCTGCTGCTCGGCTCCGGCTACGCGCGCCGGCCCCGGGGTGTCGCCGTCGGCTCGGCGCTGCAGCTGCTCGTGATCCTCGCGGGGGTCGTCGTACCGGCCCTGGCCCTGCTCGGGCTGATCTTCCTCGGCGTCTGGCTCACCGCGGTCGTCTACGGCGGCAAGGCCGACCGCGCCGCCGCAGCGCGCGCCGCAGCCGCCGATAGCGCCGGCCCCGACCCGCTCTGACGCCTCGAGCTGCAGGCGTTGCGGGCTCTCGGGTCGCGGAGGACACCGACATCGCCTGGAGCACGACGGTGGGGGAGGGTGCAGGACCGGCGGCCGGGGCGGGTGACTCGTCGCGGTTACACTTCGGCGGGCCCGCAGCCGCGGGCGATCCCCTGAACCCACAGACCGGAGCCCTGCTGTGTCCGAGCGCACCCTCGTCCTCGTCAAGCCCGACGGCGTCGCCCGCGGCCTGGTCGGCGAGGTCCTGTCCCGCATCGAGGCCAAGGGCTTCGGTCTGGTCGCCCTCGAGCTGCGCACGCTGGACCGCGCCACCGCGGAGGCCCACTACGCCGAGCACGCGGAGAAGCCGTTCTTCGGCGAGCTCGTCGACTTCATCACCTCCGGCCCGCTGCTCGCCGCCGTGATCGAGGGCCGCGAGGCGATCGCGTCGTGGCGCACGATGATGGGAGCCACGGACCCCGCCAAGGCGGCCCCCGGCACGATCCGCGGCGACCTGGCCACCGTGATGAGCGAGAACGTCTCCCACGGCTCCGACTCCCCGGAGTCCGCCGCCCGCGAGATCGCCCTCTTCTTCCCGGGTCTGGCCTAGCGACGGGAGCCCTCCGTCGAGGGGTGATGAGCGGACGCTGGACAGTCCGCTCATCACGCGTCGACGGTGGGGCGTGGGCGTGGGGTTGGTCACTTGGCCCGCGCGGACGTCCGGTCGGCATTTCCCCGCACGGACACCTGGCCGTTACCCTGAGGGCTCGTCCGTCCGGGTGGCAGCGTCGCCTCCGAGCGGCTCGCACGCCCGTACGTACCCGATGAGGGAAGGCTTCCCCGCCCTATGGCCAACAACATGTCGTTCATCGGTCGCGACATGGCCGTCGACCTCGGCACCGCCAACACGCTCGTCT